>CAYNJG010000067.1:0-31455 GCA_964397295.1 uncultured Pirellulaceae bacterium
GCTGGAGGGCGTTCCCGGACTGGCCAAGACGCTGATGGTCAGCACGTTGGCGAAGATTTTGGACGTTGGCTTCAAGCGAATTCAATTCACGCCGGACTTGATGCCCTCGGACATCACCGGAACCAACGTCTTGGACGAAGACGAAAACGGTCGTCGCGAGTTCCGATTCGTCGAAGGCCCGATCTTCACGAACATCCTGCTCGCCGACGAAATCAATCGTACTCCGCCGAAGACTCAAGCCGCGTTGCTCCAAGCGATGCAAGAACGCCAGGTTACCGTGGGCCGCAACACGTACGACTTGCCCGAACCGTTCTTCACCATCGCGACGCAGAACCCCATCGAACAAGAAGGCACATACCCGCTGCCAGAAGCCCAACTTGACCGCTTCATGTTCAACATCAAAGTTGGCTACCCGACGGCTGAAGAAGAAGAACAGATTCTGGCGTCTACGACTCGCAATGAAAAAGTCGAAGTCCGAAAGATCCTGTCATCGCGGGCAATTGTAAATCTACAAAAGCTCGTACACAGCGTGGCGGTAAGCGAACACGTGATCAAATACGTTTCGAGACTCGTGCGTTCAACGCGACCGAAAGATGAAGCGGCACCCGAGTTCGTACGCGAGCTAGTCGATTGGGGAGCAGGACCGCGTGCGGGTCAATTCTTAATCCAAGGTGGAAAAGCACTCGCCGCAATGGAGGGTAAATTCTCCGTGGGTATCGCACACGTGAAAAAGATCGCGGTGCCCGTACTTCGCCACCGGGTCAGCACAAACTTTCAAGCTCAAGCGGAAGGCATGACGACCGAAGACGTAGTACAGCGTCTGTTGGCAGAGACTCCCGAGCCGGAACCCGATAAATTCAAATAGCGGTTCATGAAAAATGTCGGTCGAAAAATACCTGAAGCCCGAAGTCATACGCCAGATCTCGCGGCTCGACCTGCGAGCTCAGTTCGTGGTGAAGGGTTTCTTACAGGGACTACATGCGAGTCCATTTCAAGGTTTTTCGGTCGAGTTCTCGGAACATCGACGGTACTCACCGGGTGACGATCCGAAAGACATCGATTGGCTTGTCTACGCGAAGACGGACAAGTACTACGTCAAAAAATTTGAAGCCGAAACGAACATCACCGGCTATTTGGTGCTCGATCGCAGTCAATCGATGGCGTTCACCTATCGCCAAGACCTCACAAAATTCGACTATGCGATTTCACTAGCCGCTGCACTTTGTTACTTGATGGTACAGCAGCAGGATCCCGTTGGGCTCATCACGTTTGACACCAAGGTCCGCCAAAGCCTCGCACCGAAATCCAAACGAACACAACTAGGTAACATCCTCTCGCTACTTTCGAATCTTGAACCGGCTGAAGAAACAGATATCGCATACAGCTTGAATCAAATCGCAGCGATGCTAAAGCAGCACTCGCTGGTGATGATCTTCAGCGATCTGCTCTGCGATGCTGAACCGGTCATGCAGTCGCTAGGACGACTGCGACACGGAGGCAACGACGTCATCCTATTCCACATCTTGGATGAGGCCGAAACTAGCTTCCCATTTACAGGGATGACAGAGTTCGAAGACCCGGAGACGAACCAAAAAGTTGAAATCGACGCAAACGGAATCCGACAACAGTATTTGGATGAAGTCAATGAGTTCCGCGAAAACTATAAGCGGGAGTGCGTCAAAATCGGTGTCGATTACGTGCCGATCGATACGAGTATGCAATTCGATAAAGCATTGATGGAGTATCTGTTGATGCGCCGCTCGCGAGGTTAGACCTGTTCGTTGCGCGGATCTTGCAGGTTCTAGGGCCAGCGTCCCTTCGGACTTTTTCCTCTGGGGATCTTTGCCTCAGTCAGCTACGAGAACCACTTCCCAACGACGATCCCAATCGCCGACAACAACACGCAGCCAAACCCAAACAACCAATCGCCGAACTGCGTGTAGAGCGAACTTAGTTCGCGACCTTCTACGTTCGCGACAAGCACTCGAGACTTTCTCTTAGGAGCCTGCTCTAACACACGTCCGCACTCGTCAATGTGCGCAGAAATGCCGGTGTTCGCGGCGATGAGCATCGGACGCCGATTCTCGACGGCGCGATAGATTCCACACGCGAGATGCAAGTCGAGCAACGCCGATCCCCAAAACCAACCATCGTTGGTCAGCGTTGCCATCGCTTGCGGCGATGCTCCTTGCCGTTGCAGATCACTAATCTGCTTGCGAATCAGATGAGGAACCGTGTTCTCGAAGCAGATACACGGCGAGATCTCGATGTCGCGAACTGGAAACGACTTCGGCTCGGTACCTGGCGTAAGGCCACTTCCAATCGGAGCAAGCCGATACAACCATGGCATCCAACTACCAAGGGGCAAGTACTCGCCAAACATAACTGGATGCATCTTGTAGTAGGAATCGAGCAAAACGCCGTTCCCATCGTAGAACGCCGCGGTGTTGTAACTATCAACGCTGGTCGCGTGAATGTATTCAGTGCCGGTACCCATCAAACACTTCGTTCCGTACGCGCGAATCAACCTCATCGCGGTGATGTCACGCAGGCTCGCCCATTCTTCGATGGTTGTTCCGTCGGCAAACATTTTCTCTTTGCCGAGCTCTGGATCGTATTTCGTAATGCCAATGATTCGCTTACTGTCCGCGAACATTGACTCGGGCCAAATCACGAGATCAATCTTGCGTTTCGAAGTGACGTCACCCGACATCCGTTCATAGTCTGCAAACGCCTGCTCTCGTTGCTGGCTGTTGTCATCAAACACAGTGTCTAGTGAACCCTGAACAATCGCTACCGTTGCTGTGCCTGTCGTTTCGGGTTCATTATGCAACTGGAAGTAGCCAAATGTCACGCACGCGAGCAGCACCAGAGTCGCTACGACAGTAGGCCAGTACTTACGTGGCGAATTTTCGGGCGAGCGAAAGTGTGCAATCCATTCATCGATCACCGTGGCGCACATGATGACGACGAAGCTCACGCCATACGCACCTGTCACGCTGGCAATCTGAATCAACGACAAGAAATCAACTTGGCTGTGCGAAAGTGGTACTAGCCCAAAACCCGTGAACAAATGCGTCCGCAGAACTTCCATCGTCGTCCACGCAAGGGGCACCGCGAAGATCGCAGCAATCTGATTGCGATGGACGAGCCAACGAGCCAGCCAGAGAAAGCCAACGACAAAAATCGCAAGGTAGCCAGCCAGAAAAAGCCAACCAACGGCAGCCAACCAATGCGGTAGCGTGACCCAATACGTCATCGCCAACCAGTGCACAAATCCGATCAGGTAGAAGCAGCGCAATGGTCGGCCACTTGCAATCTCAGGATTTCGAATGATACGAATCCAACCGATCGGCGCGATCCAAGCCAAGAGCCATAGGTTCACGGGAGGAAACGAAAGCCAGAGTAAGCCGACCGACAACAGTCCCCAACGGAGCGTTTCGTTCAAAAAAACCGATGGATTGGTCGTTGGACTCGGTGTAGATTCCGCTCGGCTCTTTTTCTTCTTCTCACCCATACCGCGCGTTGTAGTCGTATTTGGGCAATCAGGCAATTCTAATCACGCGAGTGAGTACCGACGTTTCCGCGGTCTACCCGAAACGCTGCAGAATGCGGCTCATGATGCCCGGAAAAAGACGATCAGCGGCGACAAGCGTTTTACCACCGATCGAAAGAATCGTTTCTCGACGACGAACTTGCATCGCACGGATCGTCGCTCGAGCGACTTGAGTTGGCGTCATCGCCTTCTTGTTGGTGGCAGCCTTGCCAGACGAACGCATGGCATTAGTGAAGAATTCGCTGCGGGTCGTACTTGGGCTAATCATCAGAAGATCTATATTTTGCTCGACCAGCTCCACCCGCAAAGCATCCGAAATTCCGTGCATGGCAAACTTGCTCGCACAGTACTCGGATTTCTTTGGAACCGCGCAGTGGCCCAGGACGGAGCCAACATTGACGATGACGCCATCGTCACTTTCTCCAAGCAGCGGCAAAGCACTGCGAATCAATTCCAGCGGCGCGAAAAAATTGACTTCCATAATCTTGCGAAGTCGCGATTCCGTAGCCGAGGCAAACGTACCTATGCCACCAATTCCAGCGTTGTTTATCAGGATATCGAGGCCACCGAATTCTCGTTGAGCCGTTTCGAGCAACGCCGCACGATGCTCTGGGTCCGTCACGTCTCCGGGCACGACTACCACCTCGGCGCCGAAGCTCAGTACTTCGTCCGAGAGTGTCTTCAGGCGTTCTTCTCGTCGTGCGGTGAGAATCAGTTTCGCTTTGCGTTCAGCGAGCTGCATCGCGAGCGCGTGACCAATGCCGCTGGAAGCGCCAGTAATCAGTGTTCGGCGTTGTGCGAGTTGGCGTTTGGGTCGAAACACAGCTTCAAGATTCCGCGCTAGGCCACGTCTTCGATTGGCAGTTCCGCGTCATCGCTGGATTCCGACGTTTCCGGTAGGCCTCGTTTTTTACGATGCGTGATCGTCACATCATCATCGCGGATGCGACCAAGATACTTCTGCGGCATGCGACAGTGAATAACAACGCGTTCGTTGTCGTACTGCTTCGAGAGAACGTCGCCATGCGCTGCGATAAACGCATTGAGTTTGCCATCCGCGACGCTCAGATTGATATCGACCTCGATAAACGAGCGACTGAGTGCATCACTCACAGCGTGCGAGAGCTTGTCGATATCTTGTCCTGTTTTGGCGCTGATGCTGACCGCATTGGGATAGCGGTTTTTTATGGCCTGTATCTGAGATGGATCTTCGCAGCGATCAACTTTGTTCAAAATCAGCAAGGCATCTTTTTCATCAATCTCTAGCTCTTCCAAGACCTTGAACACTGCCGTAATCTGATCAAGCACATGTGGATTCGACGCATCCGCAACATGAAGAAGCAAATCGGATTGCCGCGTTTCTTCGAGCGTTGCTTTGAAGCTCGTGACTAAACGATGCGGAAGGTCGCGAATAAAGCCAACCGTATCGCTAAGCAATACGGGTCCCCAGTTGGGCAAGTGCCAGCGTCGCGTGCGAGTGTCGAGTGTCGCGAAGAGCTGATCCTGAGCTTTGACGTCGGCGTCGGTGAGCCGATTCATAAGCGTGCTCTTGCCCGCGTTCGTGTAGCCAACCAACGACACCGTCATGTGATCGGAACGACCGGCGACCTGACGCTCTTTTCGTTTTTCGATTTTGTGAAGTTCTGTTTTGAGATCGTGAATACGCTTCTCGACCAACCGGCGGTCTACCTCCAGTTGCTTTTCGCCAGGACCACGCATACCCACGCCCATTTTCAAACGCGAAAGGTGGCTCCACAAATTCTTCAACCTAGGCAGCGAATACTCAAGCTGTGCGAGTTCAACGGCTAAGCGTGACTCGTGGGTTTGCGCGTGCGAAGCGAAGATGTCGAGGATGAGCTCCGTACGATCAAGGACTTTCACATCGGTGGCAGCTTCAAGCGTGCGAACTTGGCCGGGCGAAAGATCATTATCGAAAATGACCACATCGGCTTCGGTCGCCGTAACGAGGGTAACCAGTTCTTCGACCTTACCACTCCCGAGATAAGATCCGGGCGTCGGAGTCTCACGCTTTTGCGTCAGCTTGCCTACGACCTGGGTACCCGCGGCTTCGGCCAAGCCTTCCAGCTCGTCCAAATCATCAAAGTAGCTTGCGTTTTCTGGCAGCATCAGGCCGACAAGAACGGCCGATTCGCTGACAACACTCCCCGTACGGTCGCGTTCTGTCACGTGTTGGTGTTTCCTAGGTATAGAAGTCGAGCTGCCGACGATAGGCGACCTATCCTTATTGTAACAAACGAACGAATCATGTTCGCTGGATTTTACTTGCGGTATTTACAGGGCTGTTGAGCGTATTTTTGAAGTGGCGGAGCAATTCGCCGGAAGGCTCGCGGCTAGGCCGCTTTTACAGGAGTCGCACCACATCTGGACGTTATGTATGCAGAGTGCTACAAAAAAGGCTGGGATAGGCGTCTAGCCTGTCTAGACGCAAGCAAACGAGGAGAAACACTGTGGGTGGTAGCGAAAGAGGAAGAGAAATAAAGCGTCGTCGAAAACGACGTGAGAAACTGAAGGTCTTCCGAGCGAAGGCGAAAAAAGCCAGCGTTTCGGAAAAGGGTGAGATCGCTCGCAAGCTCCGCGCCATGACTCCCGGTGCCGAAGGACTGATCACCGAGCTTGTGTTGGAAGAACGATAGATACTTCAAACCATCGTGGGGTTTACAGAATCGCCACATCCAATCGGATCTAGAACGGCTGAAGCCTCGCTTCAGCCGTTTTTTTTGCCATCTGAGTTTCTCTGGCACCGAAGCTCTCCCTCAGCGCACGCAAGCAGCAGCCTTGAACAATCCATACTCACCTCCGCAAGCAGATAGCCAAGAACCGAAATCTCCGCCGCCTCCACCGACTGGATGCGGATGTTTTTTGGCGTTCTTCATATTCGCATTCACTGCCTACGCAGGACTACCCATGATTGGAACGGGCTTCGTTATGTTCCACCAAAACCATTGGAGCCATTGGGGCGGTGGCATTCTCATGATCGCTTTTGGCGGGTGCATCCTCGGGGCTGGATGGTACCTTGCAGCGGGTTGCTACAAATGGGAAAAGAATCGCCATCGTTGATACGCTATTTTTCTTGGCGAGCGAGGCAGAGCCTCGGGGCATGCGGTCCTAGGCAAAGCCTTGGACCGAGGAACGATCGAGATGTTAGAACGGGTGGAACAAGAAAAGGGGAGCCCAATTTCGAGCTCCCCTTTTGTTTGATGCCATGCGAATAATCCTACGCCATCACGAGATGGTCGATCTCCTTCGCCAATCGCTGGCGAGCAACGTGCAAGCGACGCTTGATCGTTCCGATCGGTGCGTCAAAGCGGTGGCTCATCTCGATCAACGACTGACCATCAACGTAGAACGCAACCAATGTATCGCGATCCATTTCACGTAGCTGGTCCAATCCGTTGCGAACGAACTGTGCTCGTTCGCCCGTGATTGCTCGATCGTCTGGCGTTTCGTTCGACATGATCGTAGCTTCGAGAGTCACCGGTTCGGTGCTGACTGCTCGATCGCCGCGAACCATGCGGTTGATCGCCATACGTACCGTGATCTGTCGCAACCAGCTACCGAAGCACTCTCGCTTACGAAGCTGATCCAACTTTTGCAACGCCTGCACAAAAACTTCCTGGACAAGTTCTTGTGCGTCGGTAAAGCTTCCCATGCGACGGTAAGCTACCGAAAGAACCATGTTCTGGTAACGCTCGAACAACTCGCCAGCTGCCGCGCGGTCTTGGTCTTGTGCAAGTTCAACCAGTCCAGCAACCGTCAACGACTTGTAGTCAACAGCAACGAACTGATCTTCCACTCGGTCTTCTACAAATGCAGTAGCCATGATTTTTCTCTCTAATCCCACCGCACCTTGGATCTTGTGGATCGAAAGCTTGGTTTGTTGGGTCTTGGTATTGGGGATCGTGTCTTGTCGTAGGTAAATAACCAAACCGTCGCATGGCAATTGCCGAGCGAGGCTTCGCGTTCGATCCGAATTGTTGACTGCGAGTCGCGTTAGTTTTTCGCAGTCAGATTCGTGCTGGGATCAACCAGCTAACTGAGTAGGTTCAGTTAATCGCTCGCGTCTGGTCCGGGCCGATTCGACCCAGCGCGTCGTTAGCCTCGTATGCCATGGTTGTGGCGAGGCTGACGTCGGCGCGGGTTCAAACGCATAGCGTTTAAGCCCAGACCCATTGGTACCGTTGCCAACACGTTGACCGTGTTGGCGGACAAAACACACCTGGTGCAGACAGCGCATATCTCCGAGGAGATACATGAGCAGATCGATGTTCAAACCACTCACGATATTGTCTACACGCATTGAAATGCTGTCGTTGACGTTTCGAGTAATGCTGTTCATCGATGACTCCCTACGCTTTGCGCACCGGAGAGAAAAGTGATAACTGCCGGAAAAGTCCGGCTCCATTTGAACGATAGCAAGGGTGGCTGTGCGATCCAAACGAAAGCTCATGATGAATGAGCCATAACGTCCCAGTGGAAGGCCAATCCGTCCCTTACAGAGCTAAAGACGTGATTTAGGGTTCTCGGTTCGCTTAAAAAAAAGAAAAAGACAGAATTCTATGTTTGGTGGGACTATTTGCCTGTTTTTAACCTGATCTTCGAAGGAATCGAGTATTTAGCCGTTTCTCAACACATCTAAAAACTCGGGCGACAATTGCGCAATTGGAAATAGTTGCTGCCGACCGTCTTTCAGGTGAAAAATCACGAAGTCAGGCGTTTCATAGCGCGCCACGAACGAACCCCACGGAATCTCACGAACTTCGATCTTGTTTTTCACCGTTAAGCTTTCCGCCGAAACCGTATAGTGGACTTGCTCCGTTTCTACGCCTTGTTTCCGTAGCACCCGGCGAAGCTGCCACATCGATATCTGCGGTTGATAAATCGCCCAGGCAATTAAAGCCACAGCGGGAATGCCGAATACCATGCCGATTACCGCGACGACGGCCGGTGCATCTAGATCGTTCGCGCGATTGATCGAAACAAGCAAACCAACAGCGAACACACCTGCAGCCAACCCAACAACAATGGCCGCAGCTCGTAGCGCGGGTCGCACGCAACCCGCCATACTCTGTTCGTGTTTTGACAACAGAACTGCATCGAAAACCACCGTTTCGGTGAGCGGAAGTACTACGTCCGTCTCGAGTCGATACCCAGAAGATGCATCGGTCGGCGACGAGCTAGGGGACGCGTAAGGGTTTTCGTCGTTCATTCTTTCGTAGTACCGCTTCAGGCGGCAACCGCGCACACGGATTCATTCCACACACCAGCTCCGAGCCACTTAGGTAGCCAGCGGTGGTGCCTCATTGCGGAATGCGTTCACGATGTCCTTAGCCTCTGACTCATCTTTCGCGCGATCTAAAACACGAAGCTTAATTCGAGCTCGACGAATGACGCCTTTCTCAAGCGACTCAGGAAATACCCAAAACGAAACACTGGGATCTGACCCGCCTTTTGCCGCAGCACGGTGAAAATCGGAGGGATGTGACAAAAGCATGAAAGACTGATCAGCCAACTCAGCTGGTCGATGCAGAAAATACTCAACAACGCTCTTCGAATCGAAATCAGCAGCGTCCGCGACTTCAGTGAGATCTGACTCGGCATCCACTTTCGCGACCACCGTTCCGCACGGCAATGATGTCGAAACTTTCGTTTCGGGTTTGCTATCCAGCAAGTTCGTTTCAGCCGAAAGCTGCATATCGATTTCGCGTCCGTCTTCGCCCACACTAAAGCAAAGCTCATACGCAACAAGATCACTGTTGCGATGCGGCAAGCGAACGACCAGATCCAAAAGACGAACAAACATTTCAACAGGTTCGTCGTTTAACAGAAGAGCGAACAGCTTTTGGCAAACGACACTTCCACCCCAAGAGAACGTTAGGCCCGAAGACGGATTCGAAGCATCGAATAGAACTTCGCTCGAACCAATTTTTGCGGACGCAATGTTTCCATCAATGGACCACGCATTTCCATTAGCCATGATTCACTCCTTCGCGACTCGCTCGAATACATCTACGAAAAAACCCCGCCGTCCTGCTCTTGCGAGCGAAACGGCGGGGCCGGAACAGAGAAGAGGCCAATGGCAGTGTTGGGTATGAAGTTATGATGCCTATCGGTATCAGCTCCCTCTCTCTACACGCAATGATAACAAGTCTGACCGACGTGTCCAGCGAATTACCATTTCCTCCGACCAGTACCGTTCGAAGCGAGTATCAGGCAATCAGTCCACGTTCTATAATTGCCCAAATACGCCAGATTCAGTTTGACCGGGATTCACAATGCAACAATTGGCAAGAGTCTGCCAAGATGCCGCCAAAGCTGGTGGCGAAGTGTTACTGAAAATGCGAGGAAAAATCGAGGCTCGTGAAAAAGGCCCCGCTGACCTCGTAACTGAGGCTGATATCGCCTCTCAGAACGCAATCTTCGATGTAATTTCCAAGCATTTTCCTGACCACGAACTGCTCGGCGAAGAAAGCTCCGATTCTCAATCAGGCCCCGACTATTCCAAACCATCATGGATCGTGGATCCTCTCGATGGTACGACAAATTACGTGCACGGTCTGGAAAACTATTCTGTTTCTGTCGCTTTGCGCGAGGCGAATCAGATCATTACCGGCGCAATTTATGACCCTGTCCGTGGTCATTGCTATCACGCGACGCATGGCAGCGGAGCATTTCTCAACGATATGCCAATTAGGTGTAGTTCCGTGAACAAGCTCAGTGATTCATTAGTTTCCGCGAGTTTTTCACCGCGAGTTCCACGCAACTCTCCCGAAATAGACCGATTTCTGGCGGTACTAGACCAGTGCCAGGCTCTTCGCCGGTTGGGATCTGCGGCCCTGAATCTCTGCTACGTCGCATCAGGCAAGCTCGACGCCTACTGGGCCACTTCGCTGAAGCAGTGGGATGTCGCCGCAGGCGTGCTCATTGTTCGCGAAGCAGGCGGATGTATTGCACCCATTGGTCAGCAAGAATTCGATCTCGAAAAGCCGCGTTTTGTCGCGACCAGCCAACCCGATCTCCGCGATGAAATGTTGCACCTCTTTGCAAGTATCGGGGACTGAGCGCTAACGATTTGTCGTTACGTTTGCTTGGCGTAACAATAGGTACCTCGCTGAAGCTTATTTTCAAATCTCGACTAAAATGAAAGGTCTAGTCAAAGCCGCGGCTAACATCTCATCTTGCCGCGCAATCGTGTTGAATTTCTGGTCGGCGCAAACGTGTTGAAGGAAAGACCGTGAGCAGGTTCCTGCAAACGTTCGGATGGTTGCTGTTTGTCGTAGCGTGCTGCGCGCACGGTCAACTCGTTGAATCACAACCAACACCAGTACCTGTCGCCGTGCCCGCACCATCCGGTCTCGAGACTGCGGAGCCAGCCAAGCGAATGGGCGAGCGGCTACCTCCCATCATTTTCACGCCGAATGAAAATGGAAAACTCATTCCGTGGATCGGCACACTTCCTTGGGAGAGACTCGACGAACTCTTGCAGTTTGACAATGCCAAAAGCAAAGAACCTCAGTTCGTCATCACCGAATTGTCGCTTGCTGCAAAGGTGAAAAGCGAGCATGCAACGATCAAGAACACAATAAAGATTAAGACGCTTGCCGCGAAGAAACACCGCATTCCTATTCGCATGGGCAGCTGCCACTTTCTAACGCAGCCAACAATTACGAATGAAGACGGTAAAGCCAAAGTCGTTGCAAAGTTCGATCCACAGCAGGAAGCATACGAGCTATTGATCGACGACGCTTCCAACCAGGAAGTAACTGTTGAATTCGAAACGCAGACGGCACTGAGAAAGATTGGTAATCGCAAACTGCTACGCATGGCACTGCCGCGAGCTCCTGTATCTTCGTTGCTGATCGATATCCCCGACGAGAGTATCGAAAGTGGTGTTTCCGACGGCATGTCCGCCCGCGAACTCGAGGCCGAATCAGGTTCCCAATTCGAGGTTAGCGGGTTGCTATCCGAATTGGAATTCTGGTGGCAGCCTCAAAAGCTCGAAGCGATCAAGACTTCTTTCGCCGTCAGAGGCAAAATTGATGTAACGATCGACGAATTGGGCGAAGTTGACCGAATCGCAACGTTGAGGGTGAGCTCGTTCAACAAACCCATTGACGGGATCACCGTCCAACTGCCTAAGGCAACGCGATGGTCAAAACCCACGTTCTTTTTTTCCTCGACGAACTATTCGATCACGCCAGTCGACAAAAGTGACGACGGTCGAGAACAGCTTCAAATCGTTTTTGCCGAACCGTCGACCACACCACCGCCAGTACGAATTCGAGTTGAAGCTGATCAGGGAGCAAATCCCGACAACATGGCTCAGTTTGATTTGGCTGGTTTCGATGTCATCGGCGCGGCAACGCAAGTTGGCGAGGTCCAGGTTTTCTCTGAAGGTGCGTGGCTACTGAAATACCAACCCGGTGACTTCGCGCGAAGAGTTGGCAACATCGATCCAACGGCAGCAACGACATTCGAGTACTCTCGCCCAGGACAACTCTTTGTTGCCGTAACGCGTCAAGTCTCCGAACTAATCGTCGAACCGCTCTACGTCTTGGATTTGGACGAAACGATCGCTCGATTGCATGTTGTCTTTCGTTGTACGCGACGCGGTGCTCGGTTCACTACTCTCAAAGTTGACATGGGGCCGTGGATCTATCAGACGCTGGGCGGAGACTTCAGTGATTTGGCATTGAATGTTGACGAACAAGGCCGCCTGGAAATCCCACTCACCAGTACGTCCGATCGCTTCGAAGTTTCCTTTATTGCTTCGCGTCAAATTGAAAAAGGATTGGAAACGGTATCCGATGTATTAGCGACGCCGGAAACGGAAGAGTTCACTAATCTCGAATTCGACTTCCCCTTCCCTGCCAATGCAAACTCGTTGTTGCAATCTACGGTGGCGGTTGTGAATGAAGCGAATATCACTACGGCGATGTCGAACACACGGTCCTATTCAGAGGTCACCGTTCCTGATCGCTTGCGTACCGAAATCCAAGACGCCAAGCCGCTCTGCGTTCGCATGCGAGCTGCTGGCAAGCCTGCCACACTGTCAATCAGCGCTGCAAAACTCGAACGGTCCACGACCGTCGACATCGAGACTCAAATCATCGATATCGATCCCAACAAAGTACGTGTCCGACAGCAAATGAGTTGGCATGTCGCGAACGTACCGCTTTCGCAGGCCTTGCTGACCATGACAAAAGACATGTTTAACTACGGTCGCGTCGAAGTTGAAGTCAACGGCGAATCGATCGTCCAAACACTTTCGCCAATGTTCAATTCAGTCGAAATACTAGACAACGAGCCTCGGACGTTCGTAACGGTGCAAGTGCCCGTGGAAGCAGAAATGGGTGCGTTTGATATGACCGTCACCTATGACTGGACGAATTGGTCAGACGGTGGCGAAGTGTTGGGACTGGGAACAGTTGGCGAGTTCGACGTCGACTTAATCCTGCCGAAACGCGCCAATGCCAGCGAAACTTTGTCCATCAAAAACGCCTTCCGTCAACCGCGAGTCACAGGCTACGACGTTTCACTAACATACAGTCGAAATTTTGCGATGAACGGTCCTTGGTCTTTGCAGACCGACGACGCGGATATTGTGGCATATGCCATCGGCGAAAAACGACTTCTACCTCTGACAACTCGGATCGTGACCGAAGCGAGCCGTGCTACAAAATTCGAAGAACTGGTTGACCGTGCCTGGTTTCAAACTTGGTATACGGATTCAACAAGATCCGATCGTGCCGTTTTTCGTGTTCTCGGTGGAGACGAAGATCTGCAAATTGAGCTACCAGACGCGGCGACAACCAACCTGACGGTTTGGGTTGACGGAAAAATCACGGATGTTCGCCAAGCAGGCACCGATCCTCGGGACAACCTCATCGAGATTCTGGTAAACCCAGATGAACCGTCACATGTCGTCGAGCTTCACTACTCGAGCGAAACTCGAGAAAGCGTGGGACGTCTGACGACAGGCTTACCGCGAATCGCGGGCGCCGAAATCCTCGGTCAATGGTATTGGCACATCGTGATGCCACGCAACGAGTGCATGGTCACGTGGCCAAAGAACCTTACGCGTGCACACAGTTGGGATTGGTCAAAACTAGTCCCTCGGCGTAAGGCCGAAATGACATTGGCCGATTTAGAAGACTGGAGCGGCGCGATGCATTCTGGTGGAAGAATCCACGGTGGATCCAGTGAGTACCTTTTCGGGGCTATGGGTGAACCTGAAGAAAACCTTTCGGTTCGAACAGCCCCACTGCCTATTTATGTCCTGGCCGTCGCAGGTGGAGTATTCATAGTCGGCTTATTACTCACCTACACCAAACGCAAAGCTCTTGTTGCGGTCGGTGTTGGACTAGCCATCTGTACGCTTATTTTGCTGCATCCGTCTTACGCTGCGGTGGCTGGCCAGATCGCGGCACTCGGCATCGTGCTCATTATCCTTGTTCAGCTTCTCGGCTGGCTATTGAATCATACGCCCAACCTCAGAACATCCTCGAGCGCGCCTTCGTCGTGGATTCGCAATCTCGACAAATCGAAGCAATCCATGCTCAGTGAATCCAGCACGACGCTATCTCGCGGCTCATCGAGGTACCGCAACGCCCAATGAGTCGTTTCGTCACTTTACTATTTCGAATAACCATTCTTCTCACGCTCTGTCCTGTTGCGGCGGCACACGGAGAAGAGGTAGATCCACTTCGCTTTCGTCGTGTGGAAATCCCAAGTGATCGCGTAAGTGAATTCGCTGCGGGCATGCTACCAGTCCCTCGACGCGAATTCGAGTCGCTTGTCTCACCGGAACAGGAAGCATTTGTAGATTCGTTTGAATCGGCAACCTATGTGGCGAAACTCCAGGACAATCAACTCACGCAAGGGACCGCATCGCTAGTGGTTTCTGACGGGGCCATTTCTTCTGACCGAGAGCTACTCACCGTCGGCGGAAACCTAGCGATGACCGATGCACGCTGGAAACGAAAACAGAGTTTCCCCCCAGCCATATTCGGCAACAGTGACATAGGACCTGCCGTCCTTGCCGATCCGCTGGCAAAAGAATTCCAGTTCCGTTGGAGTCAACGCGGCGAAACTCGCGACAACGTTCACTACTTTGATCTACGTTTTCCGAACGCGTTTGTTCAAGAGCTGCTGTTGGAAGTTCCTGCGAACCTAAACGTCATCGCTCCGGGAGTTCTTGCAGAACGTCAAAGCGATGGAGATCCTTCCGAAACAACGGTCTGGTCAATTCGCTGGAGCGGTCGTTCACGCATACGATTCGCCGCTTCGCCCGAGGTAGACTCAGCCGCAACCGCGAACATCGACTCTCGCTATCTCATTACCGACAGCGACGTTCAACTACAAACGCAAATCGAACTCGTCGGTCGTCACAATAAATCCACCCTTGCGCTGACGGTTGATCCGAGCCTCACCGTTGCCAAAGTAACCGCCGACGAGTCACCCACTTTGTTCATGCGATCGGAAGCGTCGGAAAACACTATTCTGATCGAGCTACCCACGCCTGATAACGACGATCAACTCGAGCCACTTGTCACGTTGCAAGTCGAAGCCATCGGTAAGTTTCCCATGAACAAGCTTCAATCCTTGCCAAGACTACGTCCTGTCTGCAAATGGAAATCGGAAACAGTTCGATGCCGCATCGATGATTCGATACAGGTAGCCGATTTAAAGCTTCAACGCTGCGAATGTCGTTCTCTCAAACGCATGGCATCCAGCGGCGGCGAATGGTTTGCGTTCGACATGAAATCCGAAACAGCCGACATTCAATTCCGGCTTGAACGCAATCTAGCAGAGTTCGTCACCGAGTCATTGATCGTCCATCGATTACAAGATGACTCGGTACTCGCTGAATCCGAGATCAAATTCCGACCGTTTGAAGGCGAGTTGTTCGATCTGGATATCGAAGTCCAGACGGAGCAAGGATGGGCGGTGAATGCCGATTCCATCGAGGTCTTCGCAGATACGGACGTGAGTCCATCATCGCTGCTAATCGACACACCACAGATCGCGAATGGAAACGTCTCTTTGCGACTTCGCGAAGCCGCTACAGCTGCGCGTCCCATCAACGTCCGATTCGCTTTACAAAACAATACGCTTGCTACAAAACCAAGTATTGCCGTTCCACAATTAAACGCCTTTCGTGTTCCGAATTCCAGCGGCACAAAAAGCTGGATCTACATTAAGGATACTCCAGGCGTTGAAATCGCAGTGAATGGATCAGAACATGGTGGCTGGCAGTCGATCGATTCCGCTGCCATGGCAGCGTTACCCACGTGGATTCAACGCCGCACGGCAAACGAGTTGGTACCGTCGGACAAGGATCTGTTTCTGCGATACAGTGCCGCGTCTGCACTTATCGATATAGCACGTACTACGGAACAATCACAGCCGACCCTGCAATCGAAAACGCGAATCGCATTCAACGATCAGCAATCTCGCTACGCTTTGGAAATCGAAATTGATCCGCTTGGCAAAGAAATGAATAGCCTAGTCGTCAACTTTTCGAGTCCCACGGGAAATGAGAATTGGACTTTTGTAGGGCGAACAGAAAAACCGGTTGTGAATCGCACGGACGCACGAGACAACCGCTTAGAAAGCCACCAACTCCTCTTCCCTCCAATCGCTGAGCCTTTCCATCTCAAGCTCGAATTCGACACAAACGCCACCCCGCAAACCTGGCATGATCTCCCGCTACCTACCGTCGCAAACGTCACTGGCGGCAACGGTTCGGTCAGCCTTGCAACGCAAGGCTCGATCGATCTGGATATTAGGCGAGGCAACGCACTGGAGAGTCTTCCAGTGCCGTCACAATCTATCGAAAAAGAACCGCTGAACTTGCGCGCCCTCTATCGCTACGATGACACAGCAGCCACACCACCATCACTGGAAATCCAGACACTTACGCGAACCACCGGCGATCTAGCTTGGGCCTGGCGAACCGACTTGCGTTCATACTATGCGGAAGAGGGGCGGCCAAGACATCGCGCTGACATCTTCGTTCAAACCGAAGCGGAAACGAATTTTGCGTTTGAGCTGCCACTCGGATTTCTTTTCGAAAAGGCTGAGATCGACGGCGTTGCTGTGGAACCGTCCCGAGGACAAGATGGCGAACAACAACGGCGATTCGAATTCACCTTGCCCGCGGCGAATCGAAATAGCTGCATCACTATCAAGTACGTTGAGGCAGATCGTACGCTGCGTCCCATCAATCGTTTGAAGCCGCCGCTACCGAAGATCAATCTGCCATCCATGCAGAATACTTGGCAGATCTGGTTGCCCCACGACTATCGAATCTACCAACCCAGAAATGCCAACTCTCAGAGTTGGTTGCGTCGGCTGGTTGGTTTTCTCGCCACGCCTCAGGGACTGGAACTAGAGGCTTCGATAATTCGCTCCGTAAAACGAAAATGGATCGCCGACGTCGATGATCCTTTGGGGCTCATTCATCAAATCGAAATACTACTGGGCCCTGACTGGCCGTACTCGGTAGACGAAAACGACGACGATCTCTTGCGTTGGGGACCTCGACTTCAAAGAATTGCTACGGACGTGAATCGATCAAGAGGCGACTTCGAGCTACTCATTGATCGAGAAGAAGTTCGACGGATCGGCGTGTTTGCTAGTTCGGAACTGCCAAAGGCGACTTACGCAAGCCCGCGACAGATGGGCATCAGCCGACTCAGCCAATCTGGACTCGTCATTGTCGTCGAAGGAAAACGGGCGCTGATCACAAGTGCATCCGAAGCACGACGAAAAACTCGCCCTACGGACTGGGTGGACGCCGTGGGCGCAGATGGGATCGTTGATTCATTTGGGACCAATCGTTTGCTTCCGGTTGATGAATGGATTAACGACGAGTTCGAACAGCTCTGGCGGCCGTCGCGCGATGAATTAGAAATCGGTTTGCAACGTGCCGGCTGGTCGCCGAATCGAAATAACGTTGATTTGAGCAGCCAAACTACCCGGGTGTACCACCGCGATACGATCATGGCACTTGCATGTAGCATCTTCTGTTTCGGCTTCGCATGGGGATGGCGTTTCTACCAGACCCAGCGACGACGATGCTTTACGCTGTGCTCAGTCGCAATGGCCGCAGCATTGCTCCTTCCACAACCCGGTGGGACCCTGGCGGTGGCATTTGGTTGGTCGATGTTTGCGAGCGGTTTGTTGCGATACGCGATGCAAACCCGACGACTAAGAGTCATACAGAGTCCGGTCTTCCGTAAGCTCTCACCAACGCGTGCGGCGTCTTGGATCGTCTTGTCCGTTTTACTAAGTCTCGGTGCCTCGGATGAGATCTCAGCACAAGAAAGATTGTCGATTGCGGATGTCGCAGCAACGAACGAACAACGCGAGAAGGAACGGTTCGTTTACTTTCCAACGGATTCCGATCGACAACCGATGGACACGATTTACGTTGATCCTGATTTTTACCGGGCAATCAAGCAACGAAAGAACGCGAACAAAAGGCTAACCCCGTTTCTGTTGACAAAAACGAAGTACGCCGGCGAGTTGCCGACGATTGGTTCAGTCGTAGAACTCAACGCAACCTACAACGTTACGACATTGTCGGAAAACGTGCGTTTCCCGATTCCAAGTTTCGGCATGAACGGGACCGTCAGCGATGCTTCGCTTCGGGTCAATCGCAAACCGATTGCAGCCACGGTCATCAACGGTAACCCCGCGATTCAATTGCCCAGTGCTGGTGACTATCGAATCACGTTCAACATCTCCGCGACGATCGAACGAACGGACAACAACATACGACTCCAAATGCCGATCCCCGTTGCTCCGGATTCCGTGGTCGATTTTCGTGTACCTCGAACTGTCACTGTGGTCGAATCTTCCACAGCGATTGGACAACAAACCTTCGACAAACAAAACCGTATTTTTTCAGCCAATCTCGGACCAGCCTCAACACTACAAGTCACGGCCACCGTCCCTGCAAGTAACGACGAAATAGACAAATCCAACCTGCCAACTGTTGAACAAAATACGCGAGTCATTGTTGACAACGAAAAAGTAACCGTGTTCGTCCAATTCGAATATGTAGACGAAGCGTTTGGACTACAAATTGACATCGACCCGGCACTGGTCCCCTCCGAACAAACGCAACAAACAACTCGGTGGAATCCACAAACCTCTACGCTGGATACTCGAGACGCACCTTTATCGAATATGCAATTCGAGTTTGAACGAGACGAAACGACAAGACGTTTCAAAATACCCGCCATCAATGTAGTCAACGCCAACGTCGCTCAAAATCGTTTAGCCGTGTCTAGCGGATCGCAAACGAATATTCGCATCGACGACGAAGAAGTTGAATCACTATCAGCGGAAGATTTCCTCGGCGTTTGGGAAGACATCAATGAAGAGCCGGACCTCTACGTTCGGACAACGAAAGAACTTCCGGAAATCGAGGTGGTGGCTGTCCCGTTGGTAGAAGACTGGTCGAGTGACATTTCGTACTTCTTCGACCAAATCGAGACACGCGTCGAAGTGAAGGCCCAGCTGGTTCCACAATACGACACTCCCCAAATGATCCCATTTCGGCGCATCCGGGTGCCAGGCAATCTCGCGATAAGTAAGCTGACTGCTGCAACTCCGTTTGACGAGATACGGATACGTTGGCGACAACACGGAGACGAGGTAACTATCTTCTTTCTTGACGAAGTCGAAGCATCGTCAAACGCTCCCATCGAGATCGATATCCTTGCTACAGTTCCAACACGAGATCTAAATGCACTGTCCGTGGTGGAATTCGTATCGGATCGAGTTGACAACGCGTCCGTTCGAAACGTCGTCCACATCTATCGGGCAGCAAACGTCGACATCATCTTAGAAGGAAGTACCGCACCTTTCGTACCGGAAGCCGTGAACCCTGACGTTCCCGCGCGGCCAGGCTACATCTTGCACGGCGTTTGGACCAGCGACACAATCGGTTTCCAATCCTCATCGGACGCTCTGACGATTCGAAGAACGACGCTCGACCGAAGCATTGAAGGCAAGCTTACCACGCGACTGGTTTACGACGACGTTTGGTGGGCAGAGATAGCGACCGAACTGACGAGCGATGTTGATGTCGACGCAATCTACTTTGACCTACCTGCGAGTCTTTGCTCTCAACCACCTCTTGCGTATGAAGGGGATACGGAGCTAAGAGTCGATGCTATTTCCGGTGGGTCAACGATTGGACGACGCATTGTTGCCGTTTGGTTGCCACCTCAGGATAATCCCAATCGAACGATAGATTTAGTTGCTCGATTAGCGCAAGACCGAACCAGCTTGCCCGACGTACGTCTCGTCAATGTTCGGCTAACGGAAGTGGACGGGCAACCGCAGCGTTTCGCTGAACTTCCGGTCGCAAGCAAAAACGAACGAACAGGCAATGTAGAAACGACATTGTTCAACTGGAAGCTCTCAGGACTTGTGCTCGATCCGTCAACGAATATCCAAGGCTACAAACGGTATCGAATCGCCCAATCCGATGGCAGTGTTTTGCTCGATGAAACTCCGGCCAGCATGCAAGCAGAAGTGATTTTGCTGCACACTCGCCTGGCATGGCACGAAAACAAAAGTTACGTGGCAATGTCTGAGTTTGATGTAAAACCAGCCGACCAGTCTCGACTGCTGCTGGAGCTTCCCCCTGGTGCTGAGTTGATTCAAGTCTTCTGCGATGAGAAACACACTTCGTTTTCTAAGGCCGAAATCGAAACCACTGACTCTGGTAATGCGTTCCACGAATTCCACCTCAATTCCTCGCCATGGCCACAACGAGTACGTGTCATTTTCCGTGGCGTTGTAAAGCCAGGAAGCAGCCGGCGATTTAGTTTTCAAGCTCCAGCGCTCTTCCATCGAAATTCGACGAACCAACTGCAGCCACTCTCCGTCGACGAAGAACTTTGGTCAGTTTCAGGACCTCGTATCTACGGCAGGCCGTCCCCAAATCCAAATAAGGACCGCCGCATTGACAAATTTGAGTTGGACACGATCCAACTGGATTCGTTCACTGAACTTTGGTCCCGAGCCCAGGCTTCGATACGAGAGCGTTCACGAGAAGAAAAAACGCAATGCCTTCGAAACTGGACCAACTATCTACGCGATACGATCAATCGCTATGAAGCAAACGAGAATGAAAGCCAACCAGAGATCGAATTGTTGATGGTGAATTACCCAGACGCTTTTTCGTTCAACGAATCGACGCAAGTTGCAATGGCCCACTTGTGGCGAGAATCGCAATGGACGGACGGACCCGCTATCGATTTCCGATCAGATCCATCGACCGGTAACGACCTTCCTTCGCTAGAGTTGCTTTATAAGAGCGGCCCGTTGGGATCGTGGCCTCGTTATTTGCTGGCTATAGGGGTGCTGGCATTCGGCGTATTTATTCCGAAATGGCGTCACACATCGCGGATCCTCGACCACGCTTTTTCCGAACCGCATATGACAACAGCAGTCTTTGGATTTTTTTGGTGCCTGTTCCTTTCGCCGTATTGGATCGGTATCTTTCTGATTTTGTTGGCCCTTTCCGTTTGGACATGGAGCCGCTTTCGAACCTATCAATTGTCAATCCGCCGCTAGATTGCCGTTTGCGAGGACGCTAGCGGAAAAGTGCTTTCGCATCAAAAAGTTTGGCTCGCATTCGTCTTGGTACTTGGACCCGCGTTGTGTTAACTTTCCGACCTCAAGGTTGCCTCCTTTGGCGACCTCATTCCGTTGGGTCTAGCTATAGCTAGAACGAAGTGGTCAGCAACCAAGGAGGCTCCTCGGTGAGTTTGGGCGAGAAGAAGGAACTTCGAGTTCACATTCGATGGATGATTAGGCGAGACATGCCGGAGATCATCGATGTCGAAAGTAAAAGCTTCGAATTCCCTTGGTCAGAAGAAGACTTCGTGCGTTGCCTTCGACAGCGCAATTGCATCGGGATGGTCGCTGAACATGGCGACCGCGTCGTTGGTTTCATGATCTACGAGTTGCATCGCACGCGGCTCCACATCTTGAACTTTGCGGTTCATCCCGATCATCGAAAGAGCAGCATTGGTTTGCAGATGGTGAACAAGCTGGTTGGCAAGCTTTCTCACCAGCGACGCAGTCGAATTCTGCTAGAGGTTCGCGAGCGAAACCTAACAGCGCAGGTGTTCTTCCGCGCATTAGGTTTCCGCGCCATCTCAGTGCTAAGAGACTTCTACGAAGATACGATCGAGGATGCGTATCTGATGGAATACCGATACCAACCAACGTTGGACGAAGCACTGCAACCTTTCAATCGAATCACGCGAATGGCTGGCTGACGCCGCTTTTCAACAATCGAAAATAAAACGCCCGACGCGTTCAGGACGGCACGTCGGGCGTTTTTTATTGGGGCGAACCCCAAGATATTTCTTAGCAGCTGTTCTTTCAGCTTCGCCTACGTCTACTGCACGGTTCCCAATTCGGGTGAGACCGGCGTTGGTAAAAGTTCACCAGCGTATTTCGTTGTAGTTGCACCAGAAATCGGCTGCGAACTAGGACTGGAATGAATTACCGTTGGTCCCGCGTACACTGAGTCGGGATGGTAGAGCGAATCAGACGAGATCACCGATCCGTCGTAATAGCCACCATCGTAAACTGCTCCCTCCACGATTCCACCTTCGGTATAGCCACCTTCAGCGTAGCCAACCTCGGAGAAACCTTCGTTGCACGAGTTGCATTCGCCCGCGCCACTGAGGTCATCTGCTCGACGCCACGGCAACGAAATCCGAGGCATTCGCAACCCGCTGAGCAGAGATGATGACGGTGATGTCGGGTCGCACGTCTCGCACGACTGAACGTTCGTTCTATCCAGCATACTGCATCCAGATGCTGAACCAAGTAAAGTTGCGAAGGCTGTAAGGACGATGAGCCTTTTCATAAACATGTCTCCAAACGACGAGTTACAGAGTCGGAGGCTGTGAGTCACGCAAACGTACACCCGCGGGTAGGACTTGCAAATTGCGTGGCTCCTTTTTTTGCAAACGGTGGAGCCCGTTTGAGAAACTATTTGCATTGTCGCGATCGACACGACGGACTCCGTAACGATCGCAAGAGTTGAATCTATTCGCACTATTTTCAACTGTTAACTTTCTACGATTCGCATGAAATTGATGATTTGGATTGTTCGTTGGCTGCTCATCATTTGCATTGCGAACTTCGCTTTCGGTCAAGAAGAGATTCAAGTTCTCCAAGGAAGCGTCCCACCTATCATCGTGAAGGAAGGTCAGACGCCTGACACTGACGCGGTAGTGATCGCTTCAACTCGGAATTATCCGAGCGTCACAGCCAGAACGTTGAACTTTGACACGTTTGTCGGCTATACGTGTGGCGCAAACGGCGAGCCCTGCGGCATGCCCGTTTCACTAATCGAGCCTAATCGATATGTAAGCACCTGGATTTTCGTGCATGGCAATCAGATTCCTGCGGAAGAAGCCACCAAACGAGGCGTCGCAGTCTATCGACGTTTACGAGCTCGCTCGGTGAATAACGGTCCGATTCGTTTTGTGATTTGGTCGTGGCCCAGCGAACGAAATGCCAACCGTATTGTTGACGCTCGAAGGAAAGAACATCGAACCAACGTCGAGTCATTTTATTTGGGGAGCTACATCGCGGCAGTCGCGGCACAAGGCCCAATGAAATTCGTGGGATACAGCTTCGGCACGAGGATTGTTGGCGGTGGGCTTCACCTTTCCGCCGGAGGATCGCTCGATGGGCATTGCCTGCCTAACATGGCGCAACCGGCGGAACCACACCGAATTGCTTTTCTAGCGGCGGCCATAGAAAGTGATGGTTTCAAATCTGGAGGACGGTATAGCCGCGCAATGGATCACGCGAACTTTCTTTTGCTTCACAACAACTCGCGTGATCAGGCACTACGTTTCTACTGGATCATCAACCCCAGAAAACCAAAGGCACTTGGCAACCAAGGAATGACTTGCCGCCCACCGCATCTGACCGTCCATCAATACGATTGGGCGGACAGTATCGGCAAGGACCATAGACTTTGGCAGTATCTCGATCGCCCAATAGTGATTCAACGCGTGTCCGAAGCATTGGGCGGCTAAGTAAGACCTCTACTGACGGCAAGGTTGGTCGTCCTACGTCGGCACGATATGCTTAGCATTGCCTTTCTCTTTACGAGTCACCGAAATGACATCCTCGCCCATCGCCTACCGAAATGGCGAATTCGTCTCGCTCGACAAGCTCACCGTTCCGCCACAAGATTTAGGATTCATGTGGGGCGTAACAGTTGCGGAGCAGCTTCGTACATTCCGCGGTGAACTATTTCAACTTGCAGAACATCTTAATCGTCTTCGAACAAGTTTGCAGATAGTCGGCGTAGATGTTGACATTACGGCGATTGAAGACGCAGCCAAACAAATTGTCAAACACAATTACGCACTGGAAGATTCCAACACCGATTTGGGAGTAACGATCTTCGTGACGCCCGGTCTTTCTTCCACCTACAGTCCCCATACCGAACCAAACCCCTTGATTGGCGTTCATTCTTATCCGCTTCGGTTTACACTTTGGAAGTCGAAATATGATGATGGCCAGGTTTGCGAATTAAGCAGCGTAACGCAGGTCCCAACCGATTGTTGGCCGCGTCATCTCAAGGCGCGAAGTCGGATGCACTATTTTCTAGCCGACCAACAAGTGCGGAAACGAAACCCAAACGCTCGAGCGATTCTTTTGGATGACGAAGGGTACGTCAACGAGGCTTCTACTGCTAACGTTCTCGCGTATTTCAATGACGAAGGATTCGTTTCTCCACCGCTCGAAGACATCCTTCCGGGCGTTAGCCTTCGCTATGTTGAGGCGATCGTTCAACAAAGAGGCGGATCGTTTACGTATCGAAAGCTAACAGCAAAAGAACTAGCTGACGCTGACGAAATCTTTCTGACTAGCACCCCGTTTTGCTTGTTACCCATTTCGCAACTCGACGAAGAGAAACTGACGCAGCGATCACGCTTCAACGAACTGTTGTCCGATTGGAGCCAAGCGGTGAACGTGGACATTCGCAATCAAACGTAGAAACAAACGTAAGCCGTAGTAGAGATTTACCGCTGGTAGATTGGCAAGAAACCATTCTCGAGCTGCAGCATTGTTAGGTTGATCGCTGTCACGTAGATAGGACCGATGTTGCCCGCCCATGAACCTTCCGACGCTTGCTCACCCACAACGCGTGCGAACAGCTTATCGCGAAAAGTCCGCCAACTCTCGCCGCCCTCACGGTAGACGACCTGAGAGTAATAGAGATACGTGTAATGCCAGTGCCCGAAGCCTTGGTTACCGTTCAAACTGTAGAGCTTTTCCTTACAGTATTTCATCATCTCCGGCACGTGCTTACTGTCGTACGCACCGGCATTGAAAAGAGCTGCAAGCGCCGCAGCCGTAATCGCGGGCCGCGATGACCCTCGGTTGTTGAAGCTATAGCTAATGCCACCGTCGCCGTTTTTACAACTGTAAATGTACTTCTTTGCTTTTTCGATAATCTCGCCTGGCACGGCGATGCCTGCGTTGCGACACCCCCGTAAACCTTGCACCTGCGTAATGGTCGTCGAGCCTTCGTCAAAGTTGTTGCCGTCCTTTGCACTAACGTAGCCCCAGCCTCCCGATCGCGTTTGTGCTCGACCGCTAAAGTCCACCGCCTGCTTCAGAGTTTGGACCAATTCGGTCCGCCGATCGGCATCCTCTTCTTCGCCCAACACTTGCGAAAGAAACAACATCGAAAAACCATGGCCGTACGTGTAGCGATTGTCTCGCAACGGGTCGCCGATGAGGCCATTGTCTCGCGACTGTGCAATCAAATAATCAACCGCGCGACGAATATTTTTCGCGTAGGGACCTTGAGTCGTCGTCGAACCGGAACAAAGTAACGCAGTGCCGGCTAGTGCTGTCATCGCTGCCGGATAGTTGCCCGCTGTCCAATGACCAAGCTTCGACTGATTGCTGGCAACCCATTTCAACCCACGATCGATTGACCCGCGAGTACGTGCCGAGTTTGCACCCTTCTTGTTTTGAGCGTGAGCGGACGATGCAGAAAGCCCAGCGGCCACACCTGCAGCGGACGCAAGTTTGATCAAGGCACGTCGTCGAGTTGTTTTCATAGCTTTTCCCGCTTGCGCAAATAATGTCGCGGATCACCGTATTGTAGCATGCATGCACGATGCTGCATCCTATACGTATCTTCGAAGAAATAGCTCGCTAGCGGCCATTCGTTTTACCAACGCTTTCAGAATTGCTCTCTCCTCATAAGTTCCCTGTTCGTTTTCTCACGAATAGCCAGTGGATATCTCAGCTTGTTCTTTCGCGGATGCCGATCTCCATTTAGTTGGCGGTGCAAGTCGTGCCGCGCATTCGTGCTGGAGATTTCACGTGAGCAAGCCACCAGGTGTATTCTGCGTTTCTGTTGATTCGCATGCCGCTGATTCAGATTCTGTAACGCTCAAGAAACGTCGCCAAGACCTCTTGGAGATTTTTCAACGCTTCGACATGTCAAGCAATTGGACAGTTAGTGCTCCGCCCAAGCGCGCACTGCCACCCAACTTCGAAGTCAGCGTCGCCGTGCCGAAGCAAACAACGCGAAGCGAAATGGTGATTCTCATTCGTCGCATGAACGCTGAATTGGCGAAGAACGGTCTACACACCCAATCGGTGGTCCTTGATCCGCACGAAGCACGCGAATTGTGGGATGTTCTCGTCCGTCAAAAGTGCCACGTAGCTCGTCCTCGAACAGCAACCGCGTGCCAAGATACCAGCGCGAAAATAGTTCGCGGTGGACTTTGGTATGCACCTATTAGTTGTTCATTCGTCGGAGGTTCGCGCCGAACCGTTCGATCGTCGTTCAGCGTCTGCCAACGACGACTGGTAGAGGCGGCTGGCAACGGCGGACTGTTCCATCTGAATGTCGACGTTGGCAACTCTCGCGACAGCTGGCACGAAGAAGTCGACGCACTCCGTGCGTTGGTCCAAACGAGTGCTGATCTTCGAACGAAACAGCGGATGCGGTGCGTGACGCTGAGTGACTTGCCTGTGAGCCTCTTACGCAAGTCTGCTACACCGATGAATTCGATTCTTCGCCGAGCCGCGTAAGAAACTGGGCGGCGCTTCCCTACCTACACTTGGTCGGTTCACGACTGAGTAGCGGACAATGAGTTCACGTAGTTTCGCGCATTCCGCATCAGGGTTGGGTAGTCAATTGGTTCCACAGACTCACCAATGAGTTCCACGTCTAGGAATCCGTCGTAGCCGCCTTCGATTAAGGTCGCCACAATTTTGTTGATCGGAATGACTCCATCGCCGAGCTGACACCGATCTTGCTCACCATCCGGCTCGCAAACTCCGTCACCCAAGTGCACGATAGCAACACGGTGCGCGATATCTTTCAGCAATTCGAAATTCGGTTCGCTGATACCGAAATGATAGGTATCCAAAACGAGTCCCAACAACGGACTCTCTATCGGATCCATCAGTGAAAGAGTTTCTTCAACCGACTCCAAAAACGTCCACTCACCACCACAGCCAGGGTGCATGGGTTCGATTGCCAACGATACCCCAAACTCTTCGGCAAACGGCAAGATCTGGTTGAGTGCGTTCGTGACCAAACGATAAGCATGAGACTTTGTGTGTCCGCCCCAAGCCCCGCTGTAGAGGACCAAACAATCACACTTCAATCGAGCTGCAGTACGAATGGCTTCAACTGCGTCTTGTACGCTGTCACGAAACGAGCAGCCATCGCTTCCAGTAAATCCACCGGCCCAGAGCAAGTTAGAGCAAACAAGCCCGCGACTCTCAAGAATCGCCGCCGCGGCATCTTCACCGATGTCGGACACCTTAGAACGCCAAACTCCGATGCCGTCGAAGCCTGCCTGCGAGAACTCAACAACGTCTTCCTCGAACGACCATCGCATTGTGGTCAGTTCATTCATGGACAGACGTAACATCCGTGCCTCGATGCGGTGCGTGAAACGGTGGGAGGTAGCTTGGAAGTAACATGACCGCGCATGGAAAAAAAATCAATCGCGAAGATGCAATTCGAAAAAACTTCTTCGAAAAACTCAAAGCACTACTTGACCACACGCGACCCGAAGGGTTTTGCCGAACGTCCAGCGACGAAAGCCATGAATTGCCCACATTCCCGCTCGTAGCATTACCGGCAGTTTTCATTGCCGGCATCTGTTAAGATGATCATGATGCATAAACCGCTTGTAGTCTTGTTGCTGATGTCGCTGGCGAATCCTGTCTTCAGCGAAACCGATTTATCCACTTCAGTAAACTCTCCCGAAGTAGCCGACGTCACTCAAACCAGCGAAGCTACTCAAAAGGGCCGCGAGTTCCTTGCTGGATTATTCGATAACGAAGTGAACTTGTTGCCTGAGTTTCACGGGCACCATGTTTACTGGCTGTACCACGACAATTACATCGCATCTAAGGTTCTTGCCGTATCGCACCGCGCGATCTCGCAGGCTATCACCAAGTCGATTAGTGACCATGCCCAACACGGTTCTGGGAAAATGGAGATCTTGTTTGGCGATGCTGCCGAGCCGTTTCCATTTCGACACTTTGACTTGATTGTCGTCCGCAAAGTTGGGCATCGTATCATTCGTACGGAGCACGTTAAGAAGCGACCAATGGTCGGCTGGGAGTCGTACGCAGACCTGCGATTGTTCGCTGCGATTGCTCTGGCAGAGTCATCACCAGAAAAAGCACAAAAGAACTTTTCTGCAGCGATGGACATGTGGGACGGTGTCGGCTTCGCAGATGCAGTAACAAAGAAGCACAAGATATACGCGACTTACAAGTTGGCACTCGCAGTAATCGCAAGATCAAAATTGCGTCACGGCAGCGATTCCAAAGGCCAATCTCGCCAGCTACCAGAGAACTTATTGCCAACACTGCGCTCTTTGCAAGCCGAGTCTGGCGGATGGATTACGGACTACAAACCAAACGGAAAACCGGTCGGCAAAGCTAACGTAGAGACATCTTGTCTGTGCATTCTGGCATTGGAATGCGAAACCGTTAAGAAGTAATCTACCCGAACAGAGCGGCTGCAAGTGTAGTCTCAAACAGCAGCCTCAGATTACCAGTTCGCATTTCGAACCGCGTAGCTCTTAGTTTTGGGTAGTGGAAGTTGTTCAACTCCCGCCATCCAATCCGATTAGTCTTTTTCGGCAATCAGTTCGAGGCAAACCAATCGGTCTTTGCCGCGAACATAGAGCAAGCCATGCGACAATACGGGAGCTGCCCATGCCGGCGAGCGCAACGCAGGTACGATGATCTTTTGCGAAATCTGATCGAACTTTTTTTCGGTTGCTTTGAGTAATCGCATTTGGCCCGTCTCGCTCAACACAACGAAATGGCCATCCACGAACATCAACGACGCTCGTGCGAGTCCAGGTTCGGACCACATGACTTTTCCAGTCGTTGCGTCAATGCAACGCAGCTCGGCGTTGGAAGAATGTCGACCGCTACTTCCATAGATATAGCCGTCGTGGAAGATGGGAGTATTCCAATGTGTCTGCATCGACTTGTCGCGGGACTTTTCTTCGTCTCGCCAGACTACTTTCGGTTGGCCATCTTTTACACTAGAAAAATCTAGCAGTGCGCTACCAGGACCGTAGGTTTCCGATAGAAACACTTGGTTGTCGAAAACGATCGGCACGCTCGCATTCACGCTTTCCAAGATTCTTGCTCGCCAGGGAAACAAGAAATCTTCCTTGCCGGTGTTGGGATCGAAAGCCAACAAACCGCCGCGCATGAACGCGAAACACCACGCACGATCTGATTCAACCGATACCAGCGAAGCGTAACTAGCCAACTGATCGGAGAAACGATATTTTTCCTCGCCTGTTCGTTTGTCAAACGCAACGATGCCAGAACCGTTGCCTTGGGCCAAATCGATCCGTGTTGGCTTTGGGCTCCCGCCAACCATAACGATGACGTTGTCACCCACGATAACTGGATTGCTACCGACACCAAAGAAGTTCTGAATCACGCCATAATCCTTACTCGTGTCGACCGCCCAGACCTTCTTGCCAGTCGCAAAGTCAACGCAAACGAGCGTCCCGTCCACGCCGTAGATGTAAACTCGATCATCATCAACAATCGGCGAAGTCCGCGGCCCATTGTTGTATCCGTATTGGTCAGCGTACTCGTACGGGTACTCAAACTCCCAAATCTTTTCGCCCGTTTCGCTGTTACGGCAATGCAACACACCCAGGTTGTTGACTCGACTCTTCGGTACTGCGTCGAACTGAAACACGCGTCCGCGGCTGACGGTGCAAGTTCCATAACTCAGTGTGAGAGGCATCGACCAAAGTGTCGGCAAACCATCGCCAGACCAATCTTTGCTGATGCCCGTTTCCGATGACTTGCTATTACCCGTTGGCCCCAAAAAAGTTGGCCAGTCGAATCCGAACCTCCTCGTACCCAGATCGGTCGTTGTTTCTTGGGGAGTCTGCGCAGACAGAACGCCGGTGCAAAGCAACAAAATCAACACGATTTGAAGCCATTCGAACTTGAAATGCATTTGAACTGAGCCCCGCATCGCAACTATCCTTTCTAAACGCGCCTTGCTGGCGACTTGAGTCTAAGATGATAGCAAACCCTGGACGTCGCAAAACAATGCTTGAAATCACGAAAGCCATTCGCGTGCCTATGCGAGAGCTTCGCTTCAGCTATGCGCGGAGTCAGGGGCCCGGTGGCCAAAATGTCAATAAAGTAAACACGAAAGCGACATTGCGATGGGATGTCGCCAAAAACGAGTCATTGCCACCAGCGGTTCGTTATCGCTTCGTCGCGAAATACGGGAATCGAATCACCAAGGAAGGCGAACTCGTACTAACAAGCCAGCGCTACCGTGATCAAGGGCGAAACCACCAAGACTGCTTAGACAAACTTCGCGACTTGATATTCAAAGTCTCGAAGCCACCAACACCCCGCAAGAAATCCAAACCGACCAAGGGTAGCAAAGTCCGGCGGCGCAAGGCGAAAGAGGCTAACTCTCAGAAAAAGTCCATGCGTAAACCGCCACGAATGGACTAAGTCTAACGAATTAGAGCGAGGCTACTTCAGCAACGAAGTCTTCGGTCGCTTGTCTTCCCTTCAATCGCACAAACCTAAGATGCGAGTAAGGAAGTTCGCGTTCAATCGCCGAATAGAGTTTTCTAGTTTTGGGATAAGTCGTAAGCATCCATAGGATGATCGATTCTTTGCTGAACAACGACTGACGAAAAGTCTCTCGGTTTCCGGTACCAGGCCACAACTCTTTCTTTGTCCACGCTCGGTTCATGGCGCGTGCAAACGCTTGCCAAAGGTTTCGAATAAATGGCGTATCGATCCAAACCACCGCGGTCGCTCTTGGCCACTTAATCTCGTAAGTCTTGCTGTGATAGTTGCCGTCCAACACCCATCGGTCCCCAGACGTTGCGTCGCGAATTCGATCTCGAAAGACATCAGGAGCCACCTGCGTCCAATTCGGTCCATGAAAGAGTTGGTCCATCTCGATGTAGGGCGATCCAAGAATCTGGGCGAGGCGATTCGAAAACGTCGATTTACCACTGCCACTGTTTCCAACCACATTTACTCGCAGAAGATCTTGCGAAGTCAGGCCTAATCGCGAATTTTTATCGAACAACAAACTAGTCCTCGGTCATCGCGTTGGGAGGCTCGATTGTTTGCAGCCTGCTTATGATATACAAGAAGCTCTACAAGGGAGCAACAATCGCCCAAGTAATACGGTCCACAAGAGGCAAGTATGAGATCTTTTCGATACCGCATAACGACCTGGTCACTCGTCTTCGTTGCATTGGCAGGAAACGCCTGCATCGGCGACGTTGACTACGAAC
>CAYNJG010000068.1:0-31164 GCA_964397295.1 uncultured Pirellulaceae bacterium
AAATGGCCTTGTATATGTTGGCAGTGGGTTTCGTGGCGCCTTCCTTGCTGCTTTTAAATTGGACGGGAAAGGCGACATTGCCGGCACCGACACGATCCAATGGTCAGTGAACCGCGACACACCAGACATCGCATCTCCGGTCCTGTCCGGCGACCGACTCTACTTCCACAAAGGGAAGAAGGGTATCGTGAGTTGCCTCAATGCAAAAACCGGCGAGCCATTTTTTGAAACACAGCGTCTTCCGGATCTACGCATGATCTATGCATCGCCGATCGCGGCTGGCGGCCATGTCTTCTTCACTGGGCGAAGTGGCAAAACCGTGGTCATAAAAGACTCGGGGAAGTTCGAAGTTGTCGCGACCAATTCGCTGGGTGAAACTGTCGACGCAACTCCGGCACCAGTCGACAACGAGCTATTCATTCGAGGCGAGAAGCACCTGTTTTGCATTGCGAAGTAGGCGGATGTCGAACAACGCAATGTAACGCCAACGCATGAAGCACGACGGCCTTACGCCGGAGAATTGTCGCGAGCTACGATGACGAATATATAGACAACCGCTATCGCCGCAAACGTGTACAAACCGTGCTCCATGACCGTCCAGTCACCGAGCCCGCGAACAAGGTCATGGACTGCTCTATTGACTTGATTCATCGTTGTTCCGTTGCGTGCGAAGTGTGTGCTCCTTGGATATAACTTGCGTGAGTGAAGCGTTTGGTACCGAGGAGATACTTTCGTTCAAATTGGGCAGCGTTATATCCGTTAGAATCCGACAATATATTCGAACGTCGTCGTTGGGGTGCAGGCCTCTACGGTTGAACGGCTTTTGCCGCAAGAGACAATGCATGTCCCGCGTAATGAAGAACTACATTTTCTAAATGGCAATGGTTGATTTTTGAGGTGAATCATGGAAGCGATGACTAAAGTAGAAGTGTTGCGAGCCGCCTGTTGCGTTTCCGGTGTAGACGGAAAGGCCGGCGAAGACGAACGTCCCATCCTCGACATGCTGGCAAACGAAGTCGGCGTTGGCGAAGCGTCCTTGAGTGCAATGATTCTTCGCGCGGAAACGGAACCCGATTACTGCGAAGCACAATTTCGCGTCCTCAAAGCCGACCCACCGGAAACGATGAAACTGTTGTTCAGCGTCGCGTTGGCGGATCGAAAACTGACGGAGAAGGAAATCGACGTTTTGCGAAACTTATCGCAGAAACTCGAACTGCCAACGGAACGCTTCGACACGATGCTCGAACAAGCAACGAAGATCGCCGAGTAACGCTCTCTAGTGCCTACGACTGATCGATCAGTTTGCGATCGGCGTCATTCGAAGGTTGACGAACCCACCGTTAGTAGCCCGAGCGGCTTTGTTTACTGACACCAGGCTGTACTTTACCGTGTGCCAACCTTCGGTCAATTCGATTCGATTGTGATAGACGGTTCTGAAATAGTCACAACCTTCCGGTGCGTACATATCAAAGCTCTCACCGACTTGCTCACCGTCTACTTTTAATGAAAAGACGCCTCGCTCACAGCCGAAAAATGCACGAGTCGATAGCTCGTACTCCGCGGATGATGTGACATACACCGCAGTAGAAAAGCTCCCGTCCGCACCTCCAAATCCGACGTCAAAGATGGTTTCGCCACCAGAGATCATCGTGCGAGCTTCGTAAATTGCGTTGTTGCACGCGACCTGCATTTCAGGAAACTCGTACAACTGCTCTGCCATTGGGTTGCCCGATTCTGCAAACTGCCAGCCGGCGATTATCGCCACATACGCGACCATCAGATGAGTCGCAATCAGCAGTGGGATACGACACGAACGACGCTTTGAAATCTTGGCTCGTTGGATGGATTCGAGAAATTGTTTTGCGGAATGAAAACGATTCGGATCTATCTCATCGGATTGAGCACGCTGCAGCGCCTCCATCAGCACATGTTTCGACGCCGCCGGGTCCTCGCAGAGATCGTAGATCCGCTCCAACGTACGCGCAACCCTCTGAAGGTCTTTATGGGTCTTCGAGGAATCAGCGAGACTGTCCGACCGCCCCTCCGAATCGTATTCGTCGAGCGATGCCAACAACCCGGGATCAGCCAATCTCCACTCCCCGTCAAACAACATGATGTTTTCGGGACGGATATCGCGATGGATCGCGCCGGCCAAATGGACCGCTTCCAACCCTTTCAGAATGCAAGAACCAACCTCGACTACCATGGACGCCGACAGCTTTCCATTGCGGTTGATGAATTCCGCAAGTGTCATCGGTTCGTAATCTTCGACCGTGAACAACCCACGCTTGGCAATCGTGTTGTCGGCAAGCGGCATGATGTAGTACGTGATGCCGTTTGATTCGCCTACGTGCCCGATTGGCACGACATTGGGGTGGTCCGCTACCCTCCGCTTGAATTCGCGAATTGCACTGAGCTCAACTCCGGTGCCCTCGAGTAGCGTCTTCATCGCGTAGAACTGACGATCCACATCATTTCGGACGAGCCAAACATCTCCAAACGTCCCAGAACCAATGTGGCGTAGTACCGTGTAATCTGGAACTCGTGGCTGCTCTCCTAAAACGCGACTTCGCGCAGTATCTATAGCTTCGCTTCGAGAGTGAAAGTCCAACACGTTGGAATAATCGTCACTTGGTTTGTCAATCATCGGCAGTAATTCTTGGGGGGTTTTCTGTTCCAAGGTGGACGAACAAGGGAAACGCCTGGCCAGCGTCCGCCAACGCCGCCGCCAAGCACCACATAATTCAGACGACTGTCTACAAGGTCAAGCAAAATTAAATCGCCATTTTCTCGAAGAAAAAGGCTAAAAAACGGATGCTTTCGTGTTCAATACGACAACAGATTTCGCGATAGTCGCAGAAACCATATTTCCTACATCCGGCACTCAATCGAAGGCCAATACCGACCTTACTTACTAGACGCATTTCATTGAGAATTAGCTGAGTATTTTTTCTAATTTGCTACCGCTGATGTCGGACACATTGTACCGCAACCCACGACAACCCCCCGCTGCAGATGGCTATTACGCGGAAAACCGTAAATGAAATCAGACATCTCACGTGCAAAGTCAAGCACCTCGCGTTTCTAAGTGGTGAGTATTATGTTGGGAACACCATCGACCTGATTCTTTACTACCTTCCTATTCGAGGCCCCAATGACGCGGATACTGACGACTTTCGCTTGCCTTTGCTTCTTTACCTCACTACTTCACGGACAGGACGCAGCGCCAAACACGCTGACCGATGCCGAGAAAAAAGCCGGTTGGGAACTCCTGTTTGACGGCAAGTCGATGGATCACTTTCGCAACTACCGCAAGACCAAAGTCAGCGATGGATGGAAGGTCGAAAATGGTGAGATCCGCTACGTGTCGAAGGGCGCTGGTGACATCATCACCCGTCAGTGTTACATGGCCTTTGAGTTCTCGGTGGATTACAAGATCTCCAAGGGCGGGAACAGTGGCCTGATGTTTCATGTCACGGAGGACGGAAATACTCCGTGGAAGACCGGTCCGGAAATCCAGATCCAAGACAACATTGACGGACACGATCCACAAAAAGCTGGCTGGCTTTACCAACTGTACAAGTCCGACATTGACGCAACGAATCCACCGGGCGAATGGAACACACTGCACATTCTCATCACGCCTGAAAAATGCGAGCAGTACATGAATGGCAAAAAGTACTGCGAATACGTCAAAGGCAGCGACGAATGGAACGAGTTGGTCGGAAAAAGCAAGTTCGGCAAGATGCCATTATTCGGGAAAGCGAACAACGGGCACATCTGCCTGCAAGACCACGGGAATGAAGTTGCATTTCGAAATATCAAAGTGCGACGAGTGAAGCCTTAAACGCATCGAGGTACCGCGCTATGGTTCGGACTGCGTTGCTTCCTGTTGTTGTGCTGGCCGTGACGGTTCTTGCGGCCGGCATTTCCCCCGCACATGCGCTGGAAGATACCCCACCAAACATCCTCATCATCATGGCGGATGACTGCACACACAACGACTTGCCGTTGTACGGTGGAGAGAATGCTAAAACGCCAAACATCGATAAGCTCGCTCGCGAATCGCTGACATTCAATCGCGCATACCTAGCGGAAGCAATGTGCCAGCCATGCCGGGCGGAACTTTACACCGGCCTGTACCCCATGACCAACGGGTGTGCGTGGAATCATTCTGCCAGTCGCCCCAACGTCCAAAGCATCCCGCACTACCTGAACCCAGCTGGCTACCGAGTTGGCTTGGCTGGAAAGGTGCACGTAAAACCAGCGGAGGCTTTCCCGTTCGAGAAAGTCTCCGGTTTCGACGGAAACTGTGTCCGTAATCCGACGAAAGCACATCAACTTGACGGCTTCACCGAGTTCATAACCGAAGACGAAACTCCGTTTTGCCTGGTGGTCGCGCTCGTCGAGCCTCACGTGCCTTGGGTCATGGGTGACGCCTCTCAGTACCCACCGAACAAGATCAAACTGCCTCCAAACATCGCAGACACCGAACGAACTCGAATCGACTACGCGAACTATCTCGCTGAAGTTACCTACATGGATAGCCAAGTGGGCGAAATCCTGGATGCATTAAACAAGACTAACAAAACAGACGATACGCTAGTAATCTTCACTTCTGAGCAGGGCTCTCAGTTTCCCGGAAACAAGTGGACGAACTGGGATACCGGGCTTCACACCGCTTTCGTTGCACGGTGGCCCGGCAAGATTCGCCCCGGCGAGCGAACGGATGCGTTGGTCCAATACGCTGATGTGCTACCCACGCTGCTGGAAATCGGTGGTGTTACGACAAACGACAACGAATTTGACGGCCGTTCTTTTGCAGGAGTCTTGATGGGGCAAAGTGATACGCATCGCGACTTTGTCTACGGTATTCACAACAACATCCCGGAAGGCCCTGCCTACCCGATTCGAACGATAAGTGACGGGCAATACCGGTATATCCAAAACCTCAAGCCCGACAATCTCTACATCGAAAAGCACTTGATGGGCATGACAGGCGGCGGCGGACTCAACAATCCCTACTGGGCAACTTGGATCGCCGAAAGTTGGAACGAAAAGAACACGTACGATCTTGTCACCCGCTACATGTCACGCCCAGCTGAGCAACTTTATCACACGGCGACCGATCCATTTGAGCTTACCAATCTCGCAAACGACGAAAAACACTCTACCAGGAAGCAGCGTCTTCAGGACGAGCTGCAACGCTGGTTAAAATCTCAAGGTGATCCCGGTATTCCACAAGATACAACCGAAGCAATTCAGGCAGCTCGCAAAGGTGAACACAAGTACGGTCCCTTTGTCAAAACGCCCCGTTAGCCTCCATCCGAATTCGCGAGTAGCATGAGCAACATTCTCTTAGTCCACCCAGACGACGACATGGTCGTGGCATTAAAGGATCATCCCAGCGGAGCACAGGTTACCGTCGATTCGCAAACGATTCAGCTCACGGGCCCTGTCGAAGCCAAACACAAATTCGCCCGTCGCGCAGCGAAACGCGGCGAATTGCTCAAGATGTACGGTATCGTGGTCGCGGAAGCCCTGAGTGATATTCCGCTCGGTGAGCCGCTGACAACACGTAACATCAAACACGCCACTACGGATGTAACTTCCGTAGAAGACGCGTCCGAATGGACGCCGCCGGACATTTCCAAGTGGGCCGACGTAACGTTCTCAGGGTTCCATCGCCCGGACGGACGCGTTGGCACGCGCAATCATTGGATTGTTGTTCCGCTGGTGTTCTGCCAAAACCGGAACACGGAAGTGCTGAAGGAATCACTGCATCAGCTCCTGGGCTACGCACGCCCCCATCGCTTTCATTCGTTGACAGAAAAGCTGATTGCGATGAACAATGAAGGCGCGGATCCTTCAGCAGTAAGAGAAACAACGATCGAGGCAGACGCCCTGACCATCCAACGCGATCGGCTATTCCCGAACGTGGACGGCATTAAGTTTCTTACTCACGACGGAGGATGTGGCGGCCTCTACCAAGACGCTCAAGCATTGTGCGGATTGATCGCGGGGTACATCAACAACCCTAACGTCGCAGGGGCAACTATCCTTAGCCTCGGTTGTCAAAAGAGTCAAATCGCTACTCTCGAAACAGAACTTCAGCGGCGAAACCCGGACTTCAAAAAACCGCTCTACATTCTGGAGCAGCAACAAGAAGGCACCGAAGATGCATTGCTTGACAAAGCGCTGCGCTACACGTTCTCCGGCTTGATGGAAGCAAACAAGCTGCAACGTGAAGACGCCAGCCTTTCACACCTTTCATTGGGTGTCGAGTGCGGTGGGTCGGACGGCTTTTCGGGAATCAGTGCCAACCCGGCCATCGGCCACTGCAGCGATTTGCTCGTTGCACTTGGTGGTACGGTGATTCTGTCGGAGTTCCCAGAACTAGCCGGATGCGAGGCCGATCTCAGTAGCCGCTGTGTCTCCAAAGACTTGGCGGATCGATTCCTGACGATCATGCGAGAATACGAAGCGAAGGCGATTCGCGATGGCGGCGGCTTCGACCAGAATCCTTCGCCCGGCAACGTCCGGGACGGCCTTATCACTGACGCTATCAAATCTGCGGGAGCTGCCAAGAAGGGTGGCACTTCACCAGTAACCGACGTTCTTGACTATCCCGAGCCCGCAACGAAACCCGGCTTAGCATTGCTCTGCACACCGGGCGGCGATGTCGAGTCCACAACAGCCAAAGCAGGAGCTGGAGCAAACGTTCAAATCTTCTCTACAGGACTCGGCACTCCGACCGGCAATGCAATTTCGCCAGTGCTCAAGACCTCCACGAATTCGAAACTCGCAGACAAAATGCCGGACATCATTGACATCAACGCGGGACCTATTGTCGAAGGCCAAGAGACCATCGAACAGATGGGAGCGAAGATGCTCGAACTTGTCATAGAAACCGCATGTGGAAACTACGTCACCAAAGCCGAGAGCTTGGGACAGGACGACTTCATACCGTGGAAGCGCGGAATCACGTTTTGAACGCGTCAATTAGCTAGACGTGCAGCAACCGCTCGTCGAAAACCATCGAGTCGACCTCGCAGACTAAAAAGAGCCTGGCTCCACGCTCCAATCGCAACTCGATTGCTTTGCAGAGACTCGCGAAAACCGACAGTCCGACTGAGGTTGAGTCTTGCCTCAACCCCCAGCCGGTCTCCGATTGTCAGCCGCTATTCAGCGTCGGCCGGAGCTACTTCTTCTGCCACTTCTTCTGCCTCTTTCGCAAGCTGCTCTTTGATCTGACTCAGAATCATCCCAAGATGCTCTTGCATGGGGCCTTCAGATTCTTCGATGAGCTTTTCTAGTCCACTTATAGCACCATCCATATCACCTTGCTGCATCAACTTGCCAATCGGCGCCGTCTTTAGCTGCATGGCAATCTGGTCTAGCTGTTGCAGCTCGCGAGGCCCCGAGATTGATCGTGCTTGCTCAATGAGCCCTTGGGCTTTTTCCATGTCGCCCGATTGGGCGGCGTCGTAGATCTGGCTCATCATGACACCAAATGCCTGTTCCTTCTTGAATTCAACGGCAAAGGCTTCACGATCCCAAGTTCCGTCAACGACTTTCGATAGCGGTTCGTCAAGAGCCATGGGATGTCCGATCCACTCGATTTCGCCAGTCTTGCCGACAACGAAACAGGCAGGGATGCCGCTTTGCCCGGCTGCTTCCATATAGTCTTTTCCGACAGTTCGATCAGGGTCGGTCGTTAGACAATACGAACTGGTAAGTTCACCGAATGTTTGCGGGCCGTCTGCGCCACCTCCCGTATACGGTCGTTCCAAAAACGCGTTAACCGTATCGAGATCTTCATTGCTAACGCTAACAACCTGCACGCTGTCCTTGAACTTCTCTTGTAGTTCGACCAAGTGAGGCATGCTCCGCACACAAGGCCCGCACCACGTTGCCCAGAATTCGACCACATAAACTTGGTCGGACTCAAAGTCAGTGACCTCAGCAAATGCGCCGTTTCCGTTGCTGATCCAATGTTCAATGTCGAGACTCGGTGCCTTCGAGCCAATCGTCAATGCAGCGTCCGGTAGCTCTGGCATAGCAACCTTTTTTGCCGCTTCCATTTTTGCCGTCTGGTCAGCGGTATCGCCAATATCAGCACTCGAAACAACCGGTGCCGACTCACCGGTGGAAACAGTACCCGAACCGTCTTCCGCCTTTTCGCTAGTCGCAGTTGATTCGATAACGTCCGCAGTCGATGGGACGTCAGTACCCGCCGTACAACCCAGACTGAGGATCAACGTACAGATGGAAAACGTGATGATTGTGAGTTTCATAAGATTTGCCAAAAGGTAGAGTGAACGTCGAGCCATTGCGTCTATATCCTGACCACATCACCTAGCATCGACGCAACTATCTTATACAAATTGGGGGTGGCTGGAGGCGACCCAAAACGCAATTTCGCCGCGTTTTTTTGTAACCAAGCTATCAATCGGTCATGCTAGTCGTCCGCTTGGCCTATCCGCAAGGAATAGCACTCGGGTCCGTAACTAGGAATTGCCACTTCCATTTCGAGCAACCATGTGTAAACGCATCGTTTTAAGCCTAGTTTTCTGTGTCAGCACGCTTCTTCCCGTGCACGGTGACGAACCGCAGCAAAAAGACTTTGATGTCATCATTGCCGGCGGATCCACGGCCGCGTTTGCGGCGGCTATAGGTGCTGCTCAGCAAGGGGCAACCGTTGCGTTAATCGAGCCAACGGATTGGGTGGGCGGACAAATTACGTCGAGCGGCGTGCCGGCGATCGACGAAGCGTGGCATAAGCTAGCAGGCAATAAAGGCGGCGCAGCGATGGATGTCGCAAAGATCGCGCGAACTCCCGCAAATATGCCACCCTTACTCCGCGACATGCTGGACGAAACCGGCTGCCCAGGCGATTGCTGGGTAAGTCGCTTCTGCTTCTTACCCAAACCGTTTCTGGACGCACATCTGACTCCATTGCAAAATCAGTTTGACAATCTCACCGTGTTCAAAAACACAGTCGTAAAGAGTGTCCGCTATTCTGAGAATCGCATCCAAACCATCGTCGCCATCCGTCGAACGCCCAAGCAGCCTGCTTACGTATCACTGCCAAGCGTCGCGTTGCCCGACTGGTATTCGGAAACACCATCCGCACGATTCGATAAACAAGTCATCAACTTCAGCGCGAAACCCAACAGCGTATTCATTGATGCGACCGAGTGGGGCGAAGTACTAGCGTTGTCCGATGCGCCGTATTTGATTGGAGTTGAAACAAGCGACGGTTCACTTGAAGGAAACGACAAAATTGGCCAATCAATTACTTTTGGATTCGTTCAAAAGCTGCACGAAAAACCGGACTCACGGCGCGATGCAAATATACCCAACCCACCCTGCGAACAACTTGGCTTCGGCGACTATGAAGGCAAGGACCGCGCATGGCAACTCATATGGACCTATCGCCGACTTGCTTCGACGCAGAACGCACCGACGACCGGCGACTTGACGCTTCAAAACTGGGGCTACTACCCAAACAAAAACGAAGGCGGCAACGACTATCCATTCGGTTATCTTTTCTTAGACAACGCGAAAACCAAACAACAACGAGCGAACTGGATCGGTGGTGTTGATTTGGAGGTGATGAGCAAGGCAGAAGAGCGGGCTTTCGCATGGCACCATTACTTCAAGTCCCGCGCACCAGACGACATCAATGCCGATCGCATCTCGCTCGACCGTGACGCACTAGGCACCGTGCACGGACTTTCGAAGCTCCCTTACATCCGGGACACTCGTCGCTCCATCGGATTGGATAATTTTCTGTTGAAAGCTTCAGACCTAGCGCCGACTACGCCAGGCAGAATCGCGAAACGTTTCGAGGACCGCATTGCCCTCGGAGCCTACCCAATCGACATTCATCCATTGGCAGATACGAGATACCCTGACTACATCAATGACCAGTATGAAACCGCTCCTTTCACCATCCCATTCCGAGCACTAACGAACAAACGGCATGCCAATCTGTTGGTCGCCGGAAAGACCATGGCGCAGTCCTTTCTTGCCAACTCGGCAACAAGACTTCACCCAATCGAATGGTCGACCGGTACGGCCGCCGGCATCTCCGCAGCCTACATGAGCAAGCACAAGCTAACTTCACGCGAAGCACTTGGCGAAGTAGAGAAACTACAGGGCTTGATCAAGACACGAACTCCCATCGACTGGATGATCGACGCTACCACGCCATAAAAAAAGGCCGTCGCTGCGGACGGCCTTTGTCTCAGTTTCGTGGCATTCCGTCTTTAACGTTTACGTCGCAGGTACCCAATCATACCGAGGCAGCCCATAGCGATGGTCAGCAGACCATTAGGCTCGGGAACGCAGTCGCACGAAGAAAACTGCACATGGTCAATTTCAATTCCCAGGCCACCGACATTGGTAATCGAGATCGAGCCGATTCCATCTAGGTCCATGGCACCAAAGAACGAGTCTTCGCCGACAGTTCCTTGAAACGAGTCGTCGGCGATGCTGAACGGACCAATCACGCCCAATGAAGTTCCGTCCGGAGCAAAAGCTTCAAACGAAGTTTGCGTTCCATTGTCACCGTCAGTCCAAACTAAACCAGCGGATTTGACCGGCTCTGCAAAAGTGATTGTGAACGAGTTTCCAGCGGTGAAGTAAGAGAAACCTTCGGCACCAACGCCGTCTACAACACCATCGTCACCGTCGACCGAATCGGTCAGAGATTCTACTCCTGTTGAGAAGTCAGGACCAATGATCTCGCCTTGGGAAATCATGATGCCGTGATCTAGCGAGCCGTCTTCGAAGTTCTCGATGATATGCTCACAGTCTGGGCAAATCTCGCAAATAAACCCGTTTGGTATATCAGCCTCAGATAGATAGGGCGTCGGTCCAAAAAAAGTTGTCGCTGCAGACAAGGGAAAGGCGCAGCACAGCACCACGAAAAGTGCGTTTGTAATTGTAAGTCTCACTAGACCACCTCCAAGCGTTGCAAATTTAGTTAGATCATCCTGGTGATCCCTACCCTTTGCCGGGATTATGCGAACGTACAGAAAAGTGGTCAAGGGTTTCGAAGCCAATTACTCCAAACCGCTTCCATAGGTGGCAGAACCACCCTTTTAGTTTCACCATTGTTGTGAAAGCTGAGTGAATAAACTCAATGTTGTCGCTGTCCTTCGTCACGACCCTCGACGGAAAAACTTGCGCGACCGTTCAGAGGCACAGCTTGCCAGCAGCTGAGCTAAACGAGACGATTGCCGAAATTATTCGAAAAGACCAGGAAGTCCGCGAAGTCAATCACACGCTCACTCTCACCTTCTCGCGCTCCGTTGGCACGCAAGTCTTCGGTACTTCCGAACGTATCCCGAAAAATAGTGAAGTCTGCGGCGTCCACGATGCGGTCACGGTTGTAGTCGCCGGCGAGTGCGAAGAAGTTGAACTCGTAGTTTGTCACACTTGCCGTTCCCGCCGCCGACACGATTGCACCGGGGCCCAGTTGCAATCGCCAATCCCCATCTTGTTCCGACACGGTTGGTTGCAGCTCGAATACCACTTCGTCAGCGGCAACGACCCGCGTGGTAACTTGGTCGGCGGATAACGCGGCGCCAGTTGTCTCGTTGAAGAAAACAAACTTGTCGGTAGAAAGACAGGTTGAGTCAATCGCCTCGCTGAACCGGAGTGATACTTCGAACCGCTCATGATCGAACTCTGACGAAGCAACATACGGCCCGCGATCCTGCAACGCGGGTGTTCCGCCTAAGGTGGTGGAGGCTTGCCATGTGCTTCCTCGGCTGTAGTCACCCGTCAAGTTTGCCACGACCAACGAGGCTCCGTCACCATCGGCCGTGTCCGGCCAACCCGGCACATCATCGTCCCCATAGATAAAATCGGCGATTTGACTACCGCTTGCCGAAACGATCGCAACTCGTTCCCCACCGTCAGCCAGCTGCCCTGTGTAACCGCCCACCACGCGAAGCCCTTCGCCGTATCGAGATGCAAAGACGCCCGGATTCTTGGCGACCACTAACCGCTCGCCAGGCTCGAGAATCGTCTGGGCAGGGAAAACAAACGATATCCCCTCGCTGAAGCTCACACCCGACAAATCGATAGGACTGTTATCTGAGTTCCAAAGCTCGATAAATTCGAATTGGTCTCCATTCGCAGGGACCTCAAAGGAATCAGCCTCAGCGGGCAGCGGATTGTAATGCAGCTCCGTCACGTGCAAATTCGAGGCGTCCGCAGGATGCCGGACGACGAATTGTTCATTCCCGATATCGGTCCCGAACGGTCCGGCGCCTCTCGCTGGCGATGTTTCCTGCAAGCGAAAGTCCAACCTATCCGCATCGACAAAAAGCGGATCGGCCGCGATGTTACCGAATCCAGAATCGACAAGACCTTCGGTTACGATCGATCGACGAATAGACAATTGCGTGTCCGGATGAATTGCTTCCAGGATCACCGGAGTCTCCCAGAAGATATTGCCGTCGATATCTGCACCTAATCCCGGCCCGACGACGCCAGAGCCATTGAGTTCTTGGAACTGGATGCCTGCAACGGTTGCTTTCACAACCGTATTGTTTGTGAAATTCGCGTAGCTGAAATCCTTCAACAGCAGACTGTGATCTACGTCATAAAACGTATTGTTGTTGATTACCAAGTCGCTCGACAGACGCGTTCCACCAACGTTCTGACTGCCTGTCGAAATGGCGTTCGAAGTTGTTGTACGCCCAGTGCCAAGATGAAAATCCATAAACACATTATTTTCAAAAACCACACGCATACCGTCGGTGTCTACTCCATCGTCCAGGCCACCCATGAAAACGTTATTGAGAAAGTAAACGGTCTGCCGGGACAAAGAATCCGGTGCGATATCCACGACGTCGTCGCCACTGGTATTTTTTCCGATGACATTGTTATCGAAGACTAGCTGCTCGCCTTCATCAAGCCCTACCAAATGAATAGTTTCGTCACCGCCAACGCTTGGAATATCCGAGTTACGTACGATCAGGTTGGGATGCACAAGATCCAGAACTTGATTATCGATGTCGAACCAGCGAGCATTATCAAAAACAGCACGACCTCGATTGATGTACACCGCCTCGCCCTGCGCATCACCGTTTTGCATATCGATAAAGCTAAACTGATTGTCCGAATCGCTATCTTGAATCGAGATTCCATTCCATGCAGCACCGCTGACGTCTGGGTTGTGGGACAGTCGGATTCGATTCTCCGGCGTTCCATTTGCGATGACACGCCCCGCATCACGAATCACCAGACCTGTGTTCGGGTTGAAAAGAACTACAACACCGGGCTCGATCATCAGGTTGGCGGACACGTCCAGGTCGTCAGTCACCACGTACGGGCTATTCGCCAGCGTGAACACGGTATCTTCGGCAATGGTCCCGCCAACATTCGTAAAGCTATCGGTTTCTCGCCAAATATCGATGGTCGTTGAATCGATGAGATTGCCGCTGCCACCCAAACCATCGAATACCTCGATACGCAATGGGTTGAGGCCCGGCTCAAGAGCATGTCCATTGCTAACACGAGGTAGCCCAGTGTTGGCCACAAGCTCTAAGTCAAACGCCGTATCCGAACTGGCTGGTCGGGCTTGATGAATCACCACCGCAAGTACATTCTCGCCCTCGACAAGCAAGCCAGCATCAACACTGAATTCAAAAAAACGTTCTTCATCGCTGTCAGTAACCGAGGACAAAGCCGTTGTTTCCGAGGTCAGCTGACCCTGCGGAAGATTGTCGCGAACCACTTCTTGGCCATTCAAATAGACGACCGCTCCATCATCGCGCCGAAGCTGCAGTGTTAGCGACTCGAATTCATCAACGTTCGTCGCTTCAAATGCATGGCGAAAGTATGTTGTGATATTCCGCTGCGTCCCGGTGGTGAACGGTTCAAGATCGACAAACTGTGTTTCCGTCACGATGTCGCCGTCACCATAGCCGAGCGGAGCAGGCCCTGAATCCGTCCACATCGGATCATCAACTCGCCAATCTGAATTGGCTGCTGTCTGCGGTACCCGCCCGGCGTCTAAATATTGCCAGGTCTGACCCTGCGAGACCAGCGTCTCACTTTGGCTATTCATCTCGCCAACAGACCAGACGCCTGTGAAAGGGTCAAAAGAGACAGCCTCACCATTTACAGTCACCGATCGCGAATCGACCAGTGACGCGGTGCCGGTGAGGGCGACACTAGACTCGGACGTCGTGCGGAATCCATTTACCGTTGGCAGATCAACCTGCACGGTCACAGGGCTGTTCAGCTCCCCAAGTATGAACGCACGCCGTTGATCCATGAATTCAATCAGCGGCATGCTAACTTCTACGGGAACTCGATCACCAATCGTCGACTCAACCAACGCATCAAATTGCGATTTCGAAAATGTCGTATCCAGCAAGTCGCGGAGTTTGGCGTGATAGAGCGGTGCGATTTCAGGATGTGTCAGAAAACGTTCCATCACTGCGATTCGCGTCGTCAAGTAGATGCTATCGGTTGGCACGTTCGATGATTCGCCAGTACCAAGAATTGCATCCAAGTCATGCGGAATCACGATGAACCGAGGATCCTTTTCGCCACGGTACAGAAAGAAATCATCGCCGTGGCCCGTGCCGAGCGCCGTTTCCCTGCTGGCGAGAATTGCGGTGGTCGCAAGATATCCCAGCCATTGATCGATATCGAGAACTGTCTTCAGCCGTGCAATGTAATCATCATCCTCCGCATTCAACGCGTCGACCAGATTCAGAATGTCCGAATAATCGTTTAGCCCTTCGTTCGTTTTCTTTTCATAGTTGTCGGTATACAGCGAGAAATCGTCGCCCAGATCCATGAACTCTCCACGCCGATCACCCCCTTCACGGGTAACGCGATAAAGATTGCCGTCACTGTCTTCCGGAAAATGATTCTCCGCAAACTCGCTACCCGGCGCCTCGACTTGCAGGTAAACGCCGTATGACGGTGAACCTTCCGACGACAGATTGACGCCATTCACTGTCATGAAAACCGGCTGAGTGTCTTCTGTCACCAGCCCCACAGCGCCGTACGCAGCAATCCCGAGCCGCTGCAAATGAGTGTGCTGCGCATTCAAGTTGAAAGCGTCGAGCCCCTGCCATTTGTTATCCGACGGAATATTGACACGATAGCCGTTCGGCAACCTCGCTCGACTCCCTCGCCCTCGATTGCGCACTCCCACGTTGTACCTAACGTCAACAGTACCGTTGGAAATAGCAATGAACGTCGCATTCATTTCCGCGCTGCTATTTCCTTCGAAGAAATTCGAGCCGATCTGTTGAATCTCCGCGCGCTCGACTTCTGTGAAAATCAATCGGTAATTAGGTAGCCCACTTGCTTCGGCAGCAGCTAGATCGAAACTGTCATCGACCTGGTAGAGAAGATTCGTTTCTTGCAAATTCGACGGCTGCGACGGCGGGGGCCATGTCGCGGCATTGGACAAGGAATCAAACGCTTCAACGTACCATTCGACAATGGCCAGATCCGCTTGCGGAGGCAGAATCCCGCTGTACACGCCGTCTCCCGCAACACGGTCTACGATCGTTCCGTCATCTCGCAACGGAGCCGACAGAAATTCCACGGTTCCATCCAAACGATACCGAACGTTGGCTACCACGCTTTCCAGTGATTCGTCCACCAACCGGGCCGAAATCGTTACCGCTTCATTAGATTTCGGAATCGCGGGCGAGTGCTTTGCATCGAGTATCAAAGGAGCCGAATTCCCATCGACATCCAAAACCGAATTAGCGTTTCCTGGCGTCCCTTCTTCTACGAGACTCGCACTCCAATTTTGACCATAGTCATTCGTGACCGCTGCATTAACAAGCTCAAGCGAACGGCCGCCACCGTCGTGCAGCTCACTCCAATCCCAACCCTCGTGTCCGAAATCGAGCGGGCCGCGCACACGCTCCGACCAGCGGCCCTCGTCCGCGTACGTTACGGCGTCAACCAACAAGCCGTCAGCATCACGAAGCACAATTTCCTCTCCGCCATTTGCGAGCACACCGTTCCACCCGCCAACGACGTTCTCAACACCCGGGTACTTTGCTGCAAACGCGGGCAGACTTGCTGCAACCACTAAGTAGCCACCCGCCGGAATGTTCGTATCGGGAAAGTCGAATCGCACGCCCGCGTCGAATGACCAATCTCTGACGTTAACCGCGGATCCGGTAGTATTGTGAAGCTCGATGAACTCTTCCGCATCGAGGTTGGACGCGGGATGATACATGATCTCGGAAATGACGATCGCGGACGATGTGCTTTGCCCTTGGCTATTGGCAGCACCAGGGGTCGGGTCAGTGAAGTAAACCTGCTCACCCCGAGTATCTAAACCGAAGGATACATCTTGGCTCTGCGGTGGAAAGGCCGGCGAGAAGTCCTGGACAACAGTTCCATCAGCATCTGATATCGACAAGTACTCACCATCCGCTCTGAGCCTGAAGTTGGCATGCGGCGCCCCCGATGGATCCACGTAGTCAACCGTCGATTGCCCGGACGCGAAGACCACTAAGTACTGCCCGGCCGATAAGAAAACATTCGGCAATGGCCACTTCGCCAAATCGCTTTCATTGTCCGACAGATGCCAACCGCTAAGATCAACGGCTGAGTCTCCAGGATTGTGGATTTCGATCCAATCAGAACTGTTTCCATCGCCGTCCAATAGCGACTCGGAATTGGACGCCATGAACTCGCTGATGATAGCGGTTCCCGTCAAGACAACGCGGGGCTCGAGCTTCTCGAGCATCGTACGGCGATGCGACCGTGACGATCTAAACATGAGGTTTGCCTTCGAAGAACTCTATTCCCTGCGATACCGCTTGCACGGCATTGTAATGAAGAACGCAATACCGCACTATTGTTTGGCGTCTGGTTGACGAGATTGACGTTAACGAACGTTTAATGAATTACCGTTTCGACACGACCTCGTAGCTTGCAGATGCTTGCACTACGTTTCAATGAGATCAAGCCTCAAGCGTTTCGTAGAATGTGATGCGATTTCCGAACGGATCTCGCAACGACATTTCCAGCGAACCCCACGGTTGCTGTTCCACCCCCGGATTGAGAAATCGATAGTCTTTGTCATTCAGGGTTTTCTGAAAAGCCTTAACGTCTTCAACCTCGACACGTACAGCGCTGCCCGGGCAAGCATCACCGTGGTGCTCGGTTAAGTGCAAAATGCAGTCACCCTGGACAATGCCCATGTACAGTGGCATGTCGGCAGCGAAGCGATGCTCGAAAGTCACTTCGAACCCGAGGTAGTCCAAATAGAATTCCCTTGCTTTCGCTTCGTCGAAAATCCGCAGAATTGGAGTTGGTGCCTTCATCTTTTGCCAACGTTCTTTCGATAACTTCTGTGTCGAGAGTGCGAATCAACTTTCAACTGCCGCGTGTCTATTATATGGTATTGGCAAGCCGACTATCCGTCCGACGACTCAAAGGTTCACTATGACTCTCTCGCCAAACAAAGCTTCTCGTCGCCGATTTTTGCAGAACACTTCTGCCGCTGCTGCAGCTGCTGCCATCAGCTTGTCGCATCGGATTTCCGCGGCCGAAGACGCCGTCGACGGTGCCACGAAAGGTCGAATCAACCACTCAGCATGCAAGTGGTGCTATCCCAAGATTTCGCTGGAAGAACTATGCACAGCCGGAAAAGAATTCGGCCTCACGTCGATCGACCTCATTCGTCCTGCCGATTTCGACACCTTGAAGAAACATAAACTCACGTGTGCAATGGTTTCAAATCCGACAACGGCCGGCCCGAAGGGCAAAAAAGTCGGTGGCATCGGTGACGCTTGGAACCGCGTCGAGAATCACGACGCCTTGGTAGAAGCTTACGAAACCGACATCAAGCTAGTCGCGGAAGCAGGCTATAAGAACCTTATCTGTTTCTCTGGTAATCGCCGCGGCATGGACGATGCGGAAGGACTAAAGAATTGTGCAATGGGCTTGAAGCGAATCATGTCAGCCGCCGAGAAGCACAATGTGGTAATCACGATGGAATTGCTCAACAGCAAAGTTAACCACAAAGATTACATGTGCGATCACACAGCCTGGGGCGTTGAGTTATGCAAAGCGATCGGGTCGGACAACTTCAAGTTGCTGTACGACATTTACCACATGCAAATCATGGAAGGCGACGTCATCGCCACCATCAAAAAAGACAACCAGTACTTCTCGCACTACCACACCGGTGGAGTACCTGGTCGACACGAGATTGATGACACACAAGAGCTGAACTACGCACCGATCATGAAAGCGATTGCCGAAACTGGATTCAAAGGACACGTCGCACAGGAATTCATTCCTGCGAAAGAAGACAAGATTGCCTCGCTGAAACACGCTGTGCTGATCTGCGACATCTGACTCAGACGTCGTAGGCTGCGAACCGGAAACCATGTTGCGGTGTGAAGTGAAGCTGCTTCACCGACCGATAACCTTGGAAATCTCCTCTTCAGCTGCAACCCAACCTCGGCAGTTCACTGCGCCACACTCGCAACGGATCGCGTGAGCTGCCGACCAGTTGTAGTCGATCGAAAACTGTTCACCTTTTTCGATGGGGCGAAGCGAAATCAGGTACAGACGCCCCTTCGGCCTTTCAACCAGCTTCCGCAAATCAGTCTCGGTTGGATCCTCAACGAGGTCGAATTCGCAATTTGGCTCGCAACAGTGGTTCACGTACCGAAACGGCTCAACGGGCTCTAGCATCACGCCATCGTCGTATTCGAACGCATAGCTCGACCCGTAGTTCTTTGCCCGAATCAAGTCGCCGCGAATTTCGCCAATGACGGCCTGTGCCGGATATGCCCGGACCGCGAACAAACCCTTGCCGATGTGCGTTTCCCTGATCTCGACAAATTCCTTCTTCGAAGGAGTCAGGTCGTCAACGACTTCGAATAGTTCCAAGACATACCTTCCCACACGAGACTTGCATTCGACCGGCTCAGCTAAACTCTTTGCCAGTCCGAAAGAATACACTTACCATACCAACCTGATCAACCAACATTCGCCCTTACCAGCTTCTGTTAAAGAGAATCAAATGCATCGTCTACTTTTCCGAACGCTCTTCACAACACTACTTACGCTCGTTCTAGCGGGCACTGCTTTGGCACAAGAAGCGAAAGAAGAGAAGCCACTCGTTCATCCACTCTTTTCCGATCACATGGTAATCCAGCGTGACAAACGGGTTCCGATCTGGGGCTGGGCCACGCCCGGACAACGCATCAACGTCATGTTCGATGACAAACCGGCAGGAACGGCCATCACGGACACCAGCGGCAAATGGCAAACGAAGATTGGTCCGTTCAAAGCGTCAAAAGCGGGAGCCACGCTACGCGTTAAAGCAGCGACCGAACAGACCTTCCTCGATGTGCTTGTTGGAGACGTTTGGATCTGTTCCGGTCAGTCGAACATGGAGTGGTCGGTTCGAATGTCGAACGACCCTGATAACGAAATCGCCAAAGCCAAACACGAACAGGTGCGACTGTTCACGGTCCCGAAGAAAGTCGCGTTCACTCCACAAGAATTAGTAGAAGGAGAATGGTCGACATGCAGCCCGGAAACGATCCCCAACTTTTCCGCTGTCGGCTACTACTTCGGACGACACTTAAACCAAGAGCTGGACATACCCATCGGACTAATTCATACGTCATGGGGTGGCACCATCGCGGAAGCATGGACCAGCGGCGAATCGCTCAAGGAAAAGATGCCCGATTTTGTCGATGCTGTGGCCACCGTCGAAAAAGAAGCTAAGCAACAGGAAACCGACGAAGAACTCACGACTCGCGTTGAGAATTGGTGGAAGGAGAACGACCAGGGACTTAGCGAAACCTGGCCTGCCGCAGAATTCGATCACTCCCAGTGGAAGAAGATGGAAATTCCCAACAACTGGGAAGACACGAGTCCAGAACTCGAACAGTTCGACGGACTTATCTGGTTTCGCAAAACATTCCATGTACCGAATGATTGGTCGAGCGCCGATCTAAAACTCAAGCTCGGCCCCATCGACGATGCCGACACCACATGGGTTAACGGCCAAGAAGTTGGCAGCACGAACCTCTGGAATGCACCGCGCGAGTACACGATTAAGGCCGACGTCATTCAACCCGGCAAGAACACAATCGCAATCCGAGTTTTTGACGGGAACGGCGGAGGGGGGATCTACGGCAAGGACTTTCCTATCGCAGTCGAACATCCCAGTGGCAAATCGATTTCACTCAAAGGCGATTGGCCCTACCAAATCGCGAAATCGCTGAAGGACATGAAACCTTTTCCGCAACGACTGGGGAACAATCCCAATATCGCAACAGTACTGCACAACGGCATGCTTCGACCGCTCCTACCTTTCGGAATTCGTGGAGCCATCTGGTACCAGGGGGAATCCAACGCTGGCCGAGCAATGCAGTACCGTCGCTTACTACCAACGATGATTTCCGATTGGCGAGACGGATTCGGACAAGACGACTTTCCGTTTCTAATTGTGCAGCTCGCTAACTTCATGGCAGCTCAAACAACGCCGGTCCAATCAGGGTGGGCGGAACTACGAGAAGCTCAGGCGCTAACAGCAAAGAACATGAACAAGGTCGGACTCGCCGTGATTACTGACATCGGCGAAGCGAACGACATTCACCCTCGCAACAAACAAGACGTCGGAAAACGCCTCGCTCTCCAGGCCCTGCAGATCGAGTACGAGAAAGACATCGTCGCTGCAGGTCCAACAATCAAGGACATGAGCATCGTCGGAAGCGAACTACACATACAATTCGAGAACACTGGTGATGGACTCGAAACGCGTGGTGACAACCTCACTGGTTTCGCGATTGCGGAGGCAGAAGGCGACTTCGTTTGGGCCGACGCAGAAATCCGCGGCGATGAGGTCGTACTGTCCAGCGAAGATCTCGCCGAACCGATTCGTGTTCGATACAACTGGGCGAACAACCCGATCGGAAATCTGTTCAATAAGAACGGCCTGCCAGCGGCTCCGTTCCGCACAGATTCACCACGAACTGAACAACCCTGAGAAGTATTCGGTAAAAACAGCACCCAAAACGACCGGTGTCCGAAAGTCTAACTGTCAGGCCGACGTCCGAGGTTTCCGTATCGATGATAGTCGAACGAGACTGACTGCTCGTTTACATACCGCAAACATTCGACATAGCCATCGGAGACAACGGGCTCGTCGGTCACAGACACAAACATCTCGGCACAGACTTCGTTGATCACCGCTGACCGAGACTCGCTAGACATAACGCGTAACCGATCAACAAAACCCTGCCGAATCGATTCGGCCAGATCCGCGTCGGTCTCGTCGACGATTTCTATCGCGCCAGGCAAACTGTCTACGATTTCGTCGATTACATCCGAACTTGCGTCGCTCACGCTTGGATCGATCGAGATCGTCGGAATACCACCAACAGAAAGTGCGGCACTCGCGGCGATCAACACGTCCATCAAGCTATCGGTTTCACCAAAGCGTATCCTTGCCTGCCGAACAGGTTCGTAGCGACGAATGTTGTGCTGCCCTAGCAGTTGAACATGGTCATGGCCAGCGAGAAATTCATCGCGAGCCACGAGTCGTTGCGAGGCTACTGCGGCGGACACTGCATCAAAAGTGTTTCGCTCTAACCTTTCCTCACTAACACAGCGACTAAGCGTCGCACAAAATACAGAGAGCAAGTCCGGCAAGTCGTCTGATGTAGCAGTTACCTCTCTTTTGCTGTCTTGGATAGCCATAAGTGGAATCACGTAGTTCGGACCGCCGGCTTTCACGCCAGGCCCGTAGGCACTACTCCCCACGCCTCCGAACGGTTGCCGCAGAACAACAGCCCCAGTCGTAGGACGATTTATGTAAAGGTTGCCAGCTCGAATCGTCGACCGCCACAAGTCTTGCTCGCGATAGTCAAGACTCTCCAATCCGCTTGTGAGCCCGTAGCCAGTTGCGTTGACGATTCCGATCGCGTCTTCGAGTCGCCGATATCGCATCACGCCGAGTACTGGTCCGAAGAGTTCGGTGCCATGCGTAAAGCTTCCTGGTCGCACATTCCACTTCACGCCTGGGCGAAACAACTGTCGATTCTTCGAGATCCGTTCGGGCATCACCAACCAAGACTCACCCGGCTCGAGTTCTTTCATGCCGCGCGCAAGTTCACCTCGCGGCGGGCGAACAAGTGGACCAACTTTCGTCTTCAAGTCCCACACCGAACCCACCGACAAACTGCGAACAGCGTCCGCGAGGGTCTCTCGAAATTTCGAGTCGTTGTACACTTCCTCTTCCAAGAGCAACAATGAAGTGGCACTACATTTTTGGCCACCGTGGCCGAATGCGGAGTGAAGGACGTGTTTGATCGCGAGGTCTCGGTCGGAAAGCGCCGTCACAATCGTCGCGTTCTTTCCGCCGGTTTCTGCCAGCAGATGCAAGCCTGGACGATCGCCCAGCATTTGCTTGGCTGTCTCGGTACCGCCGGTAAGAATGACGTTTTGCACGCGAGGATCGGAAAGCATATGCCGCCCGCCGCGCGACCCCGAACACGGCACGAACTGCAACACTTCACGAGGTACTCCCGCGTCCCAAAAACATTGTGCAACCAAGTACGCCGGTAACACCGTGTCACTTGCGGGCTTGAGGACCACGGTATTTCCAGCCGCCAGTGCTGCTGCCACGCCCCCGCAAGGTATCGCAACTGGAAAGTTCCAAGGGCTGACGACCACAACAACGCCACGCGGTTGGCAATTGATCGACTTTCGCTCAAGCAAGCTCGCTACTGTCAACGGATAGAATTCCACGAAGTCGATCGCTTCGCTGACTTCGGGATCTGCCTCAGCAATCGTTTTTCCCCCATCCAACATTGCCGCGCCAATCAAGTCTGCGCGACGCTCTCGCATGAGTTGAGCGGACATTCGCAGTAACGCGTGCCGCTGTTCGATCGAGGTTGCTCGCCAATTAGTCGGATCGCTTTCGGCACATTCAATAGCCTGATCAATTTCACTATTAGTGGCTTCGAAGAATCGCACCGCCACGGACTCAGGCCTAGACGGATCATACGATACCTTTGCTTTGCGGCCACGTGTATCAACATCACGGCCCCCGATCTGCAGCCCGATAGTGGCGGCATCTTCGTCTACTCGTGCCGACCATTTTTCGACGATCTCGGCCGCCCACTGGCCATTCTGTGGCAATGCCCAATCAGTATCTGCTTCTCCGCGATACGACTGCCAGCTGGAGGCGACCTTTGGCTGTTGAATCTTTGCATTTCGATCCTGAGTTCGTCGCGGTTCGCCTTTGACGGATTCGATACGTTCCACGGACCGCTCGAATCCTTTCGACAATCGATCCCACGCTTCGGAGCCAGCTTCCAATTGGAACGTGTGCCGGAGAAAGTTCTCCTCACCGGTATTCTCATCAAGACGCCGTATCAGATAGCCGATTGCGTTCAGAAACTCTTCCCGTCGACAAGCAGGAGCATAAAGCAACATCGACTGGGCAGCTTCGAAAATAGCTCGTCGTTGATGGTTGGCCATACCTTCAAGCATCTCGTACTGCACGTTCTCGATCGTGCCAGCTTCTGTGGCCCAAATCATTCCTAGGGCAATATCGAACAAGTTGTGCGAAGCCAAGCCAACTCGAACGAATGACTTGTTTTTTGACGCCAGTAACTCACGGAGGATTTTCTTAAAGTTCGCGTCAGTGTCGACTTTCTGATCGAAAGTCGCCGGATCGTGGCCAGCGATCGAGGCTTCAACTCGCTCCATTTCCATATTCGCACCTTTCACGAGCCGTATCGTCAACGGCTCGCCGCCCTGCTCTACTCGCCGGCGACTCCAATCCAAGAGGCTTTGCAGCACCAAATACGAATCCGGAATGTAAGCCTGCAATGCAATCCCCGCTCTTACCGGGAGCAGACCGTCGCGGTCGAGCGCACGGAACATCGAATCAACTGTCAGTCGTAGGTCGCGGTATTCTTCCATGTCCAAGTAGACAAACTTCGTCACCTCGGTACCATCTGCTCGCCGGAACGTTTCACGCAGCGCCGCGCGGTAGAGTAACTCAAGTCGATCCGCAACGACGCGGCAAGTATGATCACGCGCAATCGGCGAGACCTGCGAATAGATAGTCGTGATCTTGACTGACACGCACTCCACATCCGGCAAACGCAGCGCCTCGAGGTAGCGATCGAGTCGTCGACGTGCTTCGTCCTCCCCCAGCAGTGCTTCTCCGAGGAAGTTGAGATTCATTCGGACGCCTTCCTGCTGACGCAGCCGAAGATGCTCGGTTAGCAGATCCTTTTCCGCCGGCAGAATGACGTTCGCAGTTTCGCGACGCATTTTCTCCTTGACTAACGGAACAGCAACACCCGGCAGAAACTCGCCGAACGATTGAAAGCCTCGCAGCATCGTGCGTTCGAGTGGGCTGAAGAACCGCGGCACGCCCTGAAGATCCAAAATGTGCGTCAGTTGGTCAGCAACACGAGACGGAGTCAATGTGCGAAACGCTTGATCCGTCATTTCCACCAATGTTGCCTTGTCGGCGGGTTGGCTGATCATGCGTTCGAGCTCGGCTTGCTGCCGGCGTTCTTGCGGGCTAAGCAATTGCTGCGAACGCGCGAGAAGTCTTCTGGCTAGGTCAATGGCTCTTTCCGCATCGGTCGTACCGACACTCGCCTTCACCAAGCTAGAAAGATTCAATGCGTCATCTGCCATGGATTTCCTCATTCACCGTTGCCCACAAAAAATGGGCGTTAGCATCCTCGCTAACGCCCATTCATTCTATCCGATTGTCGCCAAACGCTGGAAACGAACGACTGACTATTGGTAGGTGAAGTAAGTCGATCGACTCGTATTGCGTGGCCGAGCGGTAACTTGCCATGGCCCTATTCGGATGTAGCCATCCTTCACGCTTGTCTTTGCTTCATCCCACCAGTAGGATTTTTGCGACTTTTTCTTGGCGATCTCAGCAAGAAACGACCGTGCAAGCCAGTCGTCTCCGGCAATCGTCACGTCATTTCGAACCCTTGCTGATTGCCGGTGATGCTTCTTCAACCGAGTTTTTGGCGTTAGCACGGAACTGGTCGCGTCTAAGCTTGCGGCTCGCATTTGCATCTCGAAAGGCGTCTGCACCGCAACATCACTAAGCAGCGTCGTATCCGCCGAGCCTACCCACGTGTGCTTGGCTGCAGCCGTTCGAGTCTTCGCGATCGGAATGTTTGCAAACTTTGCATTGATCGTTGGCTTGCGAATTGAATTCGTTGCAAACGCGATTGGTCCCGACGCTGGCGAGATCCGCATCGATGCCAGAGAATCGATCGCTAGTTTGTGCGGCTTAGACGATCCAGAAGGCTCGGAGTCCGTAGTCCCCCGGGCTTTGCTACCAACCATCGAATGAGCGTGTGTTGCAGTCGATTCAACAGGGCTGACTTTCTTAGGATCGGCTTCCGATGCTGGAGCTGGGGACCGGAAACTCGTCAGGGTTTTTGAGACGGAGGCAACGACACCACTAGCCGAAATCGATTCTTGGAAACGTTCCCACGCAAATAGCCCTCCGCCAGCGATCAGCAGTAGGGGAACGGCAACGAGCCATTTTTTTGAACGGCGAACTCGTGGCTTTTTTATTTTCTTGACTCGAGGTGCTGTACGCACTTTCTTCTTTGGCTCAGGTTTTGGCTCAACCGCGACGTGTTGAGCACGACCAGCTTCCTTCGCCTTTTTCATGGCAACCGCTTCGTTCGCGACAGCCATCGCCATTTCCGTTGGCGTCTTATCACGTACCTCTTCTACGAAAACGTTTTCCGTTGTACTGGCTCCAACGATGGGCTCCGCCGTATTGGAGGCTTCGATCGTACTCGGCGCTAGACCTAGGTTTTGCCGCAACACGTCCGTGTTGGAAGTACTCTGGTCCAAGTTCGGTGGTTCGACGGTTAGCTCCTTCTGAGTTCTCAGGATTTCCGTGAGGTTGTCCCTCTTCAATCCAAACTTCTTCCGGTAGCGGCCCAGAAAGTCCATGATCAATGCAGAAGTAAGCCCGACGATATTCGCCGACGCAACGTGCGATGCAGTTGCTTCTTCCTTCACGGCGTTGACGATAGCGTCGAAGTCGCTATGGACAGTACTCGTAAGGCTCCCGGTTCCAAGGAGAACGACTGCATCCGTTTCGTCCAAGTTAAAGCCAGCCTCGAATTTTTCAGCGATGTCGCCTTTGAATTCTCCAACTTTGCGAAACACTTGCTCAGCTCCATCCATCGTTTGAGCACGTGCAGCAAGCGATTCAATAATCTTCCGACTAGCAACATCTAAACCAACACACATTTGCTGGCCCGTGGCGCCGTATTTCTCCCCAAGACGCACCATGTCGCTGGTTTCGAAAACTGAAACTACATCTGTGTAAATACTAATAGGCATGCATAACTCCGCAGCACTCGGACAAACATCAATAGGGTTTCCTGCACTTAAAATGTAGGACATTCCGTTCGCCTCGGAGCAGATACAGTGTGCCTAGCGACAACGCATCCGCCGCCAGTAACGTGCCGCTGGTGCGTTTTTTCAACAACACGTTCCAAGAAGTCGCGAATTCGCTACCAAACGAGAAAACGCGTCGAAGTTTCCCTCGACGCGTTCTCTAATTCTCAAACTGTCATCACCTGAGCGACAGGCACAACCAAGTTACGACTATCGTCGCACGGGTGCTTTTCCTGGCCCTGAAACAGATCGCACTGGAATTTTTTCCGGCAAGCGAATGTTCCCTCTACCCGTTTGTGATGTTCCGGCAAGGAAGTTGTCGATTTGAGCTACGTCACGCAACCGATCATATTCGGCAGCCATCGCAACGCGTAGTTTTTTCTCACGAATGTCCGCAACCAACTCGTCCTTCACATCAGCGGCTTGTTTAACAAGCGGTTCTGTTCGACCCGTGCAACGCAAGATGATGTACTTGTCGCCCATCGCAACAATGCCCGAAAGTTCACCAGGCTCAAGTCGAAACGCTTCTTTCTCGATTTGGGGCTGTCCGCCATAGCGAGAAATCGGTGGAATCTCACCAAAGTTTGCGCGGGAGATCGGTTCAATGGAGTATTGCTCGGCCAGTTGACCGAAGAACTCACGCGAGGGCTTTTTGTCACTGTCCAAACGATTGCGAGCCATATCCCAAACTTCCTGGGCTGTACGCTGATTTCCAAGCACGATTGCTAGAACTTCGACACGCTCGCCATAGTTTGCCTCGAAGCCTTTCGCGATGTCTTCCTCGGAAACCGAAACGTTTTCTCCAACAAGTTGCTTCAATGCCACCGACGGCCATACCGCGTCACGGATGTATTCTTTGACGCCGACAGATTCCTTTTCGGTCACGACCTTAACCCAAGCTTCAAGATCTGCGCTGCCATCGGGTTTGATGTAGCCGAACGAAAGTGCTGCGCGACCAATCTCTTCGTTGATCTCGTTTTGCTTGACCTCGAGCTTTTGCTTCTTCAGTTCTTGCCGGAGAAGTCGGTACGTAATTTCTGATTCCAACATGTCGCGGCCGTACCGCAGCAGACACTCATCAACAAGTTGTTCAATCGTAATCTGTTGATTGTTGACAACTGCCGCTACACCAGGTGATTGCTGACGCTTTCGTGGGTCGTTCAACACATTGACAATCGACGCCTTCTTTTGAAGATCCTCAAAAATACTTGCCGATGCCGTGCGCAGATTTCGCTCAACGATTCGATCACGAAGTCGCGTTGTTACTTGCTGCCGGTACTGCGGCGAAATTGTTGCTGGCTGGAGTCGTCGCTCGCAGAGGAAGATAAAAAACTGATTTGCCGCTTCGACAATGTCCGAGATTTCGCCCTCTTTCAATGCAAAGACGGCCTTTTCAACCGCCGGATCGCCAATGTGCCTACGAACAGGTGGAATCAAACCCTTTGCAGAAGCCGAGTTAGGGTCCTCAGAATGCTGCTTTGCCAGTCGTGAGAACTCTTCTGGTTGGGCCTTCGCCAGCTTGAGGACTTCGACCGCCTTTTTTCGACTGGTCATCGAAATCATGCGGACTTGCACTTTCTCGCCAAACTCTGCTTCGAACTCTTTTTCTAAGTCGGCATTCGACACCGTGAGCTGGTCAGCAGCGAGACGCTTCAGCGCGATCGTTGGCCAAACGATGTCTTTTCGATATTCGGTTTCGGAAACGTCGCGTTCCGTCTTCAGCATTTTGATGTATTGTTCGACCGACATATTGAATTTGCTGGCGATCGACTGCACTTCTGAATCAATGTCACGGTCGCTGATAAGGATGCCGCGGGCGTGACAGGCTTCGGTAATGAGTTGCTTGTTGACCAAGCCTTCCAGAGTTTCTTCGCCCCAACGCACGAGGCACAAGCGTCCCAGCTCGTCCCGTGTAATTGGTTCACTGTTCACCACTGCGGCTACATTCTTTCCGCCAGTTTTGTTAGCCGCCGCTTTCGCCGGAGCTCGTCGATTCTGTGGGGTTGCGCTTCGCTGTTGAGCAGCCGTGCGCTCCCGAGCGCGTGGCGTCTGTGCCTCGACCGTGGCCGTTGGCATAAGTGATCGAATCAGAACTGCACCGCCGATTGTGGCGCAAGTCAGCAACGCGAGACTCCAGCGGGAACGCGTCCAGCTTTGAGATTTCGCCTTATCTTCCGTGTAGGCCATCGTTCGGTTCCTCCATAAACCGTGTTGGAATTGATCGCCGAAGCCTGCTAGCACGCAGAATTTCTGCCTCGGTTCAAAGTTTCAGCGAATCTAATTTGGAAGCATGAGTAGCGTCAATAGCGATGCACCGAAACACACGCTGGCATCACTGGGTTTGTGCGAAGTGCCGCGTTCAGGTGGAAGCAGAGTGGTTTGTACTCGGTATCAGAACAATCCGCGTTTCATGTTCCAAATGCGGTCGCGGAATTGATAAGGCGCAAGGCGAATGTCCCAGTTCAGGTGATTGAAACACCATCTGCTGCTTGGAATTATGTGCAGAGGCGTCGACTCAGGATCGGATTTGCATCGCCGGTCCTTTCTTCATCTTCGCTGAAATCCGTGAGCCTATCGAAAGCCGCTAACTCCTTCGGCCATTGCGCGAATTCAATCGCCGCGCACGCACGCACAAGAAAGGTAGCAGCAGAACTAACAAACACGCTGAGTCCGGTTCAGGTACAACGGTAACACTTACCGCCCCGGCAAAACTTTCCTCGAGCATAAATTCGTACGGCGAACCGTCTGCGAGCACCAGCGAAAGTGTGACATTTCGATCTGTCACAACGAACGGTTCGTTCTCGGACAGGCCGTCGATAGCCACGCCACCCAGCAAAGCCTCGGTTGCAAAAAAGTTCATTTCACTGCTTGCGACGAGAGTACCGAGGAAGCCGAACACCGACGGTCCGATGGAGCCGCCGCTAATATTCAAAACATTGTTCTCTCCAACGGTGATTGGAGCCGTTAGACTTCCACCGCGAATATTGATTAGCGAGTCTTCGGCTCTCACCGGGCCGCGGACTCTGCCGCCTAGGATGTTGAGCTGGCTACCCACTGTTTCGATGACACCGCCCCCGCCTATCTCACCACCACTGAAGTGCAGTGTTGAATCCGTGAAGAAGGCTGCTGTGATTTTTCCAGCGTCCATAGAGACTTCGCTGTTTAGAAGGCTCACGTCAAACCAGTCTCCATCGTTAAAACTCATTTGGCTATCGACCGCGGTCATGTTTTGCAGCGTTCCGCCAGTCACGAAAACAAAGGTATCAGTCGCCATGACTCCGCCTCCGACGGCGCCACCGCTGAAATTGATTTCACTCGACGGACCAATCGACCAGAAGTTGCCGAGCACCCCGCCAGACACATTCAGTTCAGTGTTTCCTCCGAACGTGACTGAGTCACCAACAGAGCCACCATCAGAAACATTGACTTGCGTGAACTCGTCGGCCATCAAGTCGTCAGCTAAGTTCGACGAAGCGGGTAGACTGAAAGGGGGAAGATTGAAGACATCGTCAAACAGGTTAGGGTCCGATGGCCCTGGCCCGTGAATTTGGGCATTAGAAGTCGACCAACCCACTAGAATCGCGACAACAGTTGCCGCGTTCAGAACATATTTAAGACGCTGAAACATGGTGTAAGCCCTTAGCGAGAAAATCTGACGGGTCGATACAGCGCACGCTGGCAGACTAACCGAGAGGCAATTCGAAATCAAGCAATTGGTCGAGCGCGGAACGACTAAGGGCTATGTATACTTTATGGCAACAAAGAATGGCTTTCAGTGCCTCGAGATGACGGATTCAACCTGCTTCGACTTTCGAATTTTGGGGAATCGCGACAGACGGTGAATTAAAACCCCTGAAGCGCAACGGGTAAACGCGGCAACTGAAATCAAGATCTTCCGTTCGTGCCCGGTTACGGCAGACGCTATACAGCAAGATTCCATAGCAGGACCAGAAAGTGCCCTATGACTCAGCCTCAAAAAAACACAGCACTTGTGTGTGGGATCGTTGCCGCCGTGCTGTCTCTCCCACTCACATGGATAACGATACGGAATGCGCAGGTTCAAGGCGGTTTCGGGACAATGTTTAATCCCTTTGGCGGCATGACATTCAATATCACAGGGCTAAATGGGCACCTTACCTTCTTCGTCAAAACTCCTATTTGGTTTATCGTCTCCGTAGCAATTGCAGCAAACATCCTCCAATTAATGTCCGGTTCACCGTCTTTCGCAATTCCAGACATTGCGCAGTGGGGCACCGCGATTGTCGCGACACTTTGGCTAGTGTTGCCAGTTCTAACCACAATTGGCTCCGGCAAAGCGACACTCGGCATCGGTGCATTGCTCGGGTTGGCGTCCGCTGTCATTCCCGTCGTTTGCTTATTCTCAAAGCCTCGCAGTTCGCTGTGTCGTGACTCAACCGAAGAACCCAGCGTCCCTTGACGGGCATGCACTCGGTATGTCGGGGACGTGCAATTTCGTCGTGGAGAATTCTGGCTCGGATCCCGTCCGAATTCGTGCTGGCAGCAGTGGATGAACGTCTACATTTGTTGGTCCGTGCGACCACGTCGTAACCGCGAATGCGGATCAAACAATCGTGGTCGGATGGAAGCGGCGATTGCCTTTCGACACAACGAAACCACTACCCAAGGAGACGACTAAACGGGACAGGTCTAATATATTATCAGACCTGTCCCGGTTTTAGTTGG
>CAYNJG010000069.1:0-30453 GCA_964397295.1 uncultured Pirellulaceae bacterium
AGGGGATTCGAACCCCCGACTTTCGGAATCACAATCCGACGCTCTAACCAACTGAGCTATACCCACCGCGTTGGGCACCAGTCTAACGGACGAAACTTTGTTGGGTCAATGCTCAGACAGCGTCCAAAAAGCTATTCGGAAACCTCCAGTCCTGGCAGTTTTTTCCTCAGGTTTTCCAAGCCTTTTTCAGATAGCATCGTCCGATTACACGACAGCGTCCGCAGAGATGTCATGGTCGCTAGGACCGGCACTGATGCGTCAGAGATTTTCGTGCCGTCCAGCCAAAGCGTCGCCAGCGCCTGGTGCCCGGCGAGGTGTTTCAGACCTTGATCTGTCACGGCGGTTCCCGAAAGATCCAGTTCGTCCAGCTGGGGATTCTTGGCTAGGAGTTGCACCGTGTCGTCGCCGATGTTCGAGCATTGATCAAAGCTGACTTGTCGTAACGAAGTGGCCGAATCGAGAAAACTAAGTGACGTTCGCTCGATCCGTAGTCCGGCGAGGTCGAGCCACTCCAACTTGTTCTGTGAGGGAAGGGAACGCAGCCCTGCGTTAGAAACCGACGTATGTCCAAGACACAAGGATCGAAGCCTGTCCTTGGGCATCGCCGAACTGGCCATATCATCATCGGTGACGTGCAGATAGCGAATGTATTGTTGGTCTAATTCGGCAAGACCAGTATCAAGCGACTCCGTTAGCGTGTCGATTCGATCTCGACCCGCGTAGATCGTTCGCAGATAGCGAATCAATCCATCGCGGTACTTCGCTCCTTCGCCGTCCATCAGAAAGTGCGTGAGTCCAGCGGACTGACTGTAGATCTGTCGAATTTGGGAATCCTGTTGCAGTTGTGTACGTCCGTATTCAACGAGCTCTTGCAGTGGAATGTAGAAATCTTCTTGCAGTCGACGATAACGCGCAAACTGAAGCCGATTTGCGCCATAGCCACCGATCGTCGCCGTCTGTCCATGATGTTGCAGTGACTCCATGTACATGGCGATGCCTTCGATGATCCAGAAGTTCTGTGACATCTTCAAGCGTTCCGACGCCGATTGCACTTCTTGAAACAACTGGTGCGTTGCTTCGTGCAGTTGTGTCGCGTGATTGCTTTGTTCGCCGGCGAAGAAATAAGAAGTACGCGCTAGGGGATCGTAGAAGCCTTTAGTGATACCAATGCGTGGTTGGGTCTTTTGCAGGTAGGCTGTGTATTCTTGCTGGTTGGAAAACAACACGACACGATGGAGTTGTCGTGAATGCGGAACTAGTGTCTTTCCACGTTCCATGGCTGATTCTAGTTTCGTACTGTCGCTCCAGCATTCCAGAAAGACTTGACGCCAAACGGCGTAGAGTGTTTCTAAGCGTCGCGCAATATCGACTCCGGCTTGTTCGTCACGCGTGACAACTTGATAGTGCTCGGACGTGACGCGAAAATACTCCCGGCGTCTCCATTTCAAGCGTGGGTGCGGATGCGTGGCGAGTTTCGCTTTCGGTTCGACCGTTTTTTTCGAGTTTACGATCTTGTCCGCAATGTTGTCTTCACCGAAATACGCAGCCTCATGCAGCAATCGATACGCCGCGGATGGATTATCAGAAGCGGAGCTCTTTGCTAGGTCAATCAGTTTGTCTGCGTACGCAGTGGCCAGCTTTTGTGTTGAGGCGTCGTCGGATTGAAACTGCGCTCCGGGCAGGAAATAGCGACCCGCGTGATTGGCAGGTGGGGAGGAACTAAGCTTTGCATGACAGCGATTCCACAGCAACTCGCGTTTCGCGAGTACGTCGGCATGCAGCGTCGACCCAACGGATACGCAGACGGCAATCAGCAGAATAGATCGAAAGCGTTGCACTGATATTCTTCGTGTTGAATGCAAAGTAACAAGCGAGGCGGAATTCATCGCTTGTTACCTCATTCTAACTTACAACACACGTTGGCCGGGATAGAACCTGCGCGACGGCTAGAGTTTTGCGACTTTTTGCCCGTCGTGCTCGGTCTGCTGTTGGATCACTCGCGGCGTCAAAATCACAATTATGTACTCACGAGTCGTAACGTCACTACGGAATCTTCGCTTTGTCACCTTTTCCGTATAGAAGTGTGGATCGATGATGAGGCTTTGGTCACTGGCCAATTTCTTGGAGATGTTGACATTGCGTTCGGAGTACTCGGGGATCTGCACCGTCGTGCCGTTGAATTTCCCGGGCGTCTCGAAAGTGAATTCTTCGACATTGCCGATTTCGCCGAAGGTCACTTTGCTTTCTAGCTGCACTTCGTTTTTCGCATCGGCTGTGGCCTTGATCCGAATCTTAAGGCCATCTTCAAGCACCGTGATGATTGGCTGCATCGCGGATCCATTCTCGTCTTCGACCGGCTTCACTGACGTTACGAACGGACGCGATGTGGTGTCGCTCACGAGCGCCTCTTGCCCGTCAAAGATCGTGACTTTCGGAGCTTGCATGACATTGGTTGCCGTGTCGGATTGTGTTTCGGAGATAATTCGTTTGAGCTGTGCGTCGCGAATGTTTGCAGTTCGGCAGGGCAGCACTTGCTTAGTATTGCTAACCGACGAAACGAGGTTCTTTGTTGGGACTGGGCCGGGTTGGAAAGTACTAAAGTCCGGGCCAGGATATACTTCGCTAGGCTTCTTCGCCGTGGGTAGTACGAGAGCAGTCTGCGACTCGGACATTTCCCATTCGGCGCCGGAATGCGCGTGCAATTTGCGAAGTGTTTCTTCCGACACGGTAAGAACTCGCGATTCGATCACAATTTGTTTCTCGCCGTTTGCCATCCATTTTGCTATCCCAGCGAGGTGGGCGTGAAACGATTCTGGGGCGACAACTTGGAAGACGCCGGGACTTGTCTCTTTCTGTTGGACGTTCGCATGCCCTGCGGGCAACCAAAACAGCTCAGTAATCGCTTCTGACTTGGCCTTCTCATCCGAAAGTTTGCTCAGACCGACGTGAACCGCAATTGCCGACGATAGGTCGTGTGTTCTCGAAACGAGCTGTTCTTTCTTAGGAGTTGGTAACTCTTTAGAGCCGTTTGGATGTGCGACTTGTGCACCGCACGGCAAGGAGGTCCACGCGGCTAGAAACGCAACTAGCAACACTCGTCCGATGTTCCGCGACGAAGTTTGTGACAGGTTTCGCGACATGGTCTCGCTCCGTTAGAGGTAGATGGCGCGGAAGCGTAGTCGTTAGTTGACTTTGTCTTCAAGCCGAATCTATCCGCTGACGCTGCCTATGAAAGCGGTGCGCTCATACAGATAGCTAGGCAGCTGAAGCCTTGCGTTCGACTAACTGCTGGTAGAACGTGTGATATTTCTCGGCCATGTCGCTCAACGAATAGTGCTGACGGACGTGCTCACGAGCATTGCTCGACTTTTCTTGTGCTGCGTCGAGACTGTTGAGCAGCACATTCGTTTTCCGTGCGAACTCGGCACAGTCTCCAAGTGGTACGAGTTTCCCATACTTGTCACCTTGGGTGAGTTCTCGATGTCCTGGCGTGTCCGATGCGATGACGGGAATTCCTAGTGACATGGCTTCCAGCATTGCGTTGGAACAGCCTTCGTCGGCACTAGACTGCCAAAAACAAACGCACTGTTGAAGAATGCTCGCCACATCTTCGCGATGGCCAAGTAGATGCGCGGCTTCCGGACAAGTCGTCGTTTGAATGAAGCTGGAGAGTTTTTGCTCTTCCGCGCCGTCGCCAACAATCAGTAAATGAACGTTGGGATGAATCACTCGAAGTAAGTCCAACGACCAAACAAGATTTTTCAGTTGCTTCTTTGAGCGTAGGTCGCCTACGGCAGCAACGAATTGAGTGTTGGACTCGAGTTCCAGTTTGTGTATGAGCGGAGCAACGATGTTTGGTGTTGAGGCCGTTGCCACGCCATTGTTGATCACGGTGGTTGGCGCGGCGTTGTCCGGTCCCTCTGTTAAATGGGCAGCGTTCGTGACGATTGAATAACTGCCGTCAGGTTTTCCAACGTTTTCTTTTTCGGCCTGAGAACGAATAGACCAGACTTCGGCCGGTCCGCCACTCAATCGCAATGCCATGCGAACAAGCGAAGGGCTGAGTGTTCCCCAGCAGTGCACGATCTCTGGGTTAGTTGCTCGAATTCTTTAAGCCAAGCGAATCACCAACGTTGGATCGAGGCGAAGTGACTGGCGACAAAACGTTGTGTCCGGAAGAATTGATTGGAGGATTTGTTTGCGAGGCTGCGAGAATTCGACACTGCAATGATTGGACACATAGCCCTGGCTTTGACTTCCTTGGGACAAGTAGCCAATTTGCTTTGCCGTTCCGGTCGGCAGGTTTGCTCCCAGCAAATGCAGTATCTGAGCCATCCATGGTCTCCTGTGTGAAACGTCTCGCGTTAGCCAGCGTTTCGTTATGTCGCTGCCGCGTTGATCTCGTGATCTTCCAGTGCGGCCAAGAACGGCAGGTTGCGGTATTCGTCGCGGTAGTCCAAACCGTAACCGACAACGAACTCATTCGGAATCTCAAAAGCTACGTAGTCCGGGCGATAGTCGACCTGTTGCTGGCCTTTCTTCAACAAAAGCACACCCGTATGTAGGGACTTTGGTCCAAGTTCTTTCATTGTGGAAAGTAGTTCGACCATCGTCTTGCCTGTATCGAAAATATCGTCGAGTACCAAAACGTCACGCCCAGAGATGTCTAGCATCAAATCCGAGTTGATGACCAATTTGCCTGACGTCGTGTTGTCGCGATAGCTGCTCGCTTGGACGACGCCAACGCGGAGTGGCATTTTCAGTTGGCGAATCATATCTGAAAGCAGAACGATACAGCCCGTCATCACGCCAACGACCGTGAGCGGTCGGCCTTTATAAGCCTCGTTGAGTTCGTCGGCTAGTTTCCGTACGCCTTCGCGGAGATCTTCCTCTGACAAAACTGTTTTCATATTTCTGAGCGATAAAAGACGTTGGTTGCCGAATAGTCGAGCAAATCATTGTCCCGATCCCGTCAATTCCGTAAAGATCTCTGGTGGAACGACCAGTCAAATCATGGCGATTCAGCGTTGAATCGTCTCTTTATCGCGCCACTGCACCATGAATCGCAACCATACCACAAAGATTCTCATCGCCATTACGCTGCTGCTCTGTGGTTGCATCGTCTTCGCCAGCTACAACTTTTCCCAGCATATCGACGATGCCTATGCTGAGTGGGGCGCTGCGGAAATGCTGATCGACTACATGCTTGATCACGATGGCGAATGGCCAGCGAACTGGGAATCTCTAGAGCCCTACTTCGGCAACTCGAACGGCCGCGTGAATGGAGATTCGTTCCAGAGATTTCAGCCACGCGTGTACATCGATTTCCAGGTTAATTCAGAAGAGTTACGTAAACTCGCAATTGAATCAGATTCAATTCCGTTCGATGTCGTCCATGCTACATCCGTGTGGGCCTCTCGTTTGGACGACGGTCCGAATGGAATTCTGTATCGACACTTTCGAGCAGAATGACCGTTGGATGTTAAACCGCTAAACAGTGACACGCGTCTGCGTGTTCTTCTTTGCCGGTTGGCGCACGAGCAATGGCGGCATGGGGCAATCGAGCAAATCAGAGATTCCACGTAGAAGTTCTGCCTCTTGCCAACGCACGTGGTTATCGGCACAGATCGCCGCCGCACAGGCGTCGATAACTCGGCCGCGATGTTTTACGGATACGCGTGCGATTGTTTCGATAGCTTCATTGATTTGTGCTAGGCCACATTTGTTGCGCTCACGAATCGTAAGCGGAACTTCTGGCAAATGGCCAGCGGCGAATTTAAATGCCTCCATCGCGTCTTCTTCCGTATCGCCGGCATGAGCAACTGCCGAGAGCAAGGTCGCGCACGGGATGCCAAGCTGTTGCAGTCCGTAGTAGTCGATTCGAGGTGAACGCACTTGTTCGAACTGCGGCCGTAAGTGCCGTAGGAGTACTTGCGAAAGCATCCATTCGAAAAGGTCGATTTTTTTGTCAGCTTTGATCAGCTCGTGAAAGCACTTCGAAAACTCTTGATACTGCGCCGGGCACATCGACCGTAGTGCTGGAAGAGCAATGTCAACGAGCGGCAAGCGTGCTCGCACATCTAGCTTATCCATGAAAGGTATGAGTTTTCGAGTTATCTCAACGATATGCGGTTTTGCATTTGCGTCTAACGTTGCTAACTGGTTTTGGCGGATGGACGCGTCTTGTCGATCCAATAACAGTGCGAAGAGAACAGCTCGCGACCCGTACGGCTCACGTGCGTTAGCGAGAACTTGCGGCGGAATGTTGGCGAGCAAATCGACCGCGTAGTGGCGATGTGCCTCGGTCGGCTCACCCACATGGTCGACGGCGTGATCAACGACATTGATGGGCACTTCTTCGTTCGAACTCGAAACCTCGCCAACGAAATTCGATGCACCGGAGCTAGACGCTTCGAATTGAGTCTCGATTTCAACTTCTGGATATTCACCGTCCCAGCTAGGTTCGATTGCCCGAATTCGTTTTTCGAGTGCTGGATGTGTTGCCCATAGACCAGAGAAGCCTTCGAATACTCCTTTGGCAAAAAACATGTGACTGGCCTCTGCCGCACGCGCCGAACGCAATCGGGAACCGGCCACGGAACCACCAATCTTCTTCAGTGCACCGGCAAGACCTTGCGGATTGCGTGTGAATTGAATCGCCGACGCGTCTGCTAAATACTCACGTTGTCGCGAGACGGCAGCTTTGATCAGATTTCCAAAGAACGTTCCGACGAAACCCACCACGATGAAGACAAGAGAGATTACGAACAAGACCATCATGGCTTGACCACCGCCGTCTTTGTTTCGGCTTCGCGAGCGTCCTCCACCGGTGTAGTACATCATGCGAAAGATTAGTTGCCCGGTGAGTCCAAGCAATAGTATGCCATGCAGAACACCGATCAAACGGATGCTCATGCGCATGTCGCCGTTCAAGACATGGCTGAACTCGTGCGCGATAACGCCCTGTAGTTCGTCGCGGGTGAGTTGCGTCGCGCAACCGCGCGTGACACCAAGCACAGCATCGCTCGACGAGTAACCTGCGGCAAATGCGTTGATACCATCTTCTTCGATCAAGAAAACGGGAGGCACCGGTGTTCCCGAAGCCAATGCCATTTCCTCGACGACGTTTAGCAAGCGGCGTTCATACTGCACGTCGGAGTTTGGGTAAATTCGACGTCCACCCATGTTTTCGGCAACGAGCGTGCCACCGCCGCGGCGAAGTTCGAGGACTTTATAGAGAGATCCGCCGACGATGAGTATCAGCGTGACTAGCCCAGCCATCACTGGAAGCGCGAGCGTGGATGGTTGCTCTTGTACGAGTGCCATCGGATGGCTCTTACCACCAATCACAAAAATTGTGGCCGCGATAAATACGGTTGAAACGATGGCGAGTACGGCTAGGCAGAACATGGTGATCAACCAAGTCGTACTCTTTCGCGCGTCTGCTTGACGTTCAAAAAAATCGGTAGCCATTGCCTTTGATGCCCCTCAGGCTGTTGGTCCAGATGAAGATGTGCGCCGGTGGAGACGCTGCGTGTCCGCTGAAGTTTAGCTTAGGTAAACGACACATCCGGAGCAGCTTTGATTGATTCGCGGTCTTCGTATTCCAGCAGCGAGGCATCTTTGGGATGACCAAACGCCGGCGCAACCAGTACAGGCGGAAACTCTTGCTTGTACGTGTTGTAAGCCGTCACCGCGTCGTTGTACGCCTGACGTGCAAATGCCACTTTGTTCTCGGTCGAAGTGAGCTCTTCAGTGAGCTGCAACATATTCTGGTTGGCCTTCAAATCTGGGTATGCTTCGGCGAGCGCGAATAGTCGACCGAGTGCTCCGGTAAGTCCCGTCTCGGCCCCGGCGAGGGCTTGAATGGCTGCCGCGTTACTTGGATCACCAGCGGCGGTTTGAAGCCCCGTCACTGCTTGATTGCGAGCCTGAATGACAGCCGTCAGCGTTTCCTTTTCATGCTTCATGTATCCCTTCACCGTTTCGACTAGGTTGGGGATCAAGTCGTAGCGTCGCTTCAACTGGACTTCGATCTGTGCGAAGGCGTTGGAGTAGCGATTCTTTAGTCGCACCAGCCGATTGAAAATCCCAATCACGTAGAAAAGTGCAAACAGTATGATCGCACCGAAGACACCAAAGAAAATCCAACCCACCATGATTTGCCCCAATCTGAAAAGAAAGCCCGTAAAGAAAGAATCAGCGCCCAAGATGCTGTTCTAGCACCCGAAAACCCCACTACCAAGTAATTCGTAGTGTAAATTGCGATCTTGGAAAGAGCTTCAGGAAGCAGGTAGGTCCGGTAAATGGCGACGCGAGTATCAGGTTTGCCACGAGAATTGGCTTTCGAGATTTGGAGTGCTGGCGTCGAACGCGTGAAACCCACGCGCCTCATCCAGGACAACGTTCGGTGCGAGCCCAGCCGTCTATCGTTGTGTTCGACTGAGCTAGATCTAAGCCACACGAAAAAGATCTGTGTCGTCGGAGCCGGAAAGGCAACGGGCGGTTTGGCGGTGGCACTTGCCAATGCTCTTGGTCCAATTGCAGAACAAAAATGCTTGCATGGGCTAGTTAATGTTCCAGCCGATTGTGTTGAATACAATCCGTTCATCAAATTGCATGCCGGGCGACCAGCGGGCGTGAATGAACCACAGCAGGAAGGCGTTGCTGGCACACAGGCAATGTTGAAGATGGTCGGGGCGCTGGAACCTGACGACATTTGTATCTGCCTGATTTCCGGTGGTGGCTCAGCACTGCTTCCGGCTCCGATTTCCTCCATTACGCTGAACGACAAGCTGGAAGTGACGCGACTACTTAGTGCACGCGGTGCGAGCATCCAAGAGTTAAACAGTGTGCGAATTGCACTTAGCCAAGTCAAAGGCGGTGGGCTAGCCAGGGCGTGTACCGCGAATCGAATCGTTACGCTGATCATTTCGGACATTATTGGCGATCCGTTGGGTCTGATTGCTTCTGGTCCAACGATTGGTGCAACACTTAGATCGGAAACACCCGAATCAAACCTTTCGAACTTTGTGAAACGTGAAGAATTGAGTTCGGCGGTTTGGCAAGCCGTTGCTGCATGGACGCCTGCACCGCCTTTGGACTCAGAAACAAAATCGATTCGAAATTATTTGTTGGCGAATAACAGCACGGCCGTTCAAGCAGCGGTCGAGCATGCGCAGTCTCTGGGTTTGGAGACAACAGTGGTTGATCCCGAATCACCAAATACGACTGCGGAAGAAGTAGCCACTGAAATAGTGCAGCGGTTTGACGGCGACTCGATCGTTCCGCGCTGCAACATTTCAGGTGGTGAGCCAGTCGTGAATCTTGCCAGTGAGGATTGCGGCCGTGGCGGTCGGAATCAGCAACTTGCTTTATCGGTGCTTCATCAATGGAACAAGGTTCCTGAGTCGATACGGGAAAAGCTATGCGTTTTGTCCGGTGGTACCGATGGCGAAGATGGTCCTACCGATGCGGCGGGTGCTTTCGTAGATGCACAAATCGTGCAGTCGGCTTACAATCTCAAGCTCGACGCGGCAGACGCGCTGGCAAGAAACGACGCATACACGTTCTTCGAGTCGGTTGATGGACTACTGAAAACAGGTCCCACGAACACAAACGTTTGTGATCTGCGCGTTTCGGTCGTAGCATAGCGTCGTGTGACAAAGGAAATTGAAGTGGCAGCGTTAGTATCACCGCTTGGTGCGGCTAGTCCGCTACTTGTCCTTTTGTTTTTGGCGATCGTCGTTGGCCTGCCGGCGTTTGGCTACGCGTTAACCATTTTAGACATTCGCGCTTACTTGCGGTCGCTCAAGGGTGCGTTGATGATTGTCAAGAATCACATTCCATCGATACCAACCTGGGCGAAAGAGTACACGCCAGAGAGTTTGCGATCGCTAGGTTTGGAGATGCCTTGCACGGAAGCGAGCGTAAAAAAGGCCTACCGCCGACTTGCCGAAGAGATGCATCCTGATCGTGGCGGAGATCGCAGAACGTTCCTTCAGTTACAAAGTCACTTCGAAGAAGCAATCCAATTCGTTCGCAGCGTAAACGAATCCAAAAAGGAAAACCGTCGATGACCAGCACCGTGAAAAGTTTGTTGCCACTGAATTACCTAGCGTTTTTTTTCTTCTTCGTTTGCACAGTCGCTGTGGCCGAGCGACCAAACATCGTTCTCATCTATACCGACGATGTTGGATATGGCGACGTCGGTTGCTACGGTGCTCGCGGAGTTGAAACGCCCAACATTGATCGGCTTGCGAAAGAGGGCATCAAGTTCACGGACGCCCACTGTTCCGCAGCGACTTGTACGCCATCACGATACGCTTTGCTCACGGGGTCGTATGCTTTTCGAGGTGATGCCAAAATCCTCCGCGGCAATGCGAACTTGATCATCGATACGAAAACACCCACGCTACCCGGCCTATTGAAGGAAGCCGGATATGCGACAGGCGTTGTCGGAAAATGGCATCTTGGGTTAGGCGATGGCGACGTCGATTGGAACAAAGATGTAAAGCCTGGCCCCAACGAAATCGGTTTCGACTACCACTTCCTCGTTCCCGCAACGGGCGACCGAGTGCCTTGTGTTTACCTCGAACAATCAAAAGTTGTTGATCTCGAGCCCTCCGATCCCATCACGGTTAGCTACGGCAAAAAGATTGGCACCGCCAAAACAGGTAAGGACGCACCCGAAACGCTAAAGCAAATGTGGTCGCACGGGCATAACATGACGATCGTCAACGGTATTTCTCGCATTGGGTTCATGACCGGAGGACATAAGGCTCGGTGGATCGACGAAGACATGGCAGACGTCATCACTGGAAAAGCCGTTGATTTCATCGACACCAACAAAGACACACCGTTCTTCTTGTTCTTCAGTACACACGACATTCATGTGCCTCGAGTGCCTCATTCTCGCTTCACGGGTAAGAGCACTATGGGTTACCGCGGCGACGCAATCGTGCAAATGGACTGGTGTGTCGGTGAGCTGCTTGCGGCACTGGATCGATTGGATCTAACGAAGAACACACTGGTGATTTTCTCTTCCGACAATGGCCCTGTTTTGGATGATGGTTACGTCGATCAGGCAAACGAGAAGATCGGCAGCCACCAGCCTGCTGGACATCTTCGTGCTGGTAAGTATTCGCTGTTCGAAGGTGGAACGCGTGTACCAACCTTGGCTCGTTGGCCGGAGAGAATTGAAGCCGGCAAAGAATCCGATGCTCTGTTCGGCCAAGTTGATATCGCGGCATCGATCGCGAAGCTTGTTGAACTAGAGCTGCCAGAAAACGGAATGCCCGATAGTCGCGACGCGTTGGATGTGCTGCTTGGAAAAGAAACCGATGGGCGAGAACATCTTCTCCATGAGGCACCACGATCGCTCGCATTGCGTCACGGGAAGTGGAAGTACATCGCGACGCAAACGCGCGATGGCCTCGGGCCCTGGACAAACGCGAAACATCCAGCACCAGGTTCGCTTTACGATCTGTCGACGGACCCCAGCGAAAAAACGAATGTCGCTAGCGACAATCCCGAGCAATTGAAAAAGATGGCGGAACTGCTGGAGAAGCTTCAAAGTGAGCCAGATCGTGCGGGTGCGAGCTTGTAGCGAACGTAACAATGTTTCTCGATTTAATCACTCAGTGAACCAGCGGCCCGTAAGTACGTAGTATGGATGTGGCCTTCTCAACATGACGTTGCTCTTTGCGTCGGATACGCAGCCACAGGAAAAGCGATTGCTTTATTCGCAAATCCGAAACGACTGAACTCGACCTTGGCGATTGTTCGTTCTGTTCGGATTTGCCGGCGACATTTTGCAAATCCGTTTTTTGACCGGTCTTCATTTGTGACCTATGTTCCCCTGGTGGCAGAAGGACCAGCTAAGTCCGTAACTGTCGCTGCTTCCAAAAAAGAGAACGCTGATAAAGGCGAATTGTTTACCTCGCTCCAAATTTGGTGAGTTACTCACCAAACAGTGGTAAGCAAAGAGCCTCAGCGCATCCTAAAACGAGACGGAATTTCGATGCGACAATGGATTTTGCAGCAGATGCTGTTAGCGTCTTTACTCTTCTTCCCACTCATTGCGAGTCTTCAAGCCCAAGAAGTAAGTGGTTTTCGTACTCAGCGATTACCGGTGGAGAAAAAGGCTCTTGCTGACACCACTCAGGTGAGCGTTTCGTCTTCTTCTGCTGACCTACATCAAGCGACCGTTCGCAATTTGCTTGATAAAGGCTACCAGCTCGAACGAGAACAACTTTGGTCCGACGCGCTCGTGCACTACGAAGATGCATCCCGTCGATTTCCGAACCAGATTGATATTCGTCAGCGATTGCAGGTCGTTCGCATTCAGTACGACTTGTCGCGAAGGTACGCGGATGGCAGTTTCGTCCACTCGACACGTCGCCTTGCCGCAAAAGACGCTTTGGATTTGTATCGCGAAGTCTGCGTCAAGATTCAATCGCATTATGTGGAGTCGCCTGATTGGCCTGCTTTGCTTCAGCGTGGCATTCGCAACATCGAAGTCGCGTTGCGAGACGAAGATTTCGCAAACGTCAATCGTGTACAGCTAAGCGAAGAGCAAAACCAACAATTCGTCCGATACTTACTTCAGCAAGTTGCGTCTCACCCGATTCCTGATCGAGAGACTGCCGCTAGTTTCGCTTTGAAGATGGCTGAGATTGGTGAGCAGCAACTACGCATTCCTGCTGTGGCCACGATTTTGGAATTCGTCTGCGGAGCAACCAGCAGCCTCGATGAGTACTCAACTTTCCTTACACCAGAGCAGTTGGACGATGTGTACTCGCAAATCGAAGGCAACTTTGTGGGCCTTGGCATCGAGTTGAAATCGAACAATGGATCTCTTTTAATCACAAACGTCATTCGCAATGGACCGGCCGATCGCGCTGGCATTCAAGCTCAAGAGCGAATCATCGAAGTTGACAATCAATCGATGAAAGAAATCTCAACCGACAAGGCAGCCGACCTGTTGAAAGGCGAAGCTGGTACGATCGTGCAAGTCGTTATGCAGGATCCGGAAGGCAATGCTCGCCGCGTAAATGTCCGTCGCGAACGAGTAGAGGTGCCCAGCGTCGAAGACGTACGGATGCTCGATCCAGAAGCTGGGATCGGTTACCTGAAACTCACCAGCTTCCAAAAGACAACCAGTCGTGATGTCGACGCCGCGTTGTGGAACCTTCATCGACAGGGCTTGAAGAGCCTCATTGTTGATGTGCGAGGCAACCCTGGCGGATTGTTGACACAATCGGTAGAAATCGCGGACAAGTTTGTTACCGAGGGCACGATCGTTTCAACACGCGGCCGAAGTCCTCGAGAAGACTTCGACTACAAAGCACACCGCACCGGTACTTGGCGAGTATCGCTAGTCGTGCTCATCGATAAAGACTCGGCCAGTGCCAGTGAGATCTTCGCTGGTGCGATTCATGATCACCGACGTGGAACGATTGTTGGCCATCGCAGCTATGGTAAGGGTTCCGTTCAAGGGATCTTTCCGCTTCGAACAGGCAAGGCCGGCGTACGTTTGACGACTGCAAAGTTCTATTCGCCAAACGGCAATCCGATTAGCAACCACGGTGTTCATCCCGATATCGCTGTGCGAGATGATGAAACGGTCGCAGGCGAAGATTCGGAATCGGACCCGGTGCTATCAGCTGGAATCGAAGCAGCTCGACAGTCGGTCGCGCAACGTAGCCGGTAGATTCGGCAATCGAATGTGGTTGTAGTGATGCGACGCAATCCGACAAGATAGGCAACTGTTTGCGTTTGGGTAATGCTTTCCCAGTCGCCGCTGATGAGCTACGATGTACGGTTTGGTCAAATCTCTTTGGCCAAGCCGATTTCACATCCATGTCTATAACCATTTTTGACTCGACTGGTCAAAGTGGTGGCTTCGCATCGAGCGGCTCGCTCGTTTGATTGACACCTTATGTTTCAACGGCTTGGGAATCTGGTCTCCCGTCACTGGCTTCTAACGATCATCATATGGATCGTTGTTGTTGTCGTTGTCCGTCGTAGTACTCCATCATGGGATGATGTCACGCACGATGGCGATTTGGCCTATATGCCAGTCGACAAGCCTAGCGTTCAAGGTGAGCAACTCTTAGAACTCGCTTTTCCCGATGGGCGGTCGAAGAGTGAAGCGATCGTTATCCTCTCTCGCGAAGATCGAAGTATTGATCTAGTTGATCTTCAGACGGCGAAAAGTTTCGTTTGCCGAATGCAGAATCTGCTCGGCGCCAGCAAGTACGCGCAGAATAAGCGTTTGCTTGCCGAGTTGGATGATCCGGAATCGAAGCTAACTGATATCGAACGCGAAGCGATCAAGAAACTCGCGACGGAGGCTCGTGAAAAAACGATTGAGGCCTTCGAAGAAGCAGTCGCGGCACTGGAAGACGACGAGCTCATCGCCCGAGATCCGTATTTTGCAAATGCCGCGCACAACCTTGCGATTGTCTACGCCGAAGACGATAGCGTCGCCGACGCTGAGGAACTGCGCGCGTTGGCATGGGGTATTGATCCAACTTTAAAAGAAGCACCCATGCAATTGGCTGCCGGCATGGGTGAGTTGCCACTGATGTACGTCTGGAGTCGTTATACCGAGCGACTGGGCGGTAAAATGGTTAGCCGCGATGGTCAAGCCGACCTCATCGTGTTGGGAATCTCGAACGAGTTCATGGCGGCCGAGAACATTCCGCTCGTCTCAAGCATCGAGAACATATTAACAACCACCAAGGCATCTTTGCCGGATTGGCCCGAGGGGCTTACGCTTGGGTTGTCCGGTTCCGCCGCAGTCGGCAGCGATATTTTGCGTTCTGCAAAAGAGAGCATGAAGAACACCGAAACGTATTCGGTCGTACTTGTGATCGCTATCTTGCTGTTCGTCTATCGATCACCTGTACTTGTTGCCGTGCCTCTCGTGACGATCGTTGCTTCACTTCTTTTGGCTACGAGTCTGGTTGCACAGCTAACTCAGTTGGACCAAATCATAGCGGGTATGGAATGGTGGAACTTCAAAATATTCACAACGACGAAGATCTTTGTGATTGTGATTCTGTTCGGTGCCGGAACCGATTATTGTTTGTTCTTGATTGCTCGTTACAAAGAAGAGTTGCAAGCCGGTAAAGAAAAAGGGAAAGCTGTCGCGGATGCGCTGGGCAGCGTTGGTGAAGCACTTGCCGCAAGTGCATTCACAACGATCGTTGGACTAGCAACGATGTACTTTGCGGACTTCGGGAAGTTTCGAAACAGCGGGCCGGCGATCGGACTATGCTTGCTGGTTACGCTCATCGCATGTGTCACCTTGGCACCGGCCCTTCTTCGTGGACTCGGTCGTTCTGTCTATTGGGTGATTCCCATCAGTCGCTTGTTTGGACGTCCAAGCACTGATGATTTGCGGACTCCTCAAAAGCCTTCGCGGTTCTGGCAGAGCGTTGCAAACTTGATCGTTGCTCGACCGATTCCAATTCTGATTGTCAGTACATTACTGATGCTGCCCTTCTTCTTCGTTGGACTAAATGTTGCGATCACTTACGACCTATTGAGCGAACTACACCCGGATCGAGTTAGCAAAAAAGGCGCTGTCCAATTGCGGCGTCACTTCGAGGTTGGCGAAAGTGGGCCATTGGTTGTACTGGCACACAAGAAGGACGGCGATTTTCGTTCCGCCGAAGGCGTGCAAGCGATAAGAGATCTCACAACGTCGCTCTATGTTGATGGCGTGACTGCTGTGAGAAGTCTCGTTTCGCCAGTTGGGAAAAAACCGAAGCGAGGTGCTACCGGACTTGTCGGACACAATCATCGACTAACGCGTGAGGTTTATCTCGGAAAAGAAAACGCATTGGACGGAGATGTTACACGGTTGGAGCTGGTGCTGAACCACGATCCATTTTCAATCGAAGCCATCGAAGTTTTGCAGCGAGTTGATGAACATCTAACGAAGTTGCGAACAGTCGACGCTTACTGGTCTAAGAGCGATTTCGTATTCGCAGGAACCACCGCGGCGATTCGTGATCTGCGCGAAGTAACGCGTCAGGACAACGTTCGAATTCAACGCTTAGTTGTTCTCGCCGTGCTGATTATTCTTTTGATCTTGTTGAAACGCCCGGCGGTTTGCATCTATCTGATTGTGTCTGTGCTATTCAGTTACTACGTCACCATTGGTGCAACCGAGTTGTGGTTTCAATGGCTCTACGCCGATACGTTTGAAGGTCTCGACTGGAAGGTGCCGTTGTTTCTGTTCGTCATCTTGGTGGCGATCGGTCAAGACTACAACATCTACTTGGCGACGCGCGTTTTCGAAGAACAAGCCGAACATGGATTGTTTGGCGGACTTCGTGAAGCTGTTGCCAGGACCGGAGGCATCATCACTAGTTGCGGCATTATTATGGCCGGTACGTTTCTTTCGATGATGACGGGAAGCCTGCGCGGAATTGCGGAACTTGGTTTCGCTTTGACGCTGGGCGTACTACTCGACACGTTTGTTGTGAGACCAATTCTGGTCCCTGCATTCCTGGCGATTCTGTTCCGTTGGCACGCGAGACGCAAGCAACTGTCCGACGTAGCGGATTTCAAGTCTGCTGATCTGGCTGGCGCGCAGAAATAGCCAACGCGTTTTGTTGTGCTAACCGGGTTGTATCGACGCGTATAATTTTGTCAGCAGAACGCATCGCATGCAGTAGGAGCCATAGTTGAACGCTTGCAAGGTACTTATCGTTGTTGTGCTGTGGTTGGTTACGTGGCCCGCTGTAGCACAGTCGCAGCAAAATGTTAGACAACCCGAGATGCGGTTGCGATTGGTGCCGTTGTTTGAGGGCTTGCGTAGCGGCACAAAGGATGGGGCAGGAATCGAAGAAACGAAGACTTTTAAGCTCGGCAAGTCTTATGGTACCGATCTCAACATGCCCAAGCACCCGCTTGTTGCCCATAGTGTTGACGATCGGGGCCGCCTGTTCTTCTTGTTCTACAACCAAATCGACAACGCTTTGGGCGATCGGCCCTATTTGATCCAACGCGTCAAGATGACAGAAAAATTCTACGACTTGGACGGCAAGCAAAGACCAATCCATACCAAGTATTTGGTCGAAGCGTTCAAAACGAATGCGGGTTCGATCAAAGGCATCGATCAGCACTTTGGTGGCTATACGATGGGCAAGAATACGAAGCGAGAGATACTCAAAGAATTGGAAGTCGGATACGGTGAGATTCCGAATCTATGCGAGGGCAAGACTTGGCCCTTTGATGCAGGCAAACGATACAAAGAAATCCAAGGCTACTCTACTGAAGAGTCGATCTACGATTCGGTTCGTTTTGAACGTTCGATCAAGTGGACGATTCGTGTTGGGTTGACCGACAAAGGGCAGTATCGAGTTCGCGTGCCAGAGTTAGAAATTGATCTTCCAAAACGTACCTCCAAAAGAAACCAGTCAACCGTGGAGAGATCCTGCATCACGAAAGAAGATGCTGATGGCCGGAAAGGGTTGCACGGGAGTCTTGCTCGGAAAATCAAACGGGCATGAAATTCAACAAGCGCTTGGCAAACCTCTTGAAGTCGTTGCCGTGACCAATACGGATACGAACTACTCGTATTCCGGCGGAATCACAATCCAAGTCGAAAACGGAAACAAAGTATCGAGCCTATTTACTCGGCCCAGTTTTGCCGGCCGGACGAAGAAGGGCATTCGCTTAGGCGATTCAAAGTCGAAAGTCAGAAAAGCCTACGGTCACCCAAAAGGTAAACCCAATGAATGGCAATACAAATGCATCGTATTCCGCTTCGATTACAGCGAGCGTGTGAAAACCATCTTTGTCTTTCCAAGCTGATCGCAATCGCAGCACCTCTGCCGCCCCGCCCTCACGCATTCGTATGGATGCAACGCCATCATCAGCTGTTGCTTGGTGATTATTTTCGCGAGTTTTGCATGCTATCGACGCTATCCCAGCGATGCATGACGGAATCGTGTCGCGACTCCTTAAAGTTGAAAGAAGGCGAAGACGATAAGCCAGGCTGAGTTTAGTGATTTTTCAGCTTAGGCATCTAGGGATGAAGTTTCGACGTCCGTACAGGTTTGAATCGCTTGAATCGCGGCAAATGCTCAACGCTGCGCCATTAGATTCTGCGCTGTTAGCGGTTGGAAATCAGGATGTTGCAGTCGAAAAGCAGAGCTCGAACGATGGATGGATTCGCTATCGAGATTCCACGATCGTTTACGAATCAAACGGTGAGAGCCAAGAGCTAACCGCTACGTGGCCACTCGAAAGTTTGCGTGACGAATGGCAGCCTCTAAAAGTTGCTGACTTCAACGGTGACGGCACCGAAGACATTCTTGGCCACACGTCGAACGGCGATCCTTGGCTTCAAATTCGGAGTGCAAACAACGCGAACGAGCTCGTCGCGGTGCCCTGGGGTGATCGGTTACTGCCTGCGCACGAGATTCTTGGTTACGGCGATGTAAACGACGACGCGTTGCTGGACGTGATCTCGTGGGACCCAGCTACACGGGAACTCTTGGTGTCCGTGAACACCGGCGACACGTCTGGTGGTTTTGGGTTTCAACGACAAAGCTGGAATACCCTACCGGATGGTGAGAACGAATTGTTCGTCGGTGACTTCAATGGTGACAGCCAAACCGATGTTTTGATCGGCACAGATACTGAGAAGTGGTTGTTGGCGCAGAGCAGTGGGACTTCGTTCGACGTTCTTCCGTGGGGCGGATTCCCTGCACTCGATTGGCAAGAAGTTCTTGTCGGCAACTTTGACACAGCCGCAGGGCTCGACATTGCCGCACTGGCACCAGGCAATACATGGTGGGTGTGGAGCGGCAGCGAAACCGGTATGCAACCCGCGAATTATTGGGGCCATCTAAGAATGGTCACCGATGAATGGGTCGACTTGCGCGTTGAAGATCTCAACGACGATGGGCTGGACGATATCATTGGTCGTACGGATGCCGGTGAGCTCTGGGTTTCGACCGCGAAAAGCGATGGCGAATTCCATCCATGGCGTTGGGCGGATGGTTGGCCAGCGGGTGCTCAGTGGCAAAACGTCATTGTGACCGACGTGATTGGCGATTCGCTGCTCGATTACGTTGGCCAAGCGACGGGTGGTACGTGGTGGGTTGCTGAGAATCTGGGAAACCGATTTATCAACAGCTATCTTGGTAGGCTCGGTGACTTCGGCTTCGCTTCGCGAACGAATTCATTCTCTTTGCCAGCAGAATCTATTTCAGACGATCGAGAAGTAGAAACTGATGAGCCATTGCTCGAGGTATCGGAATCTCTCGAAACCGCTGAGAGATTGCAGATTTTTGTAAACGAAGATCACCAAATTGTCCTTAGAGGCACGGGCCAACTCATCAATGGAATCACGTTGACGTCGGCGAGTGGTTCGTTGGTGTGGAATGACGAACATCGCGGTCTGTTGGAAAATGCGATCGACCAAAGTGCGTTCCGAGTTCGCTTGTTGACTTCGAACCAACCCGTGCAAATAAGCGGCGAAGTCGTTATGGGCGTCGCGTGGCAATCGACCGGCGAAGTGTTTGATTTGCAGGTTACTTACGACAGCGTGCAAACGGCCACAGTGATCGCACCCACACAAGCGAGCCCAACGGATGAACTGGCCGAGCAACCAACGACTGACGAACCAACTGACGAGCCAGCTGACGAGCCAGCTGACGAGCCAACTGACGAGCCAACTGACGAACCGACGGAGGACAACGAAGAACTACCGATCGCAGATCCTCTGGATGAATCTGAGCTGGAAACGCCAGTTATAGAAAAACCAGATGCAGAAGTGCCAGTCGTTGACGAACTCGAAGAACCGATCAATGAGAACCCTGAAGTAGATCCAGTCGAAGAGATTCCAGAGGTCGAAGAACCGACAACAGAACCGACAACCGAGCATCCAGTCGAAGATCCTTTTGCAGAGGAAGATCCCGGCCATGAGCAGCAAGAGTTGCCCGACGAACCCAGCGACCTACCAACGGAACAACCAGAAGTTGATCAAACCTCGGATCCTGAACCGTTCACTGCGATCGACATGTCGGATATTCCGTTTTCGCTAAGCGCAGATCAAAGACTCGTCATTCCTCCGATGGCAGAACCACTGTTGATGCTACGCCTGAGTGCTCCGGCCGGAGGCCTAATTCCTAGCGACGTAACATTGCCATTCGATACGTACTTTGCGCGAAGTGGTCGTCATGTCGTTCTCGGATCTCACCAAGGTGCGACGTGGAATGAAGGTGATGCGCTGGGCATTGCCTGGAACAGGTTTGTTGATCCGCACTCGCTCGAAATCGAGTTTATTACTGCGACAAGCCATGAGTGGCAAAGCTTGACGTTGATGAATGAAGCTGACGACCCACCGGTAGTCGCGGCGGAAGTTGACTTCACCGAGACGGACGATCCACCTGTTGTCGAGGTCGACGGACAGGAAACTGAAATTGATGAAAGTGACCCTAACGAATCTCCGTCCGAAGGAGCCGCGGACGTGCCGTACGGGTCCGATCAAAATCCACTTCGCATCAGCCTGGACGACGAATCGTATCTAGTCCTAACTGCTGACGGCATCAAGGTTCCTGCCGTAGACTTCGTTTCGCCGGCCGGTGGACTAATTCCAGGCGGATCGCCTTTTCCATTCGAGCTGTCTGTTGCCAGTCACACACGGCAGGTCACCTTGGGTACCTGGGGTGGTTCCGTGGTTGTCGACGGCAGCGTAACGCTTGATATTCAGTGGAATTCAGAAATCGATATCAACGACTTGAGTGTCGAATATGGCACCGCGAACGCTGAGGTGCTGACGGCAATTATTGAACTTCCTTTACTCGGCGAAGATGAGACGATTGTTGACAATTCCGAGATGTTAAGCCCGACCTCCAACGACGATTTCAACGATCTCGCGGAATTCGACATGAGCTAACCTACGTCCACTTTGACGGTGCGCGATTTCAGGAAGGCTTCACTCGCACAATAAGTGTTCAATGTGTGCCCGATCTGTGAGCACTTTGCATCGGCCGACGTTCAAAACTCTGCGATTCTAATGTTGCTCTGATTGCTTTATTGGCGTTTTCGCCTATCATCTGGGGCTTCCAATGCAGTACTGGTACGACTCTTGCTAACCTACGCCGAGTAGTGTGAGAGGCGGACTCTGCCTGGGATTTCTTGTCCAGGTCAAGGGCGTTGTCCAGATGGAATAACGCATCCAGCATGCTCATGGGGGTCGAATCCAAGGTCGGATTCGCGTTCTTTGCCAGGATGGATGTCGAATTACGTTGATTGATGTGATGATTCACAGGAGTTCAAAATCGTGAGCAAAAGCAAACTGGAGTACATTTGGCTTGATGGCTATAAGCCAACGCAGAGCCTTCGGAGCAAGACCCAAGTTCGAAGCAACTTCAGCGGTAAGCTAGAAGATTGCCCAATGTGGTCGTTTGATGGGAGTTCGACCGAACAAGCCGATGGCAGTTCGTCGGATTGTCTTCTCAAGCCCGTTGCCGTCTTCCCCGATCCACAAGTAAAGAACGGCTACCTCGTAATGACTGAGGTACTGAATGCGGATGGCACGCCACACGTGTCAAACGGTCGTGCAACGATCGAAGACGACGATGCTGATTTTTGGTTCGGTTTCGAGCAAGAGTATTTCTTGTACTGCACGAAAACAAACCAGCCCTACGGTTTCCCAGAAACAGGCTTCCCAGACCGACCACAAGGTCCTTACTACTGCTCGGTCGGTGCTCGCAATGCGTACGGACGCGCTGTGATTGATGAGCATCTCGACGTTTGTCTTGAAGCTGGTATCAACGTTGAAGGTATCAACGCTGAAGTCGCAACAGGCCAGTGGGAATTCCAAGTCTTCGCAAAAGGTGCAGCTCGTGCCGGTGACGAAACTTGGGTAGCTCGCTACTTGCTGGAACGAACCGGTGAGAAGCACGGCCTTTGGATCAATTGGCATCCCAAGCCACTCGGCAAGACCGACTGGAACGGATCTGGTATGCATGCCAACTTCTCAAATGGTGTCATGCGAGAGTCTGGCAAGAAAGAAAACTTCGATACGATTTGCGAAGAGTTTGGTAAAAACATTTCGCGCCACATCGACGTCTACGGTGCTGACAACAATCAGCGTCTGACAGGTGAACACGAAACGCAATCGATCGACAAGTTTAGCTACGGTGTTTCAGACCGTGGTGCTTCGATTCGTATCCCTGTTGGTACGATCGAAGACGGCTGGAAAGGCCGACTCGAAGATCGCCGACCAGCATCGAACGCGGACCCCTATAAGGTTGCAGCCGCGATCGTGAAGACAACGAAAGAAGCGTTGGCTTAAGGTCCTCGCCGAATGAATCGACGATAAACGGCCGTTCTAGTTTTAGAACGGCCGTTTTTATTTCTGCTCGATGGAAGCCCAAAGGTGGCCGTATGACTCCGAAAGAAGTGATGGCGATGTGTCGCCAAAAGGGTATTAAGGCGGTAGATCTTCGCTTTACAGATTTCTTTGGAACGATCCAGCACTTTACGATTCCCGTCAGTCGGCTTAGTGAAGACTCGTTCGAACATGGCTTTGGATTCGATGGTTCGAGCATTCGTGGTTGGAAAGCCATTCACGAAAGCGACATGTTGGCCGTCCCGCAAGTGGATACGGCCTACGTCGATCCGTTTGCAAAGATCGCCACGCTGGCGATTCTCTGTAACGTTCAAGATCCATTAACTGGCGAGGACTTCACACGCGACCCTCGAGTCATCGCGCGCAAGGCTTCGACGTATCTCAAGAGTACCGGCATCGCCGATACGGCCTTCTTCGGACCGGAAGCCGAGTTCTTTATTTTCGATGATGTTCGCTTCGAGCAAAATGCGCATGAAGCATTTTATTCGATAGATAGTAATGAAGCGCAGTGGAATCGCGGTGCCGAATCGGACACTACGGGTGTCGGTCCGAATTTGGGTCATCACCTACGGCACAAGCAAGGTTACTTTCCCGTACCTCCCGCAGATCAACTCATGGATTTGCGAAACGAGATGATGATGTGCCTGATCGAATGTGGGGTGGAAGTTGAGTGCCAACACCACGAAGTCGGTACCGCAGGCCAAGCAGAAATCGACCTGAAATACGGTGACCTACTATCCATGGCCGACGCCATGACGACCTACAAGTACATCGTGAAGAACGTGGCTCGACAGCACGACAAGACCGTGACGTTTATGCCCAAGCCGATCTTTGGTGACAACGGGTCGGGAATGCACACGCACATCTCGCTTTGGAAAGATGAGCAGCCGCTCTTCGCCGGTAGTAACTATGCCGGTCTAAGCGAGATGGCGCTACACGCGATTGGCGGATTGCTAAAACATGCGCCAGCTCTATTGGCTTTCACTAACCCCACAACGAATAGCTACAAACGGTTGGTCCCTGGTTACGAAGCACCCGTCAACCTTGTCTACTCGCAACGTAATCGTTCGGCGGCTTGTCGGATTCCAGTCTACGGATCGGATCCGAAGACCAAACGCGTGGAATTCCGTTGCCCAGATCCAAGTTGTAATCCGTACATCGCGTTTGCGGCGATTTTGATGGCGGCGCTGGACGGAATTCACAACAAGATCAATCCAGGCGATCCAGTTGACGAGAATATCTACGAGATCACTGACCGCGATTTTCCCACCACACCAATCTCACTGTCGGCCGCACTGGATGCTCTCGCGGAAGACAACGCATTCCTTCTTCGCGGCGATGTGTTTACCCATGACGTGATCGAAAGCTGGCTACAATACAAGCGTGTAGAAGAAGTGGACGCATTGCGTTTAAGACCACATCCCTACGAATTCTGCATGTACTACGACATATAGTAGGCTCTATGACAGCCAACGCAGCACTCAAAAATTGGTTGATCGAAGCCGCAAATCAGGGTGCGTCCGATTTGCATATTGTCGTTGGTCATCGACCCACGCTCCGATTGAATGGCCGTTTGGTCGAACTCAATGCGGATACCTTGGAAACGTCCTTCGTCACGGAAAGTCTGTCCACACTTTGTGATCCAGATAAGCTTCAACAGCTGGAGGATCAAAAAAATGTCGATTTTGCAGTGCAACTTGACCGACCCGAAGGCCAGCAGCGATATCGTGCGAACTATTTTATCTCGGGCCCCAACATGGGCGCTTGTTTTCGTGTCATCCCTTCGTCGATTCCCAGTTTTGAATGGTCGAGTTTTCCCTATGAAGTCGCGGACCGATTGGCTCACTTTCGCAACGGCTTGGTCTTGATCACGGGTGTGACCGGCGCCGGAAAGACGACCACGCTGGCGATGATCCTCAATCTACTGAATCAAGAGGGTGGTTATCGCATTATCACGGCCGAAGACCCGATCGAGTACATTTATCCGAAAACGGAAAACTCGATCGTCACGCAACGCGAAGTCGGTCATGACGTGCAATCATTCGCTGACGGCCTCAAGTATGGTTTGCGACAAGATCCTGACGTGATCTTAGTCGGAGAAATTCGTGACCAAGAAACTGCGCGGATGGCGATGAGCGCGGCAGAAACGGGGCACCTCGTTTTTTCTACGCTCCATACGCGTGATGCGAAGGGCGCGATTTCTCGTTTCACAGATCTTTTCTCACCGGCTACACAAACAGAAGTTCGCTCACAACTTTCGATGGCTTTGCGAGCGGTAGTGAGTCAGCATCTCTTGCCAAGCACCGATGATGGTCGGCGTTGTTTGGCAATGGAAATCATGATCAACAACAATCCGATCGCCAGTGCTATTCGACTTGGAAAACTCGAGAGCATCGATACTGGCATCGTCACCGGTCGCGCGGACGGTATGGTTTCGCTGGACGAATCTTTAAGACGCCTCGTGAAAGACGGTTCCATAACCATGGACACTGCAAAGCGCTACGTTACGGATGCGACGATTCTGAAGCGATAGGCGAAAAGAGTTCGAACGGTCCCTTGTATTGCACGGACAATGTTTCTCGGTCCAGTACGTAGGCGTACGTTTTCGTGCGAGGGTATTCGCCAACCTTGGCCAAGAAGATGAAGTGTTGATCCGTACAGTGGGCGAAGCATCGCTGTTCCGCGGGAACCATATCAATCGGTAATGGCGTAGGTAAGACGCGTTTCTTGACTATCACTCCGGCCTCCGAAATCTCATGGACGCTCGCGATCGTTTGATGTCGTCGGACGAAGGAATGAAACGTTCCTGCGTTCGAATCGAAGCACCAAGCTTCCGCCTGATTGTTTGGCAGCGATGGCAACGTCGACCATTTACCGTCTTGAAAAGCGTAGACGGCGAATCCTTCCTTCACCATTAGGCGATCGTTCCTGTCGTCGTACATCATGCCGTGGATATGCATGACATTTGCTCGGATTGACTCAAGGGAATCGTCCTCGAACTTACCGTCCTTTGCGATAATCTTGCGTACGCCTTCAATTCCGCCGACCGCAAATTCTCCCTGGCCTATTCGAACGGCCGCCATGCAGGATTCTGTGTTGGGTAAGTAGGAACCGTTAATCGGTCCGCGAAACGTGCACTCGGCAACTCGAGCAATGGGATAACGGTCGGCGGACGAGCCCACGTAGACATGTGCGAAACGAAAGTCTTCCGGAAGATCCGCGTTCTCTACCTTTCGAGCATCGGTGATCAGGAGATCAAGTTCCGGCAATACTTGCTCTAACACCCAGTCGCCATTTTCCGGCCCAATATTTACCGCCGAATCAATCAGGCCGTACTCTCGGCATGAATGCGACGTGTTGATCGTTTGCCCAACTAGGTTTTCTGCAACGCCTTTTCGAAGAAAACTCTGACGTTGCGCTTTGTGAAATTCAATCGTCGTAGATTCTGACAGACCTCGAAAACTGGGTTCCGACTTTCCAATGAAAACGACTTTCCGTAAGTCGACGCCTTCTGCAAGTTCGACGTTCCATTCAGTTGCCAACACCGAACTCACGACCAACACGATAGGCCGCGACGTATCAGTAATTCGCACTGGTGTCGCGAGTCTGCCAAACGATTGGATCCAATGTGCGGCGGTCGATTCGCGTTGCTTGGCACACCAGGCAAGTGGATCGGAGAGTAGCTTTAACCGTTTTGAGAATTCCTGTGCGTTGGAGTCGCTACACACTGAGACGGCTTCTTTGGCTATTCGGAGCTTTTTCTCGTAGATGGCGAATTTCGTTGCGTCACCATATTCGACGTGGCCTTTCGCTCGGTGAGCGGTACCATCTGCGGCCGGCGGTACCATCTGCTCGTATCGCAACTGGCCGTCTTTCATATCGAACACACGGACCACGCTTCGCAGCGGATAGAAGTTCGCGAAACCAGCTGGTGGCTGAACTGCAATCAGAAAGCCATCGCGGACCTGAAGTTCGTTCGTCATACGCCCATGCGGGTCACTCATTGAGGTCTGAGAATTCGTAACTAGTTGCGAGCGGTCCGTACCATCAGGACCGATCAGCCGAAGTGTTGTTCTGTAGCCGCTTGCAAGGTTGTATTCTTCGAGCCCGATTGCAGTTTGCTCGACAGCGATCAGAGCATTTTCATCGTTCCAATAGGTGATACCAATGGCATCCGGTAGATCCGATCGCAGAACTTGCCAAGATTCGTCGTCGAGCTGATAGGCCAACAGTCGCCCAGTCCGATCCAATATCAACAATCGATTTCGTTCTTCGTCGAAGGCAACGGAACGCACGCCTTGCTCCTTTACAGTCGGCGAAGGAATCTCGATCTCCGACCATTCTTCGGTATTCGTTCGCCTCAGCAACCTGCGAAAGCTAACGCCGTATTGCGTGTTTTCGTTAGCTCGAACGAAACTCTCCAGGTGTAGATCGTTGGATGATTCGGGAATGGTTGCGATCTGCTTGCCCAAGGAGAACCGTGCGATATACGTAGTCCTTGTCGCGCGGTTGAGCTCCGTTGAAAGAGATTCAAACTGAAAATTCGGTTGCTCTGATAGAAACTCCTTGTTCAGTTGCGATTGGAGATCTCTCTCGCAATCCTCCAGCTGCGTTTTCAAATAACCACGAGCCCATTTGAGATCTGTCGGACTTAGGACAATGGGCCCTTGGGTTTGTTCGACATGGATGATTGTGTCAACAGCATGTCCAAATTGATCTGCTATGAAACGCTTTCGCTGCCTTCGAGTTTGTGCGTCAAACGTAACGACTCCACAATTTCGTGGGCAAAGCAAGACATCACTTGGTCCCTCAAACGAGTCTGTTGATGACCTTAGCATCACCGCCTTGAGCGACTTAGGTTCTGCTTTGACTCTCCATGTCGTCGGTGAAAGGCTCGTCAGGACGAGTATGGAAGGGCTGGTAGTTACCTTTAGCTCGACGTCAACAATCTGCCCATCGATAATTTTGTCAGTTGGTCCCGCACCATTGCCAATGGCATGACCCTGGTCGACATGCAACCATTGAACAATCGGGTCATCGCTCGGAAGAAGGTCCACCTGCCCTTCTTCCCAAGCCTTCTCCAGTTTGTGGAGTCGATTGGAAAACGCACTGCGCTGGGATGACCGTTTATCGTTCGAGAGTTTTGCGATCTGTTCTTCGATCAACTCCACTCGGGCTGGATCAAGTCTTTCCCCTTCGGTTTGGCCTCGCTTGCTCGTAGGGGCGAAAAAGAGTATCGCACCGAGCACAACGAACATGCCGAGCACCAAAGCAACCGAAACCTGCCATCGTCTGTCCATCTCTTTAGCGTAGCCAAGATAGAAACTGATAGCAATTTACGAACCGAATCGATCGGCAAACCTAACGACTCAACCAAGGAATCAGCCAAAGCAACACATGCATTGCCGCGCAACCGTAGATTCCGGCAAGTACGTCGTCAGTCATGATGCCCAAGCCATCGGGTAGTTTTTCGAGCTTGTTGATGGGTGGAAGTTTGCTGATGTCGAAGACCCGATGAAGCAAGAATCCAATTAGCAGAATTTCTGGCCGGTTCATCAAATGCATGGGCACAAACAAAAAGACAATCGGTACCGTGGCGATTTCGTCCCATACGACTTCGCCTGGGTCCTTCTTGTTTAGTGTTCGCGCAGCTGACGTACAGATCGGAATACCCACCGCGTAGAGCACAACTAGCACCGCAATCTGAACTCCAACGGATGGAATCTGCATCAATGCCCAGGCTAGAGGAATTCCCCAGATCGCTCCCACAGTTCCCGGCGCCTTTGGCGAAAAACCAAAGCCCAATCCAGTCGCAATCCACAAAGATATCTTTTGAAGAAGCGAAGTACTTGATGCGGGCTCTGTCATGTCGAATACCGTCTATTGTTGAATCGTGGGACGACCGGACGCAATGTATACTGATCCGCGGTTGCGTAGAACAACGATCGATCGTGCAAATTTGAATATGTCTGAAAAAGCCGAACCACCGAGCAGCTCTACCACAGTGGCTTCCTCGCCCGTATTCTCGGCGAAGGGCGTTTCCAAGACGTACGACATGGGTGAGGTGCAAGTCCAAGCACTTCGTGGAGTCGATCTGGAATTATTCCCTAGTGAGTTTGTCGTTTTGCTCGGTCCCTCCGGCAGCGGCAAGTCGACGCTGTTAAACATCCTCGGTGGGCTGGACGTTCCCAGCGAAGGCGTAGTGCGATATCACGATCGAGAAATCACTGCGTACAACGACGCAAAGCTTACGCGGTACCGTCGCGATCACGTTGGCTTTGTGTTTCAGTTTTACAATTTGATTCCTAGTTTGACGGCGAAAGAAAACGTTTCGCTGATCACGGAAATTGCCCGCAACCCGATGAAGCCCGAAGACGCGCTGGAGATGGTTGATTTAGGTGATCGAATGGACCACTTCCCTGCCCAGCTTTCTGGTGGCGAGCAACAGCGCGTTGCGATTGCCCGCGCGATTGCGAAACAGCCTGACGTGCTACTTTGCGACGAGCCAACGGGCGCACTCGATATCAATACGGGCATCGTGGTTTTGGGAGTGATCGACCGAATTAATCGTGAACTTGGCACTACCGCCGCCGTCATTACTCACAATGCTGCGATCTCGAACATGGCTCATCGCGTGATTCGACTGGCGGACGGTCGAGTCAAAGAAGTCACCAAAAATGACAATCGACTAGCCGCCGATGCACTTAGCTGGTAACTCCGATGATTAGTGCACTCGACCGAAAGCTGTTCCGCGATCTGTGGAAAATCAAAGGCCAAGCGATCGCGATTACCGCCGTGATTGCCTGCGGAATTGCGACGTTTGTGATGTCGTTGAGTACGATCAGCTCGCTCGAACTCACACGGGCGACCTACTACAACCGTTATCGATTCGCTCACGTTTTCGCACATCTAAAAAGAGCACCGAATACGCTTGGCGATCGGTTGAAGGATATTCCTGGCGTGTCACAAGTGCAGACTCGCATCGTCATGGATGTAACGTTGGATGTGGACGGATTGGAAGAGCCTGCTGTTGGCCGACTGATTTCGATTCCCGATCGCCGAACGGCCAGTCTCAACGACATCTACCTGCGAAGTGGACGTTACATCGATCCAGCGCGAAGCGGCGAAGTACTCGTGGGCGAATCATTTGCGATCGCGCATGAGTTAGAATTGGGTGCCCGGATTACCGCAATCATCAATGGCCGAAAGCAGCAATTGACGGTTGTCGGTATAGCGTTGTCACCGGAATACATTTTGCAGTTTAAGCCGGGCGAACTGCTACCGGATGCCAAACGCTTTGGCGTTTTCTGGATGGGCGAAACGCAGCTGGCTTCAGCTTTTGACATGGACGGCGCATTCAACGACATCACGTTATCTATCATGCGAGGTGCCAACGTCGAGGAGGTCATGCGTTTGGTCGACAACTTGACGGAGCCCTTCGGTGGTATTGGGGCCTACGACCGTGAGCAACAGAATTCGTATCGGTATCTCTCGGACGAGATACAGCAACTCAAAGGGATGGCGCGCGTCGCGCCTACGATTTTCCTTTCGGTTGCGGCGTTCTTGCTAAACGTTGTACTTTCGCGAGTCATCAAAACACAACGCGAGCAAATTGCTGCACTCAAAGCATTTGGGTATTCGAAGTGGGAAGTAGGTTTGCACTACCTGAAACTCTCTTTGATGGTGGTATCGATCGGCACGGTGCTGGGTACCGTTATGGGTCAGCGATTTGGCCTTGGACTCACGTCGTTGTATACCGAGTTCTACAAGTTTCCACTGTTTGAATTTGTCTTGCCATTGCCAGTGATCGTAACTGCTGCACTTATTGGATTCGGCGCAGCGGTGATCGGCGTACAAGCATCAGTTCGGGCTGCAATTTCGCTGCCGCCCGCGGAAGCAATGCGTCCTGAACCACCCGCGAGCTACCGTCGAACATTGATGGAACGCAGCGGACTAGGCATCTTCCTTTCACCCGCTGGACGCATGGTTTGGCGAAATATCGAACGACGACCGTTCAAGGCGTTTCTCTCTTCGCTTGGAATCGCGATGGCGCTTGCCGTGTT
>CAYNJG010000070.1:0-30363 GCA_964397295.1 uncultured Pirellulaceae bacterium
CCGGTAAAGATCCAATGATCGAGCAACGTCCACCTCAATGTGAAGCGGATGCCAAGAATGATGCAAAATGCAAATACAGCCCAATTAAGGCGCCAAGCGCGCCACGTAAGAAGTTTCTTGAGTTCATCTGTTGCTGCTTAAATCCGCCGCCGGTGGGGACGTCAATTTCTGCGTTTGAAACGCAGCAAAAACGGGTGTGTTTTCCTTGCAAGCACTCCATTCATTTTTGATTTTTCTTGCAGCCACTTGCTCGTTGACTTTACAGCACAGCGATACCGTTCTGGTGGCGTATTTGTCTTGGCGACGTCTTTTTTACACGTCTAAATGCTAGGTGGTTGTGGTCTTTACTGAATTCCAAAGTATTTCTCGGTTGCGATGTCCCCCGATCCGCTCGGCATACGCAAGGTTACTTGAAGCCACCCGATTCTGGCCTGTTAGAAACAATCGCCCGTCACTGAAGGAATTCGAAAAATGTCACGCAAAGCAATTTTCACCATCGTCGTTTTAGCTTTTGGACTCAACAGTTTTGCTGTTGGCCAAGTCATTTCGCTGGGGCCCGGTGGCCTCAAAGTCACGCCCGGTGCACCGCAAGTGCGTCCTCTACCGATCACAAGCCCAGTTGACCGAAACCCACCCGTCAGGACATATCCTGTTGACCGAAACCTGCCCATCACGAATCCTGTTGACCGAAACCCGCCCGTCTCGACGTATCCTGTTAGCCCAAACCCGCCACGAACCACGTATCCGATTTATCCTACCCCACAACCACCCGTCACCACTTACCCGGTACAGCCTTCGCCACGTCCGGTTCCACCAACCTTCATTCCGCCATCGCATGGACAGTATCCGGTTTACGTTACGCCTAACGAAGTCGTCGGCGTCAATCCTCATACCGGTGGTCTCGACACGCAGAATCGCCAGATCGACAACACTGCGTTCCAACATGGCCGTAATGAGAGTCAACACAACGGAACGAAGCGATGGGTTCAACGCCCCATCTACAACTCGCAGGGCCAACAAGTTGGCTACCAAGAAGGTTGGGTTTGGAACAACTCGTACACCGGACAAGAGCATGGCGATCTGAACAACTACACGCCCAACGACAAAGGGGGCATAAACAATCAGAACCAGATCAGAAGCGTCAATCCCGGCGTCCACAACAACCAGCAGTCTTACTCCGCACGTCCAAGACAGGGTGGCGCTCAACCCGGCGGAGTTCACAAGAACGTTCAGTCGTACTCCGCGCAGTAAGTAGCACCAAACGAATCGAAAAGCACGGTCTCACGGCCGTGCTTTTTTCCTCGCCCCTCAACGGGAGTGCCGGTTCTCGCGGAAAAACCGGATGGACAAAAGACGTGGTTACCTTCGCATGCTGTCTTCTCTGTCACTTCAGCCTCTTCCTTGCAAAAGAAAAACTTTGGTTGCGTGCCTCTTCGTATCATTCGCAACGATACCCTTGCACAGCATTGCCCCCAACACACTACGGAACCCACTTAGTGGTCCTATTTCTCTTCTTTGATCCATTCCTCTGTTCAATGCGTTGAATGGTACGCAGGAATGCGGCGAGCAAATGACGTAGTTTTGTAAGGTTCCAAGACTGGAGATGAGTTATGAAGGGGTGTTTCGCGATCGTTGGTGTCGTTGCGTTGATTTTCTTGTGGTACGAGCTTGGCATAACGCTGGGCGTTACCGGCGAGTCTTGGTTTCGACCTGTTGGGTATGTGATTTGGTCGATACCCGTAGTTTTACATTTTTTCGTTAATCGACGGGGTCGGGCTCCACAACCATCCTCAGCAAATGATTCTGCCCGCCGTGTAGCCGAACACGTACACCGCGGGGGCATTAAATAAATGGGTTAGCCTTCCGCTAGAGGCTTCTTTCGTGGGCGCCCCCTTGGTCGTTCAAGCTTTCGATTCCACGAATCGCGTGGCGGACTGGAAGAGCCAAAGCCGCCAACCAGCCCTGCTCAACGCCCGATCTATCCGTCGACACTCAGCATCGGTGCCAGCTACACCAAATACACCGCCTCGCCGTGTTTTCTCATCCGACGTTCGAAGTGCGTTCGATAATCCAGATCGTGTTCGGCAGGTCACTCATTCACCGGCTGAGGACAGGAGCCAACAGCACCAGCTAACAGGGACACCAGCCAACAGGCATTTGCCTCCAAGTGTGTCGGAAATCTTGTAGGAACGGACACAGCACGACGTTCCGGTGGTCGATGGTGCCTGGTTTGTTGCCGGAGCGGCGCTTCGCTTGACCCGGCCTACACACTTAGCGAGACCCAACCGCCACAGGGGACACGCAATCTGAGATTTCTTTTTGGGCTCGTTTTTCCGAAGAAAATGACCGTTTTCGAGTCGGGTTGAGAGATCCGAACCGAGAAATTGCAAATCTCAAAATCGAATGTCCCTTCTCCCCTTTGGCTCCCGCTCAGGTTGGTACGAGCCGACAACAACGGCCGACACCCGCAACCTCAGACCTGGAGAAAACATCATGTCGAAAATCACTCTTACAACCGCACTATTGTTCGTCCTTTCCATCACATCTTTCGGCATGGCACAAAACGCCTGGACCGGAGTTAACGTCGGACCTGGCTTTGCCGGAGCACAAGCTGGAGCACAGGGATCTATCTTCCAATTCAGCGACACAAAGACTCGCGTCAAGAACGGCCAGAGTTTTGGACAAGGTGTTGCAGTTGGCGTAGGCCAAAACGGAGTCTCGTTCTCGCACAGCATCGGAGCCAATGGTGGCGGACTTGGCCTAGGCCACAATTTGAACATGACAATCGGACGAAACGGCACCCACGTCAGTCAGGGTGGAGTAACGTCGCAAGGCGGCAACTCAAGTGTTCAAGTTGGCGGACGGACGGGCCAAGGTCCAGGTCGCCAGATCTACGGCGGTAGTAACGCAACCGGTTGGGGCAACAACACTCGAGCCTGGTCGAACAGCCGAACTCAGCAGTTCCGTCCCGTCTTCTTTCGCTAAATCGAATGAATGAATCAATCCGGGCAGTGCTTCAATCTCGGAGCACTGCCCTTAACGCATCGCACAAACTTGTGTTCCCCCTTTCAAACCAAGGACAAAACCATGTCACGCAAACTAGCCATCCTGATCGTCGCGATCTCCGCAAGCGCCTCTTTTGCTCAGGAAACCCAGGACCCCGTCGAACGCATGACGGATCGAATCATGAGTCGGTTCATGCCAGGGTGGATGAGTGCCGAGGCACCGCGATCGGAAGAAGACGAACTGACCAGACGAGAACGACCTAGCGTCTCGGAAAGTTCACTACCGTCAACAATGCGATTCGCTCCCGATCTCGATGGAATGGAATTACCAGAGTTCGATATGTTGGATCGACTGGACTTGGATATCATGCCAATGCCTCGCGATATTCCCGCGTTCCCGGCAATGAAGACCATGTTTCGAGCACGAGCGTTCGCCTCATCTGGGGGCACGTCTAGCTCTTCGTACTCCACATCCGCCACCACAGTCCCCGCAGCGGCGCGGCCAACGTTCGGTGCTCCGTCCTCGTCGAGAGCGGCTGCGATGGCGCCGTCGCGTTGGCGAACGGTAAAGACAGTTCCTCGAACACTGGCGTTGTCACGAGCTTCGGCCAATGGCATTCACAAGATTGAGGCCGTTGTGCCCACGAAAGATGGTGCTCGACGATTAGAGCTTGAAGGAACGTCTCAAGAAGTCCGTCGACAAGTCGAAACGTTGCCCTCGGACGTGCGTGTCATGATGGAAGAGGCGTTGGGTCTGTAACGCGACTGCTTTTCCAAACACGACGAAATTCAGAAGAACCATTAAGAAGAGCCATGCCTGCGGGTGTGGCTCTTTTTTGTTTGTGGTGCCAACGTCAGGCGACTTCGCAAACAAACAAAAAAGAGTGTCCCCCAAAGGAGCTGGCTTCCGCATGGATAGACATGAACCAAGCAAGCCTACTTGCAAAACAAAACACCCAGAACCTTAGGAGACTCATCATGTCACGCCTCGCAACTTTCGCTGCTCTTCTCGTCATCGTCACTTCTCAATTCGCTCACGCTCAAGTCACTGCCTCAAGCTTCTCGACAGGTGGAACTGCTCGAGCCACCGCAAGTGGTCGTGGCAACGTCCGACTAAACGCCAATGCCGCCGCAGCCAACGGTGGAACGGCAATCGCTTCGATGAACGGCTCAGGACGCTACGGGGGTCGAGCAACCGGCTCATCGACAGCCATCGCCAACGGTGGTTACGCAAACAGCCGAGGCACTTCGAACGCACGTGGTTGGGGAGCTCGCTCCAACGCTGACTCATTCGCCGTCACGCAAGGTGGAGTTGCAATTTCGAACGCGGGTGCAAACGCTCGTGGTTGGGGAACGGCCAACAGCCAAAGCGGCGCGATCTCGATGGGTGGCGTTGCTATATCGAACAGCCAAGCGAATGCTCGCGGCTACTTCGGTGGGCAAGGCATCGCCAACAGCGACGCCTTGACCGTAACCAACGGTGGCTGGGGTGTAAGCAACAGCCGAGCGAACGCAAACGGCTACTTCGGTGGTCAGGCCGTAAGCAACGCCGGTACTCTCAACTTGGGCGGCGGCTACGCTGGAGCCACCGCAAACGGAACGGCTTGGGGCGGAGCAGCTTACACGGACGCCTACCACTACGTTCCTTAGGTCATTCGACTAGATGAAGAAGCGTTAAACCTCGCAGTGAACAACTGCGAGGTTTTTTGCGTTTGTACTTAGTCGCCAAACTTGGACGAGCACCCCTTTTCATTTCTGCTCCATTGCAGAGTAAACAAAACGAGTTTCTGGCGTAGCATCGGTGGTTACTTAGCCTTGCGACGTTTCGTAGGATGAATAAGCGTACGGAATTTGTTTTTCGTTTTAAGTGTCGCTTTCTTCGACAAATTGGAGAAAACGGACCAGTAGCTCAGTTGGTTAGAGCAGGGGACTCATAAAACTTGCAATGCTTAGCAAGGTCATCGAGAAACTCTACAAATATCGATGAATCCGCTGTTTCGTGAACACCTCGGAAATGCCCTCTAACCTCATCGCGGGTGTACCGAGAGCCCCGAAGCCAACGATACTGACGGATTCAACACTGGACTTTGTAGCAAGTGCGCGAAAAAACGCTTCCGAAAAACCCTCAGGATTGTTGATTATGACAGACCTGATTCCACTGGCTGTCAATGCGATGGTGGCGTTTAACCACCACCCTACCACACACACGAGACCAGTAGTCAAGACTAAGTATCGCAAATGCGAAGCTAGCTTTGCCCATCGAACACCATGCCGAAATTCCCTGAATGAAGCAGAAGTCTGCGAACGTCACTTCGCCATCGCCATCTAAGTCGCCCTCTGCCCAAAAACTGTCAACCAATCCGAAGTTTGAACTGAGTATCACGAAGTCATCAAACCCTACAACATTGTCACCGTCGAAGTCATCCAACAACATTTCACGAATCTCGTAGAACTCTCCATCCGGGTTTGCTCCTAGCAAAACGGACAAACTGGGCATTAGCCGAATCAGTGGTTAAAAACCTTCGTCGACGTTTTCTGCGTCTTCGTTACTTGACGATTCAATCAAGAAATAGTCACTCAGTCGCAGGTCACCAGCCCCGCCATAACGGGCGAATAACCCATCACTTTCTGTCGCGGGTTCTCCGCCATCGTCCGCCCTATTAACACCGAGACTGTATAGCCGATAGCCATCCTCGGTTCGAACATACCTCAAACGTTTGTTCGCTTTATCGAAGGGGTCTCTCGGCAAAGTCGGGATGTATGCTGGTGCAAGCTCCTTGTCGGATGCTGGCCAGTAGTTGTTGTCCAGATAGAAAGCTCGAAGAGCCAATTCCACCGCGAGGAGTCGCATCATCGCCTGCTCGGCCAAGAACTGGTCACGAATATCTTCGTCGGAAAACAGCAAAGAACTTCCTGTGGTTTCAAAAAGAAACTGCTGGAGACGACCGTGCCAGCCCATGGTCGCCTGTGTCCATACCCTATCTCTGGCCTTAAACGACTCAAACGGCTCGATATCGTTGCTCAACGATTCAATCTCAGAAGCTGCTTCAAGGCACGTCGGTTTTGGATAGCTGTCGCGATGGACGTACAAAGGCCAACTCCCTTCAGCGGAGGTAGCAATTCCAACTAACCCATCTACAAGCAAACCGCCGTTTCGGCATGAGACTCCAAGGCGAATCGCGTCAACGAAACATCGGCATGCCAATTCCGGATTATCCGTTCGGAGTGCCAACTCCCCTTTGGCGCGAAGAGCCTTCGCAGTCGTGCGGAAGTTCATCATCGCGTCCGTTCTTAGGTCATCAGATTGATAATCTACCGGCACCTTCGCGGGTCGTTGCAGTAAGTCGTTAAGTTCGTTCAGGTCGTCACGGATTCCCAAGAGAATTCCAGATAGCTCAGGCACGGGAGCGGCCTCCCAGTCCAATTCGTTTTCGTCGAATTGAGAAGCAGCGATAGAATCGCCTATCTCAACTAATCGGACGTAGGCATTCGGAAAGGGAAGTTCCATCGGGTCTACGATTACTGGTCTTAGCAAAACCCACAACGCAATCAAAGGCGGAATGGACATTGCAGCCACGGTGACAACGAGCAAGAGCCGATTCCGATTCGTTTTCGACCGAAGCATAAGCAACCGCCAGAAATACATGAACGCTGCCAAGCACACACAGACAGCGAACCACAAAGCAAGAGGACGTTCTTCGTCAAGGATGCCCATGAAACCGCCGCCGAAATTGATGCTCTCTGGCGGCCATCCAGCCCAACCGACGAGTGAGGGCACTAACCAATCGAGCCATGCCAGTGGAATGGCGAAAAGCAGTCCACACGGCAAAACTAGTGCAATCGTTCGCCATCGACTTCCCTGTTGAGGTCCAACCTGAGCGACTGATACACACAGTCCAGAACAAATCCCAATCAGCACCATTGAGAGCCAAGCGTTGTTGTTCAATTCCGGCATCCGTATCCCAATTGCAAGGAGCGTAGCGACTAGTCCAACAGCCAGTAGGACGGAAGCTAGTGAAAAACGATGTCGCTGACTTTGAATCGCCGATTCATCAGTATTGAGCACTTCCGTGTGCCGCCAAAAACGTCCTATTGCGGCAATCGTGGTTGATTGCAAGAGTAGGGTTGCGAACGGCTCGAATGCCCCCGCAAGCAAAAGGGGTGACAGGGTTCCCAAGACTATTGCAGTTCGAACAAACCAGTGCAGTGGCGACTTGGTCGCCCAGAGACTAACAACGCCGTTCGCAACAAACGTCGATACAAGCAGTACAGCGAGTAAGGCATTTACAGACATCTGTTTTCGACGCCACTAGGCGGACGATTCCTCCATTCAGACAGAACCAACTCACGACCAGTCGAACGTTGTAAGTGCTAGACGAAGCTCTGGATGGTAGAAGAGTTCTAGATTGCATCCACTTGGTTTTACATACGTGAAGGAGTGCAACCAACCAACATAGGAAAAGTCGGAACCATCTTTTGCCTGCGGTAACGGGTACGTTTCGTCGGGAAATTCATCATCTTCATCACAGGGATGCTCCGATAACGACCAGTTTTCCATGGTGGCCCAATTCCCCCAACCAGGCTTGCCACCGAGTTGGTTAACAAGCTCTAAGCGGTCACGGTCTCTATACGCACCATATTCCTCAAGTGCGTACGGTAAGTGCAGTGCACCATATTCTTGAAAATGGCTCCGATGGGATGTGTAAGACCGCCTAGCCCTTTCATAGTGTTTTTTGAGCTCATTTCCATCCACTCCATGCTGAGAATCATCGTGAGTTTCAAGACTCTTCAGTAGAAAATATTCCCAATCAGCCGCGAATTCATAACGTCCATGTTCATCTATCCGATACCCAACCCAGTTTTCGCGACAAAGCGGAGAGTGATGCTTAGAAGTCATCTCGCCAACAACTCCATCGTATGGTTCGATGGGTTGAACAAAGTGAATTGAACCATCCCAAGCAGCGTTGATTTGCTTTAGTGAAACGGTCGCCAGCGGTAGCAGATATTTCAGGTGGGTCTCAACGTCACCGGCGAATACATCTGCAGGGTCAGGAAAAGGCTTGAAGTATTCTGTTTCTTCGAAAAGGAGTCCATCAGCTTGCGGACCTTGTGGACGGTTGTCGACTTCAAGTACGCTGCTGAGTACGGCTCGGACCTCATCGCTTTGCATTGAGAAGATATGCTCTCGTTCGCGTCTATCCAATCTATTGAGGAGGTCCGAGGCAAGTTCGACGTCGCAGTTTTCCAGGTCTTCCTGAATGCCATCGGAAAAACTAACAGTCCACCAGCGGTCAAAATAATCCGCCGTTGTGTGAATCTCGCCGCCAAGAAACTCAGCTCCAAACTCCATTTGAATATTGGCGAGAAACATCTGCTTCGCCAAATTAACAAGTGTGACATTGTCGAGCCCGATGTCCTTGGGAAAGCTGTAGGTAAAACGACGCCTGAAAATGCCGTGATACCGGTCGGCCAACTTATCGCTTTCGAATAACTCAGGCTTGGAGGCAACCACCAATTGAATTGTCATGACTCGCTCCCTAACTAGGTATTTCCGTCCTGCTTTCTCTTTCCGAAAATCAAAACCTCATTTTTCCGCTGGTCGATCCTGACTACCCTTGGCGAAACGGTTCCCTGCTAACCAGCCAGAATCATGCCAAGAATATCGATCCGATCTACGCTTGGACTAGTGTCCTGTGTTCTTTTAGGGAGAGGTAGCGTTGCCGCCCACTATCAAAGGTTGAGGCGAAAGGACTTCCTGAATTCGATCCTAGTATTCGGAAGCGGTGGTGGAGTACTTCTCTGGGGCATCATGCATTTTGTAACTGTAACAATGTTGCGTTCGCCGTGGTTTTCTCGCTGGCGTTGATCTGGGTGCGATTCAATTGGTGCCACCCACGTGTTTTTCGATTTGCTGGTTTATCGCTGAATTAGAACCTGTTTGATGAATCTGTCATAATAATGCGATTTCTGGGACGCTAGGCAGAATTGTTTTTCTCGATTGGCACGTGGGCACTACATATAATCAAGCCGGTCAGCTAAATAACCATGTCAGAAGGGACTACAGATGGATATGCGATTTTTTCGATTTGTGGCTATTGTTGTCAGCTTGTTGTCTTGGGCGAAGCTCGGGAACGCTCAACTGCTAGTCGATGTTGATGTAGACATCACCCAAGATAGTGAAGGAATCTATACATACCTGTACACGATTTCAAATTCGGACTTTAGTAACCAATCTATCAACGCGTTCCAATTGTCAACGGGATTTGGTGCAGACGTTGACCTACTTGAAGGACCCGATGGCTGGGGTGCTTTCTACGACCCTGGTCAGCGGAATCTCCAGGCCGTATGGATAACGGGACTCAATGCAGATGGATCGGATTGCGGAGTGTCCAACGAATTCGATTTGAACCCCGGTCAGTCAGCCGAGTTCACACTTGTCAGTCCCTGGGAGCCAGGAATAGCCTCTGTTGATGCCTCCATTTCCTGGATTGGACTTGGTTGCGAAATCGTAGGTGAGGAATTAACGACCGAGCTCTTGTCTCCGCTTACGCCACCAGTACAGACAGGTCCGCCTTGTGACTTCGACGGAGACGGCGACTGTGACGTGTTAGATATCGACAGCTTAAACCAAACTGTTGTAGAAGGTTCAAACGACATTGCGTTCGATTTGACCTCGGATTCGGCTGTCAACCGAGCCGATGTCGAGACGTTTCTGATTCAGGTCGAAAGACTCAGCGGTGACTTGGATCTAAACGGCAGCGTCGAATTCGCTGACTTCCTTGTTCTGTCCTCCAACTTTGGAGTTGAGGCTCCGTGGTCGGGTGGTGATCTCGATTCGGATGGCACGGTCGCTTTCGGCGATTTCTTGGTCCTTTCGCCAAACTTTGGCCAGACATTCGTAGGCTCAAACGTTTCTGCTTCGCCGGTTCCGGAACCGGCAACCGGTGGGCTGCTTGCGTTGGCGCTACTTTCAATGATGAGCCAACGTCGTCGTCGTTTTTGTGCGGTCGCCTGGAATTCTTCTGTTCTCAATCATCTTGGATCGGTGAAAATCCCAGTTAAGTATTCGAGAGATCCCTAGTGATACTCTGACTAGGCGGAGCCCACCCGCGCAGCGAGGACTCGATCTCTTTTTCTTGACGCTCACACAACGCCTCGCTCGCCCCGCTGCGTCCCCTCTAACCTACGTCGCCGAGCTGTAGTCGGTCGCCGTAGCGTAGTGCTACGCGAGCAAGTAGTGCGGCCAAGCCCTCTTGAGCCAACGCCGGATCTTCTTCCAGTAAGGCTCGTGCGTCGGCGCGAGCTTGTGCGAGGATCTCATAGTCAGATTGAAGATCGGCGACGCGCAGTCGAGGCAGGCCATGCTGCTTCGTGCCGAACAGATCGCCTGGGCCACGCAGTCGAAAGTCGGCCTCTGCTAATTCGAAACCATCGGAAGTGCTTGCGAAGGCTTCTAAACGCTGACGTGCTTCGGGTGTGTCCGAGGGTGAATAAACGCAGACGAATCCCGGATGTTTTCCACGTCCCACTCGGCCACGGAGTTGATGCAATTGGGCCAGGCCAAAGCGTTCGGCGTTTTCGATCGTCATCAAGCTGGCGTTGGCGACGTCGACACCTACTTCTACCAGCGATGTGGCCACGAGCACTTGCGTTTCCCCAGAACGAAATCGTTGCATCGCGTCGATCTTTTCGTCCGCCGACATACGACCATGGATAAGGCCAACACGAAACTCATCGAGCTCTTCGCTACATAGCCGCTCGAAAAGCTCCTCAGCACTTGTGGCTACAGTATCGGCTTTCTCGTCGACCAGCGGAGCAATCACGTAAGCCTGCTGTCCGGCACGGAGTTTCTTGCGATTGAATTCCCACCATTGCGCACGCTTTTGCTCGACACCGACGTAGGTGTGGGTTGGCTGACGCCCGCCAGGTAACTCCTTGAGCAGCGAAACGTCGAGATCGCCAAACAGTGTCATTGCAACTGTTCGCGGAATCGGCGTTGCGGTCATGACTAAGTAGTGCGGTTCGCGGCTACCTTGTCGCAGTCGAGCTCGTTGCTTGACGCCAAAACGATGGCCTTCGTCGACCACGGCGAGTCCCAGTCGATCGAAGCAAACTTTTTCTTGTACGACCGCTTGAGTTCCAATCACCATGTCGATTTCACCGGCTTCGATCGCTCGCAACATTTCGCGACGCTCGGCTGCGGCAAGTGATCCGGTAAGCAATCCTATTTTTACCTTGGAGCCGCCCAATAGATCGGTAATGGTTTGATAGTGTTGCCGCGCGAGCAATTCGGTAGGCGCCATGAGCGTCGTTTGGCATTTGTTCGCAATCGCGACCAGCATTGCGTAGACGGCGACCATCGTCTTACCGCTGCCTACGTCGCCTTGCAGCATTCGATTCATGGGCTGCGCGCGACTTAAGTCTGCCGTAATTTCGTCAATCACGGCTTGCTGGCCTGTGGTAAGTTGAAACGGTAGCAAACGTTTAATGCGGGCGTCGATTTTGCCGTCGCAGGGCAGGGCAGGGCAGGGCGATTGGATGACCGAGGCGTGGCGAATAGCTAGTGCCAACTGCATCGTAAAGAGTTCTTGGTAAGCAAACCGAAACCGAGCTTGTTGTAGATTTTCTGGCGACTCGGGTTCGTGAATCAAGCGTAGCGCGTCTGCGATCGGCAGCAGGTCGTAACGTTCCAGCAAATGAGCGGGGAAGACTTCGTCGACGGATGCTGCAAATGTTTCGACCGTCGTTTGCACAAGCTTGCGCATGTGGAATTGCGAGATGCCTTGCGATAGTCGATACACGGGTTGCAAACCCGCCTCCGGAACTTCGTCGTCAACGAGCGTTTCCACTTGTGGATGCGTCATTTCCCAACGAAAGCCACGCGATTTGGCCGTACCCGTTAGAACAATGCGTTGGCCTTGTTTGAATTGCTTTGCCATAAACGGTTGGTTGAACCAAACCGCGCGGACGTACTCGTTTTCTTGCTTGACCAGTACGCCCAACATGCTTCGCCCGGTGCCGACATTGCGTTGGTCGATTTCTTCGACCGTACCAAGCAAGCGAAACGTTGGTCCTGCTTCGAAATCGCGGATCGAGGTGAGCTGTGTGAGATCGCGGTAGTCGCGTGGAAAGAAGAAGACGATGTCCCGAGCGTTTTTCAATCCGAGTTTGGCGAGTACTTCGGCGCGCTGCGGACCGACGCCTTTCAAGAACTGAGCGGGCGTCAGCAGATCCGGTTTTTCGTCGAGAAGATCCTTCATTATTTCTCTACACAAGTCGATCCAGCGATTGCGAACCGCCGCACGCACGACGGGCATACATTTTTGCAGTTCGCTGACAGATTGTCATGTAGAGGGCGATGGAAGCTTAAGGGTGCACGCCCAACGGCGAATCGCCGTTGACTTTCTACTTGTGGTACTGACCGATGCGGGTTTATTCGGTTCTTCAGCCTGAATTCGGTACGATGACGGAGTCCAGCCGAATCGGAGGCCAAGATGGGTCGAAAGCTCTCACTACTTGCTGCCGTTGTTCTCGTTGTCGCGTCCAATTGTCATACACTTGCCCAACCCGCGAAGTACTATTCTAAGGTTCAGGTGAAGGAAACCACCCGACTTGATTGGCTATTTCCTTTCCTGCACTCGAGCCCCAGTGACGTACCGCCAGACATTAATGATCGTTTTCATCTCGCTCGGTCAAATTACGAGTACTTTGGACCTGGAAAATCAGGAAAGCCGATTCCTCTGGTCGTGTTTGTTTCGCCATCAAATGAACCAACTGGATGGGAGAGTTGGCGTCCAATCTGCAAGAGACACGGCATCGCTTTTGTCGGTGTGAGAAATGCGGGGAATGGCGTGTCTATCGATCTTCGCATTCGGCTGGTCGTAGAAGCACTCGGGGATGTTCGGCGGAGGATAAGAGTCGACCCGGACCGTACGTATATATCAGGATTCTCCGGAGGTGCTCAAGTCACTTCCTTGGTCGGCTTCAACTTACCGGAGTACTTTGGTGGTGTGATCTGCTTGGGCAGTCAACCGATTTTTCCGACTGAACCATGGTGTCTCAGTCGGGTAGCTGAGCGACTTAGTGTGGTCACCATCTATGGTGATGACGAACCGTTTGCTCCAGTGGCCAAGCTCGTAAGCCAAGCTGAATTTAATGCAGCATCCATACGATATGCGTCGCACGCCCAAAAGGGACAGGGGCACGTCATGCCACCGCCTGCTGTGCTTGAGCGAGCATTTTTGTGGCTCGAGCGGGATATTGACCGTCGTCGAGAATTCGCACAACGTTTTCCAGCTACTCGCATATCAGACGCACCAACAAGGTCAGAATGGGCGTCAAGAGTATTGCGTGACGCGAAGCTTAGGATGAACGATGAAGCGAACCGCGAATTTGGTTTAGAACAACTGACCATGCTCGTTAAGAGATGGGACGACGTACCAGCAGCGGAAGAAGCGAATGAACTGCTGAGGGCCCACATGGAATCCACAGACATGGAATCCACAGACTCGCAATCACTGTTGCAAGAACGTGACCGTAAAATCTTGAAGGCCAGAGCAAGTAGTTTCGGTAAACTAGCTCTTGGGAAGAAGTCGAAGTTGCCCGGCCCACAACGGGTCGAATTCGCAAAACTATCCATGAGCCTTGTTGGGCAGCTTGGCGAACAGGAGGAGGTCTTCTCTGAACATCAGCTTGAACAACTTCGTGAAATCAGCTCTCGCAAGACGCAGTCACGCGAGTTGCTTATTCCTCTCGACACAGCTGTGTTTGAGTTGATAGGTGAAATGAGCCGCTGGGACGCGTTGAATGCATTCGCTAAGACACTGGGACGTCTCGGATACGAAGTAGAGATAGATGTTGCGGTCGTAGCAAGAGAGGATGAATTGCGGACACAATTCCACGAATTTGGACTTCACGCCGCCTCGTTCAAGACCCTCTCGCGACAAGTGTTGGACCCTCCGGCCTTGCGGCTTAAAACATCGGGCCGCAAGGCGCGGATATACAGTGACGGACAGAAAAAACGCTGAGACTTGAGGTGGCTCAATCTAGCAGCCGCGCAATCAAGCCCTTGCGTTTCAAGTCGGTCGCATATGCGGAAAATGGTTAACAGGCTCGCGACGGACTATCGCTGCCCGTACGTTTCCGGATAGACGACGATTTCAACGCGGCGGTTCAGCGATTGGCCCTGCGGTGTGCCGCCGGAAACGAGGGGATGATTGCCGCCATGGCCAAGCACGAATAATTGATGCGGACTGATGTTTCGATTGGTGAGCTGCTCAAAGATCGCCATCGACTGGGCCGCTGTTAGCTGATGGTGGTTGCGCCATTGTGTGCTTGATAGTTGGGTCGAACTATGGTCCGTGTGAGCCTCGACCCCCACGATTTGTTGCGGGTAGTGACGACGAACGACTTCGGTGATCTGATCCATGTAGGGCTGCGAGCCCTGATGCAGTTGTGCCGTACCTTGCATGAAAAGCTTGTCCGTTGGTATCGACATGCGAACCAAGTCACCGTCTTGGCGGATGTCCATGCCAGGCACCATCACGGCCGTGATTGATTGCGTAACGCTACTGTTGGCTCGGATGGCTGCATTGCCACGCTTTCTTGAAGCGGACGCTTGGATTGCCTGAAGACGCTTGCCGGCTTCTTGGTTGGATCGCTGTGCCAAGGAAAGTTGTTGCGTCGATTCACCTAGCCGCCGCTTGAGCAACGAAAGCTCTTCTTGCAGCAGGCTTGTTTCTTTTTTCGATCGAGCCAACTCTGCATGCAAGTCACGATTGTTCGTGTCGAGACCGGCGGCTTGGTTTCGCAGCTGATCGAATTGGCCGCGATACTTTTGTTCGCGACTGGCCAGCAGACGTTCTTTTTCTTCGTATTGCTTCAGCAATGCGGCGCGTTCTTTTTCTCTTTGCTGGACTACGTAGAGGCGTTCGCGTTCTGACTCTTGGGCTTGGCGACGAGTTAACTCTTCAAGCTCTCGTTGCTGCAGTTCAGCAAGTTGTTGCTGTTCCTCGTTCCTCTTCATGAGGTCTCTGAGGTAAGACAGCCCGTTCGTATTTCTTGCTACCGGATTTGCGATAGGCGAACGTGAGGGCAGGCTGGCTATTCGCGGATCGGAATAGCCGCGAGCAGCAGCATTACGAGGGTCCGGATAGCGAGGAAGCGTGCCAGCAAGACCGTTTTGCGGGCCCGCTTGCCATGGATTTGCCGCTGTTCGCTGCGGTATTTGTCGTGTCCAAGGAAGCGAAGGCTGCCAAACTCCGTTCGTGTTGGGCGCGCAGCCAATTGCACATGCGGACAAGCCAATGCAAATCGACATCCAACGAAGGCTTGAAACCAAAACGACAGCTCCTGCGCAAGGCGAATTTAATGAATTCGGCGGGAGAATACTGTCGCCGAGTGCCTGGCTCAAGAGCAATCGTTATCGAAGGCCCAATAATCGCTGACCGAATCGCAGTGTCGCTAGCATGACGCCCATCGCCAAAGGCATCAAGCTAAGCACGATCGCAAATGCGATTGCATCGGGACCGCCAAGAATACGTCCCCACCGAGCCCAAAGGTCCGGCCAGCACAGCAGCACGATAGCGGCGCCAGCGCAGAGAAACGGTCCAAAGGCGACTTCGCGGTTGCCCGAGAAAATTAGCTTCACCAGCACGATCGCGATTCCCGTAAAGGGTGCGATGAAGAAAGTTAGCGTGGCTGCTTGCCAGCCTAAAAACGCGCCGATCATCGCCATCAATGTGACGTCGCCGAAGCCCATTGCCTCGACGCCCAATACACCACCCGCGACGATTCGAATGGACCAGACGAATGCACCGGCAGCCGCCATGCCCACGAGCGATGACAAAAGTACTTGCCAGTTGCTTCCACCTTGGCGCCACGCCAGCGTGATCAATGCTGCGCCGACAATGAACATGCCAGCAATCGCATATGTAACCGTTCGCCGCCGTTTGTTAAACACGCTTCCAATGAGAACACGCAGGCCTCGAGAAATACCGTGACGAAAGTACACCGTGGTCGGCAGCAATGCCATGCACCAACCGAACCAGCAACCGATGGCTATCCAAAGACCGGGCAGGGCAGGGGAGTTCAACCATAACGGCCATGTCTCTTTTTGTGTGAGCAAAAGCGGATCGGGAGGAACGTCGATGGGCATTAGTGCTGTAGGTGCCAGCCATGCAAACAGCAATGCGAAGAGTGTGCCCGGAACGGTAATGAAATCGGGAATCGTTTTCTCGTCAAAGTCGATAAATGTTGCGATCGTCATCAAAGCCAGTAACACGCCTTGTGCAAAAAAACGTAGCTGCAATACATCGAGCCAAGCCGGTGCCGCAGCAACTTCGAGTTGACCTCCGCCGATGGACCAAAAATAGTAAAGCGGCATGCCAATCGCCCAGCTCAGTTCGATCAACATGGGGCGAAGCCAAAAACCGTTGCCATGCAACTTGGCTTCGCGACGCATGGGCCACCAGCCGATGATCGGAATGCAATCCGTCCACGTTCGCGGTGACGCCTTTTCAGGTTTCTTCGACCACGGACTGATCTGCCTCGAATCCCATGCCCATGTGTAGATGGCTCGATTGATTTGCCCACCGACGAGAGCTCCGAACGGGGCGAGAACAAGATATGGCACGATATTCAAAGCGAGAGGTCTCGATTGCGTTGGTTCGTCAGATCGGTTTGCTGATGAATTGCAAACTTTCTTGGCCTACTAGTCAATCGACATCGCGTGACAAAATCTTGCGATGGATCGCTTCCGCCAACTCTGCAGGCGATTTATTCTCGGTATCGAGCACCAGTGAAGCACAGGACTGGTACAACGGAGTCCGAGTTTTTAATACGTCACGAATTTCTTCGACGCCACCTTTGCCTGTCAAATTCGGACGCTGCGATTTCGAAACTGCGTCTGCATCGATCCGCTCAGCAATGGTCTCAACACTTGCTTGCAACCAAGTAACCGGCTTGCACCTCGCAATAATCCGCTCGCGATTTTGTTCTCGCAGAATCGCGCCGCCGCCCAGCGACAGCACGACGTTCTCACGCTGAGTAATATCTTCAATGACTTCGCTTTCTAAATCGCGAAACACTTCTTCACCTTGGTTCGCAAAGATCTCAGTGATCGAACAACCCGCTCGATCGACTAACACGACATCTGCGTCGACACACTCGAAGCCAAGAAGTTCCGCGAGTAATAATCCAACAACCGTTTTTCCGGTAGCTCGGTAGCCAATCAATACAGGATTCATGGCTATGCCGTGGTTGGAATGAGAAGACGAATTACAGGCAGCCGACCATCGTCGGCAAAGAATGGTCGCAGCCGTTTATGGATCGAGTTCGTCGAGAAGATCTCGTAGCGACTTGCGTTCGCCTTCGTTCAGTCCGGTGTCTTTGATCAGGTGAGTGAGCAACGGACTAAGTGAACCGCCGCACAATTTTTCGGCTGTGGTGCGAAGTCGGCGACCGATTAATTCTTCACGCGCGATCGTAGCTGAGAAAACATGAGGCCAGACGTTTCGGTCTCGACTGACGAAACCTTTTGCCTTGAGTCGGTCCAATAGTTTCTGAACCGTCGCGTGTTGCGAACCCTGCGACGCAGAATAGAGCTTGCTGGTGATCTGTCGTACCGTCGCTGTGTTGTCGTCCCACAGGACTCCAAGTACGGCCAATTCGGCATCTGTGACGTCTTGTGCTGGTCTAGCCATTGAAGAGATTCGCGAAGAATGCATTGCCCACACCCATAAGTATAAAGACAACACGTCTTGGAGCAAGCGAGATGTCGCTTGGCTACAGATTGCGGGAGATTCTGGCACTTTTGAGTTTGCACCCCACGCAAAGAAAAAGCCGCCATAGGCATGCGTTTTATGCATGCCTGGTATAGCCGAGGTGCATTGGATTTGGGCGTTTCAAAAAGCGACACTCCTCCATAGAAGACCGACTTCAATAATCGTTCAAGGAGAAAGCAATGATACAAACCAAAGGAATTCGCCTATTTGCCGCAACTCTCTGTTGCCTGATGATGTGCGACAAAGTGCCAGGCGAAGAGAGCGACCATGGCTCGCAGTTCCCCGCCGGCGCCAAGTGTCCGATCACGGGCATGGTGGCCAAAGGACCAGCTGCCGATTTACTTGCGAAGAATGAAGAGGGCGCACCGAACGTTTCAGGTGAGGGAAAACGCGCCGCCTACTCGAATGCCGATTGGTGGCCGAACCAGTTGGACTTGCGAGTTCTCCACCAAAACACTCCGGAAAGCAATCCGCTTGGCCCGGACTTCGACTACGCAGCTGAGTTTAACAAACTCGATCTTGCCGCGGTCAAGAAAGACATTGAGAAAGTACTCACGACTTCTCAGGATTGGTGGCCCGCCGATTATGGTCACTACGGTCCGTTTATGATCCGTTTGGCCTGGCACAGCGCCGGAACGTACCGCACTGGTGATGGTCGTGGTGGTGCGTCAGACGGAACGATTCGATTCGCGCCGCTAAACAGTTGGCCAGATAACGCTAACCTCGACAAAGCACGTCGTCTGCTTTGGCCGATCAAGCAAAAGTACGGTAACAAGATTTCTTGGGCTGACCTGATTATTCTCACCGGCAACGTATCCCTCGAATCGATGGGTTTCGAAACGTTTGGTTTCGCTGGTGGACGCGCAGATGTCTGGGAGCCGCAGAACGATATCTACTGGGGCCCCGAAACTGAATGGCTGGCCGACAAACGTTACAAGGGACAGCGCGAGCTTGAAAACCCTCTTGGCGCTGTGCAGATGGGTTTGATTTACGTCAATCCACAAGGCCCGAACGGCAAGCCCGATCCACTGGCTTCAGCGAACGATATTCGAGAGACGTTCGGACGTATGGCGATGAATGATGAAGAGACCGTCGCGTTGATTGCCGGCGGTCACACGTTTGGCAAGGCTCATGGGGCGGCAGATCCGAACGGCAATGTCGGTCCCGAGCCAGAAGGCGCTTCGTTGGAAGAGCAGGGGTTTGGCTGGACGAACAAATACAAGTCGGGCAAAGGCGTTGACACCATCACAAGTGGATTGGAAGGCGCGTGGACTTCGACTCCTGCCGAGTGGTCGCACGGATACTTCGAAAATCTGTTCGCATACGATTGGGAGCTGACGAAGAGCCCAGCCGGCGCACAGCAATGGAAGCCGAAAAATGGAGGCGGTGATGGTACGGTGCCCGACGCGCATGACGAACGTCGCTCGCACGCACCGATGATGTTCACGACAGACCTCGCTCTTCGCGAAGATCCTGCTTATGCGAAAATCTCGAAGCGGTTCCACGAGAACCCCAAAGAGTTCGAAACGGCATTTGCAAAAGCCTGGTACAAGTTGACGCACCGTGACATGGGGCCCGTCGCTAATTTGCTTGGACCTGAAGTCGCTCCCGCGCAACTTTGGCAGGATCCCGTTCCGGAATCAAAAGGCACCACACTGTCCGATACCCAAATTGCCAACCTGAAAAACGCGATCGCCAACAGCGGCCTCAACGTATCGGAGCTCGTCACTACAGCTTGGGCTGCAGCGTCAAGCTATCGCGGTTCTGACAAGCGTGGCGGTGCGAATGGCGGTCGTATTCGTTTGGCGCCTCAGAAAGACTGGGCGGTGAACAATCCCGAACGCTTGCAGAAAGTTCTTGATAAGCTCGAAAACATCCAAAAGAACTTTTCGGGCGAAGTATCGATGGCTGACTTGGTCGTACTTGGCGGATGCGTGGCGATTGAGTCGGCGTCAAGAGCTGGAGGACACCCAGTTAAGGTGCCGTTCACTCCAGGTCGTACCGATGCCTCGCAGGAGATGACGGACGTTGATTCGTTTGCCGCTCTGGAACCGCGTGCCGACGGTTTCCGCAACTACGTGGGACCTGGTCAAACTCAAGCCTCGGAAGAAATGCTCATTGATCGTGCTCAGCTGCTAAACCTTTCCGCGCCGGAAATGACGGTTCTGGTCGGCGGCTTACGTGCTCTGAATTCGAATTTTGACGGATCTGCATACGGCGTGCTCACCAAGCAACCGGGAGCACTCACTAACGAATTCTTCGTGAACCTGTTGGACATGAGTACTCAGTGGGAGAAGACGGCTGAGAACCAGTTCGTAGCGAAGGATCGGGAGACCGGAAAAGTGAAGTGGAGCGCAACGCGCGTTGATCTTGTATTCGGGTCCAATGCACAACTTCGCGCGATTGCGGAGACGTACGCTGGTGCCGATTCTGGGCAGCGTTTTGCAGAAGACTTTGCAGCTGCTTGGAGCAAAGTCATGAAGCTTGATCGCTTCGATTTAAAGTAGATCGCGTTCTCAACCGAACGGTTTTCAAAGAGCCTGTTAGCCATTGCTAACGGGCTCTTTTTGATTTGCGTGGGCTAGTAGCTAGCGATAAGAATTTGTTCGAACCGAAGCCCAAACTGGACAAACGAAGACGTCCAAAATCAAACGTATTCAATGTAAGAATCGGCTACAAGCTGGCTCCAGCTACGCGAGTAACAACCAATGATCAATACGAAAATGAAGACAAGAATCAGTAGTGTTCTAATTCTAAACCTGATACGCATGGAGGTCTTGAGGTTTGAGGGATGGACAACGATTGACTCGCTCGTAATATAAGTGCGAATTAAAGCACTTTTCGCTGGTTGCAAATTATACAGACTGACGCAGAAGGAGTTGGATTTGAATATTCGAACTTGTATAGGCCTAGTGCTTACTCTTTTCTGTCATCAGCTTTCAGCAGACGAAGCTAAAAACGTTGCGCGTCCGCAATCGCTGTTTTCTAAAGCTTTGGGACCAAACATTGAGCAGAATGCAATCAACCTTGCGATGATGGCCGGTCGAGGCCAGCCCTATCCGATGGCCCTGCTCAAGCGTCGGCCCGACATCCTCAAACATCTTGAAATAAGTGACGAAACGCTCGCCGAAGTTCAGGCACTTCCAGAAGTCCCGGCGCTGCCGGAGCTGGTGCAGGTCGCAGGGTTAAAACTTGCTACGGCGAAGCCGGACGACGCGAAGAAAGTGTTCGGCGAAGCGCTCGCTACTCAACAAAAAATGCTTTCGACATCGGAGGAGAAGCTAAAGAAGATCCTTGGTGAACGGAAGTATGCTCGGCTTGAACAGATTTTTTATCAGCACCTGTTGCTTAAACGTGCCACGATTTCCATTGGCAAGCGGGTCGGTCTTAGCGCAGAGGAATCGGAAGATATCCGAACAGAGGTCCTGCTTGCCGAACAAGAGCTGTTGAAGGAGGTTGAGATCCTAAGATACCAGAAGTACCTGGGCGTGTTTCGAGAGGCGCTCGGTCATCAGCGAACCTCCAAATTGTTTGGGGACCCATTCATGGTGCAATTGCCGAGAGAAGAGGATTCGCAGAAAACTGACAACAGGCGACGCCAAGCAAATTAAAGCTGTCGGCGGCAGCTGTCGTTCAAGCCGGACGACGCGAAGAAAGTGTTCGGCGAAGCGCTCGCTACTCAACAAAAAATGCTTTCGACACTTGCCGAACAAGGAATTGCCGAGAGAAGAGGATTCGCAGAAAACTGACAACAGGCGACGTTCAAGCGGCTCGCTGCTGCCGACACTTCAGTTAGTGACTGAACCAGAGCAACTCCCCCGGGAAAATACACCCTAAACCGAACATAAGAAACATTATCGGACGTTCAAGGTATGGAGGAATTACGTTCCAAAATGGCAACGCGGGCAAGGCATCGATTCCTGGTCCCCCGCTAGAACCGTTCTTTTTCACAGAACAGTTTGATTGGAAGCTTGGTTCGCTTAAAAAAGGCGACGACAAGTTCTGCTGAGAAGCCGGTGGAGACGTACGGTTTTCACATGAGCATTCAAAACGACAAATTCCCCGCCGTACAAGAACAAGCTCCGATCGATGATTTCCGAACCGTGGCCAATTCGGAAAAGACTCTCGATCGGGCGATGGATTTGCTGGACCAGGCGAAATCGCCAAGTGAACCGGTTCAGCACGAATCGAATCCGAGTCCGGATACCCCGCGACCACGGTTTCGAGTGGACTCGAACGAGCGAAAGCTGTTCGGTGTGAAAGTTGGCGATCTCATCAAAGATTCCATCCAGGAATGCGTGAGCTTTGTTGCAATCAACATTGTTGCCACAACCATGATTCCGATATTGGTAGTGTCTTTGTACACGATCGTCACTGGAGTTCGTCCCGCGACCGGCTGGATTGGCATTTTCTCATTCTTCACCGCGGCTGCTCTCTACGGGGTGATCGTTGGACTCGAGAGCAGAAAGACCAACATCTGGTTTCGCATTGGGTGGCAGTTGGGGCTGTTTGGTTTGATCGGCGGCCTCGTGTTGCTCGTGCAAGAATTCGCGATCGGAAGTGCTCTGCTTCAATTTGCCGGTTTCGCCGGCGTGCTAATTGGAAGCACTTTGCTGTTCAAGAAAATGGCGAAAGAGAGAGACGACACGAAAGAAGCAAAGGAACCAGTCGAAGGCAAGTCAGGCTGGCGAGTGATGGTGGACATTGCAAAAGAATATGGAGTTGTCGTCCTCGTCATTGCTGGCTTCGTGTACACAATGATGTTCGCTCAAGGAGCGGCTCAGTCGCGGCTTTACAACGGCAAGCCTGCGCCGGCCACCGTGTACGTTGATCAACAGGGTCAGTCCTGGACTTTCGGCCAGCATCAAGGCAAGGTGATTCTCGTTGAGTTCTGGGCGCCTTATTGCGGGGCGTGCCTGAAGAGCTTTCCGCACTTCCAGGAGATCAACGAAAAGTATTCTTCGCGTGAAGACTTTGCGATGGTTAGCGTGAGTACTGGAAATCGTGAGCGATCGATCGAAGTGTTCGAATCACACAACGCCGATTGGCCGTTGCTCTTTGAACCTGAAGAGTCCGGTGAACAAGACCTGCGTCCGTTTTCGATTCCGGCTGCATACATTATCGACCAGAACGGAAACATTGTCGCTTCTTCGATTCGCGGGAAGAAAATCGACAAGGTTCTCGAGTCGTTGTTTCAGTAGCTGCTGATCGGAGACGATGTGATTCTCCGCCTGAAAGCCCACAGCAAGCCAAGCAAACTGAGTGAAAGAAACGGCGACGGTTCCGGTACGGCTACCGCATTGGACACTTGATTTGCGAGCCACTGCTCACCGGCACCGTCGACCAAATGAAGTCCGTCCGCATGCAGCCAGTCTCGGCGCCAATTCGCGTTAGATTGCATCGCCGAATTCAGATCTAAGTATTCGAACTTCGGTCGGGCGGCCGCTTGTGCAGCCAGCCATGGGTTGTAGTCATCGTCGACCCGCGAATTCATGCCCGTTCCATATTGATTTCCAAACGTCGAAGCGATTGCTGCTTCATCGGCAGGCAAGATGGAAAGCACAATCACGCGTGAAGCGGTTGATTGTTCGAAGAGGTCGAAGGCCGTGTCGACGTGCGTCTTGAATAGTGTGAATCGATAGTCGGTGGAGTTCGTCGGAACGCTATCGTTCGTACCCAGCATGAACACGATGGTCTCCGGATTTAGATCCACGACGTCTTGAGCGTAGTTTGTGGTGCTTGCGCTCGTTTGCCCCACGTAGGTCGCAGCTCGCAGACCACCCAGGGATACGGACTGGAAGTTTGGCACGTGCGGAGCGTAACTAACGGTAATGGAATCGCCTGTGACTACGACTGGGCCAGAAAAAACGGGCGACGTCGACAGAACTGCGCCGAGTAGCGCCAAAGAACAGAGTTTCGTCATTCGGTGTACAAATCTTGCTTGGTGTGAGCCTCGCCCACCCTGAGTCTTGTAACTTTCGCGAATAACGCAAGCGATCGGCGCGGAAGGCCGCCGGAGAGGTAAGGTCGCGGAGAGTTTGCTCGCTCGCTCAGATTTCCCGCTAGCTGTTGCCGTCGGTCTTTGGCGGCGGGATTGGTTGGCTAGGATCGAGACGCAGATTTGGATCCGCGAGTTCAGGGTTGCTACCTTCCCAGAAAACGCCAAGCTGGCGAAAGCGATCGTAGCGATGCTCGAGTAGCTGTTCGGGCTTTTGTTTCTTGAGTTCACGCAACGAACGCAACAAGAAGAGCTTCATTCTTGCTGCCGTTTGGTGGTGATTGCGATGTGCGCCGCCAAGCGGTTCTTCGATCACTTCGTCCACCACACCGAATCGTTCGAGATCCGTCGAAGTAAAACGCAACGCCTTGGCCGCCTGTTCGGCTTGCTTGCGACTCTTCCAAAGGATTCCTGCGCAACCTTCTGGGCTAATCACCGAATAGTAAGCGTATTGCAGCATGGCTACACGATCACCGACGCCAATGCCAAGCGCGCCGCCACTACCGCCCTCCCCTATCACTACGCAGATGATAGGCACTTTCATACGTGACATTTCGAACATGTTTTCGGCGATCGCTTGAGCTTGACCACGTTCTTCAGCGCCCACGCCAGGATAAGCGCCGGGTGTGTCGATAAAACTCACGATCGGCACGCCGTACTTCGACGCGAGCTTCATCTTTAGCAGCGCCTTGCGGTAGCCTTCGGGATGAGCGCAGCCGAACGAACAAGCCGTACGTTCTTTGGTCGTTCGACCTTTTTGGTGACCAATGACCATAACTCGATGGCCATCGATTTTCGCAAAACCAGATAGTAGAGCCGGATCGTCACCGAAGTGGCGGTCGCCGTGTAGTTCGACGAACTCATCAAAAACTAGATCTAGATAGTCGGACGTTTGGGGTCGATCTTTGTGCCGTGCGACCTGCACCATCTGCCAAGGTGTCAGGCTGGAATACACCTCACGCGTCATGTGGGCAAGATCTTCGCGGACCTGCCGAATAGAGTCCTCGCTTCGATCTGTATTCGTGTCGCTCTGCAGCGTTTCCAGCTTTTGTTCCAATTCTTGGATTGGATTTTCGAAAGCTAAGGCTGGGTTATCCATGGAGTCTCTTATCGAAGCAGTAACTAATTCAAGGAGCTAAGTTCTAGGATCTGTTTTGAAGGCTGCATAGTTTACCCGGTTACGGCAATGGGTCGACGGATTTTTTTGAATTCTTGCAGAAACTCAGCGATAGATTCAGGGCGTTCTTCTTTACGCTTGGCCATCATGCGAAAAACAAGATCGCTAAGCTTCGAATTCACATCTTCGGCAAACGCGGACATCGATGGAACGGGCGATTTCAGATGTCGTTGCAGTAGGTCATCGCTGGAAGTCCCCGTGTATGGCAGCTTGCCCGTAACAATTTCAAACAGCGTACATCCGAAGCTGTAAACATCCGATTGAACGCCAAGCGACTCGTTGCGGATTTGCTCGGGTGACATATAACTTCGCGTCCCCGAAATTTTCCCTTTGCTTCCGCCACCAAGCAGTCGACCGAATCCTTTTTTCTGTTTCTGTCCGATCGCGAAGTCAATCAGCTTCACTTCGCAGTTTTCATTGACCAGCACGTTGTCGGGTTTCAGATCGCAATGTATCCAACCTTGCTCGTGTAAATGTTGAACCCCCAGCGATGCTTGCTCGATGATGCTGGGTAACCAACTTCGCTTGGCTTCCGGCTCGCGAATCCATTGCTTCAAGTTGAAGGACCGAAAATACTCGATCGCCACGAACGGAACCCCTCGCGCAACATCGTACTCGTAGACATCGATACAGTTTTCGTGATCGAGTTCCGACCCAACAACATACTCGTGCTTCAAGAGTCCGATTTCGCTTTTGTCACTGCGAAACTCTTCACGCAATACCTTTAGCACACAGCGGGTATTGTCGGAGGAACGAATCGTCTCCCAGATTTGGCACGTTTTGCCCTGCCGCATCATTTTCAGACGTCGGTATGTTCCGATGTAGTTGTTTTGGACCTGAGCCACTCGATCACCGTTCCGTATTTGGGTGTTGCTTGCTTTCGCTTCTTCGAAAGTCTTTCACCGCCAAGCAAAAGCCCGATATCCTCCTCACCAGTCGTTATCTTATCCAAACGCTCAAAACCGAGAAAGGTCAGCGTGCATGACTGCTAAAACGTTCGGTCAGAATGCAAGGGAATTTTACGAGGTAGTCAAGGTAGAAGCACACCATTAAAGAAACTGGGTAAGAAAAAGACCAATTCGACACATCGCTTCTCCCACCTTTGTTTTTACATGTCGAAGTGTCTTACCCGCGACTGTTACCACTCTTCCACTAGTATGTTGAGTGTACGAATCACGTCAACGATCGTCTTCGCCTGCTCGCTGGTATCGAGGACCGTGTCGTCACCTACAAACGGATCAGCACGGCCGTCAACTATTTCGTCCACGCCAAGACTACGAAGCACAAAGCCCGTTTCGGTTTTCTCGTACTGCAACGGTAGCCCAGAAAAGTCCGCCGGAATCGTGACGTGTTCACCATGCACTACCACATCATTTAATGAGTCTGGATATTCACCGACTTCTGCTCGACTGATCGCGAGTAATGCAAGTGCCTCGGCAAAGGCGGGGTAAATAGATTGGCGATTTTCAGAGAACACGAACGAAATCGTTGAGTCCAATGGATCCATCCAATCCGCCACAATTCTGCTCCGCGCCCGGCAGCTAAGCAAAGCGCCGATCAAGCGTGTAGTGGATTTGTCCAACGGACGTGATGCGAACCTGTCTTGGTATTCCGCCACGGATTCGTCCCGCGTTTTCCGGTCTGTGATGTTTGCGATTCTGACCGCCTCATCAAGCCTCGCGTTGTGTCGTGCCAAGATTACGTTCCAGTCAAGACGTGTGCCCAAAGCCAGCGTCGAGAGATCCTGGTCATATTCCTCGCGGTAGAACGTAAGGCGGCTCGTTTGGCTGGCCATGTCGTAACTGTTAATGCTGTAGGAGAGTAAAAATAATCGTTCTCCCTCCAAACACTTGCTCAACGAAGGCCTGGGCGGCAACTGCTTGAGTTCCGTGCGAATATGTTCGGCATCGGCCACAGACAAGTTTGGCGATGCGAGCAGTTCGTGCGTGTGTGTCCAGGCCATTTCGTTGATGGCATCATTAACCAAGTAGTCAACCAGCTCGACATTCCCCGCGTCGGTTCTTCCGAGGCAGTGCATGGCTTTGAGATTGTTCCAAGCATCAAGGTGTCGGCGGTCTCCGGTGCACCATTTGGCCCGCGCGGCCAGTAGTCGTGCCACCTCTCGTCTCTGCATTCTGCTTGCAGATACTTCGCCTAGCGAATGTTGCGATCCATATGCCCAGGCAAAGGATGCGTTTCCTGTCATCGAGCATGCCGCTCGCAATCGGGCAAAGACGTCCGTATTGTCTTCCATCCAAGCTGCAAGAGGCGGACAGTCTTCGGATGACCAAACGCAACTCATGGCGTCATCTGGTAGATCCGTTTCGGGGATCCAATTCGGGGTGGATTTGAGGTCGTGTAGCTTCAGCCATTCTGTGAGGCTGTCTTCATATCGTTCATCCGACAATGGAATGAGGCGACCTTGCTTCAGGTCGCTAACGGGAATTCCCACCGCGTCGCTAACACGCTGGTTTGGCTGGTCGTCCCCCTCCGGCCCAAGCTCGAGCCAAATCGCAAGCGACTGATTGTTTTCGGGTTCAAGTCCGTCAAGCAGTTTCGATCGAACATACTCGTCGTAATCTGGTAACCCGTTGGTCAGAGGTTCCGTAATGTAGGTAGTTTCTCTGCTGATGCGGAGCTTCGGGTTTGGGCCGAATAGCTGTAAAACGAACCACACTGCGAGAAGAGACACCAACAGAACGCATGGCCAAAACAGCTTGAGCTTCTTCTTTTTCGAAACTGGAATGAATGGGCTCGTGTCGTTATTCATGGCCACTGCTTCGAGGCTGCGTTCGGTTCCTGGATTATTTATTGCGCAACGTGGCGGCCCGCAACAAGTTCCCATCGTATTGCGGTGAGTCCTTGTCACTCTCGTACAGCTCAATCGCAGCTTCGATCAGCGATGCGTCGTCATTCAGCTTGCCCAGGGATTCGTGCGCGCGAGCCATATTGTAACGGGCTTGTTGATGCCATCGGCTTGATTTGTTTTCGAGAATCTGACCGAGGTGATGTTGGGCGACTTCGTACTGCTGATTGTCCAGGGAGGTCATTGCCATCCAAATCGTCGCGTTGTCTTTGTTCCAAATTGCATTTTGCAACGATGTGGAAACACGCTCTTGGTAAATCGCATTCGCCTCGGCGGGATCCTTTGGCAAGCCTTCAAGGAACGGAGACGGTTGAGGCAAGTCTTTCGATATTTCTCTGAGTTTCTCCAGTGGAATCGAAAAACGCTTCAGCTGCTGCTTTGACAGTCGCGAATCCAAGAACAGTTCGTTTGCGCCGGGATCGTCCAAACCTCCCTTGTACTTTCCGCGGAATTGAAGCAACCGGCCTTGCATCAATTTGCTTCGCATCAGAAACGGAATCTGCTCTCGTTCGAGCCGCTCCACTAGGTTTGGCGTCGCCGTTGGATTGTTCGCCAGCTCGCGAAAGAAAAGATTGCGTCGAAACGGATAAGGCCAGATCTCGACCTTCTTAATGCCCGCTTTGTTGCGCAGTTCCCGGGCCATCGACGTGGGCTCGACCGTTAGCACCATTTTTAGTTTGCCCTTCAGTCGAGATTCGACTTGCTTCATGCGTTGTGAAAGGCTGGTTTGCGTCGCTTCGATGCTCGCCGTGAGGTTTTCGAGATCTGATGTGCCAAGGCGATAGGGGCTGGAGCCAACGCTTAGTTTGTCCAGCAACGTTGGATCGTTGATGTACTCGCTGAGTCGGCCGAACGGTGCCCTGCCCTGCCCTGGCAACGGAACACCCAACAACGCATCAAACAGATACAACTCGCTGGCATTAGCGGTTTCCGTTTGTTGTTCTTTGCCGATTAGCACCCCGACCGCCCACGGCTGAGCCGGTTCGCCATCACGCTCGGCGACCAACATGACCGCGTCGATTCCCATTTGCCGACAAAGCAAAATGAAAATCCTGCTTCGTTCTAGCCAATCGGCGTGACCATATAAGACGTTTTCCCATGGTTCATACTGATGCCGAAACGCGTTCGGGTCCTCGGGGTCGCCGACGACGTCGTCTGGGTCTTGGGCGGAATCGAGTTGCGTATTGCGGATTGTCCAATCGAATAATTGATAGGTCAGCGTGAGATCGGCTTTCAAGTCCTCGGACAACTGGCCTTGTTCGACAGCACTGCTCAACCAAGCTTTAAGCGTCGGGTCGTCGAGAGTTCGCGTGGCAACGTTCCTGGCAATGTCACGCATCCACACGGTTTCTTTGAGCGGATTAACGTCAAATCTCTCGAAAGCAGGAGCTGCCAAACCTTCCGTCGTGAAGAATTGCTTGTATTGCTGCGGCAGCCGATTGAACATCGGGTCTGCGCTCCATTCGATCGACGCTTTCGCTTCGCCGGACCAGTCTCGCAGGTTACCGAGGATTTGATCATCAACGGTTGTGGGTTTGAATTGTTCAAGGTTATTCAGGAAGTCAATCGAGGCATCAAACGACGACGTTTGCTTGACGGTGGTTTTGATTGAGACTTGGTTCGTCGTAACAGTGGCTTTCTTGCGGCAGCCCGGAGCCACGAGCACAACGAAGCCGATCAGCAGCAATACGCTCAAACTTCTCGAATTAAGATTGGATCGCATATCCAAGTGTTCCCTCATTGTTGCCGCACGACCGTCGCCGTGCGGTTTCACGATGCTTTGCCCAGCCCGTTTTAGGTTGCCACGATGTCGCGAATCGCCAGAACTTGCTTTAACAGCGGTTCGATTTCATCCAACGGTAGCATATTTGGGCCGTCACTTGGTGAGCTGTCAGGATCAATATGCGTTTCGATAAAAAGTCCATCAATTCCCACTGCTGCGGCAGCTCGAGACAAGTGTGGTACGAACTCTCGGCGGCCGCCCGTTGTACCGCCCTGCCCTCCCGGTTCTTGTACGCTGTGAGTCGCGTCAAAGATCACAGGCGCTCCGAGATTTCGCATCTCAACGAGCCCTCGCATGTCATTTACAAGTCGACCGTAGCCAAAAAACGTACCGCGTTCGCAAAGCATAACGTTTTTGGCGCCGGACTCGCGAAGCTTACCCAGCACATGTTTCATGTCGGTAGGTGCCATGAACTGGCCCTTCTTCACATTAACCGCCCTGCCCGTCTGCGCCGCGGCAACCAATAAATCCGTTTGCCGCGCGAGGAACGCGGGAACCTGAAGCACATCGCAGACTTCTGCCGCTGCTTTCGCTTGACGAGGTTCGTGAATGTCGGTTGTCACTGGAACACTTAGCTCTTGTCTCACTTTGCCAAGCCAGTCGATACCTTCTTCGAGTCCCGGTCCGCGATGCGATTTGATGCTGGTGCGATTGGCTTTGTCGAATGACGCCTTGAAGATGAAATTCACTGGCAGTGTATCGGTGACGCTTTTGATCCGCTGTCCGATCTCGATTGCCAACGATTCACTTT
>CAYNJG010000071.1:0-30161 GCA_964397295.1 uncultured Pirellulaceae bacterium
GTGTGTGTGTCGGTGTCTGTGTCGGTGTCGGTGTCGGTGTTGGAGCTGAAACGCTCGGGTTCACTGTTACGATCACACGCTGGTAATCAAACAAGTTCGGAGCACCATCGTCACGAAGTTTCAAGATAAGGTGAATCGTCTGCGGAGACGATACATTTGGCGCGGTAAATTGAACGAACGACGAAGAGGATCCAACAAGGGAAACCGATCCTGCAAACGTGCCCGCTTCACTGTATTGAAACCACTCGTAGCTCAACTGATCTCCATCAGGATCCCACGACCCTGCCGCGCTCACTCCAACGGTCGTACCTGATGAAACCGTAAAGGCATTTGGTCGATTGATCACCGCGACCGGATTGTGATTTGCGTCCGCGTAGCTAGTAACCGTCCAATCCATCCGCGCGGAAAAATCGTTTTGGTATTCCTCCCGCCACCGATTCACAGTATTGCGTCCCAAGTTGCCCTCGCTGGACAAGTCTTGCGCCGGCGAGTAGAGGTTTCCATTTTCATAGTAACGACCGCCCCAGCCGCCCCATTCTGGATGCGCGGGATCGCTTAAGTCAGACGGCAAGAAGTAGAACCAGGTCGGCGTATCGCCTTCCTTCATCGCTGCCCCAGCTGCCTGGGCTGGATAAGGATTGCCGAAGGGCTGATGCGCTTTGACGTTCTCGTTTACCCATGCAGACGTTGTCAGACTCGTGTCGCCGCCAAGATACATCCCACGAAACGGTGCTTGGTAAGTTCCATTTCCTGTTGCAAGATTGCTGACCACAAACAGGTCTGGAAAATTTGACTTAATCCAACCATCCGTGGGACCTTGCTCAATCCAAGCTACGCGAAGTTTTGCGACGAATTGATCCACTTGCGCTGGTGTGCGCGTTGCCCTCACGCGCCAGAGCGCTTGAGCCAAGTCAGCCGAGCCACCCCAAATCGCGATGTCGACGGGTCGCGAGTCCGGAGAATCCACTGCGCGGATGATGAGATTTGAACCTGGCGTATCGTAGCCTGCGCCAAAAGCGCCGTTAATTCGCTGTCCCGCAGCGACTTTCGATCGAAGTGTCGCAGCTGTTGGAAAGCCCGGTTCGTGTTGGTTCAGGTTGGACCATACACTACCGTAATGATTGATGATGTTGTTGATCAAATGTTGATTGGTAACATTCGAACCATTCAGTGTGGAGCCGGCAATGAGCCCCTCAATGTCGAACTTGTTGGCATAGGTCAGTAAACGCACCATCGACTGTTCGTCGTCCGGGTCACCGCCACCAATATCGGTAAGAACGATGAGGCGAGATTTCGTTTCGGAGGTCGCTGATTGCTGAACTTCCAATTCGGAGTTGGCATTGGCAAGCAGTAACTCGAGGCGTGCTGCGTCACGAATGCTGTCGAGTACAGCAGGAGAATCCCCTGCCAACAGATTCCGATCTTCCAATGATTCAAAATGTGGTCGCCGCTTCTTGCCGCGCCGTCGAGCCACAGTTTTCATTTCGTCGTGAGCCAATCATCCCAGAACAGGTTAGATAGAGGCCGCGGATTGTCGCAGCTTCCCAATTTTTGAAAAGCGCCACGAACGAATTTTTGACAATCGGTTATGTTATTGAAACATACATCAAGTCATTGCGAGCGATTCGTGCTCGACATCCTGGTGCAATTAGAAAGTTAATTTGTTAATTAACCGTTACTCAGAGAGTGCTGCTTGACCACAAGCTTCAACAATCGCTAGATCTTGGTTCGGAAAAATGGACCGCAAATCCAACCAGATGCGGTCCTGTTGAACTCGCGGAAAGACAGGTTGCTGCCCCGTACGCAACGACCGAGCAAACGTATCGATACTATCCTTCGACGGCTTGATTGCGACACACCATGATTCAAGTCGTTGCGTAGGAACACTGCCGCCACCCAAAAACGATTCTCCTGGTTTCACTTCTGCCGATTCTATGTTCGACAGCGCTGCCAACTGTGGTGCCAATCGTTCGGCGCGGCTTTTGAGGTTCTCGCTAGACGTCGAAAGCAACGATAGAAGTGGAATCTCTTTTTCCGCAACTTCCGTATCACGATACAGCTTTAACGTTGCAGCCAACGCCGCAAGCGTAATCTTGTCCACTCGCAACGCACGCATCATTGGGTGCTTCGTAATCATATCGATGTACTTCTTCTTGCCGACGATGATTCCACATTGCGGCCCGCCCAACAATTTGTCGCCGCTGAACAGCACGACTTCCGATCCCGCTTTTACGCTCTCGGCAGCCATCGGCTCACCTTCGATACCGTACTTGGCAAAGTCAACAAGCGCACCACTGCCAATGTCGTCGATTACCGGCACACCATGCTGTCGACCGGCTGAAATCAATTCCGATAGTGTGGCCTCTTGCGTGAAGCCGTTAATCACATAATTGCTTGTGTGTACGCGCATCAGTGCTGCGGTCTGTTCGTTAATCGCCTGCTCATAATCACTGATTCGGGTCTTGTTCGTGGTCCCCACTTCGCGTAACACTGCGCCGCTGACGGTCATCACGTCGGGCAATCGATAACTGCCGCCAATTTCGACGAGGTGCCCCCGCGAAACGATGATCTCGCGCCCTGCCCCCAGTGCCGCTAGTGCCAACATCGTGGCACCCGCATTGTTGTTCGCGATTGCGGCGGCCTCAGCGCCCGTGACTTCACACAACAATTTCGTAACGGATTGCACTCGCTGCGAACGATGACCGGATTCTAAATCTACTTCAACACTTGCGTAGCCCGTCGAAACTTCCTGAATAGCCGCCAACGCTGCGTTTGGTAACGGCGCGCGGCCAAGTCCCGTGTGCAACAAGATGCCAGTGGCATTGATAACAGGTCGCAGTTTGGGCTGCTGATCGGTGACAATCCACTTTGCAATCGTTTCCGCAAGTTCGGTCGGCGCGGGCATTTTCACGTCCGTCGTTGCCTCGCGAATGTCATCGCGCAGGTTGTCGAGAAAAGATCGCACTTCCGTGACAACGACATTGTGGCTCACGTTGTCGACTAGCTTCTTGAGTGGCTCGCTCTCAAGCAACTCGTGCACCGACGGAATGTTCTTTAGTGGATTTTGCATCGTACCCCTATTTATTACCTGGCGAGCGATTCGTTATGGACTGGCGATTACGCGCACATCGCCCTGTCGTTGAGTAAAACCGATTCGATCTAGGTATTCGCAAATCGGAACTGCATATTTCCGCGACGTGGACATGAGTTCCCGAATCTGACTCAATGTAAGGCCGCCTTGTTCGGCGATCTCTTGTTTAAGCCTATCACGTAAATCCTGTTCCACGTCTCGATGTAGATAGAAGTCACTGGAAACTTCCACCAAATCGCCCTCGGTCGCTGCTAATTGTACAAGAGACGCGACGGACGCTTTGTTTTTCGTCGCTGACGCCTCGCATTCTTTGACGGTTGGTGGCTGACAACCGGCTGCTTTGAATTTGTTGATTAATTCGGTCAACAGTTGAGTCTCGGATTTTGAAAGCTGCGGCCCACGGCCGGCGAGCCCAACGCCGCGTTCGTTCAATCGCACGCGTTTGGCTTTGGCCATCCGCCTCAGGACATATTCCAATACCGCACCGTCCGCACAATAGCTCAATTGATGCGTTAGTCGTGATCGGTCCACCGTGCTACGTAATGGTTCACGATCATGCATCTTCGCCAGACACGATTCGATGGTTTGAGAAAGCTCTTCTAACGTTTCCTTGTGCCACAATAAATGACGTTGCGCGTTGATCTTCAGTTGAACGAACTCGCCCTGCTCCACCAGTTGCTCACATATCTTTTCCGGATTGTCGATGCCGGCCAGTCGAGCAAGATCCGTCATCGACCAAGGTTGCGTACCCGCAAAGTAACCCGCCGCTGCCGCGCGCTTCGTATCGTCCTCGTCTCGTAAGTCATCAAGGCACCGAAGTGCCGCATCTCCGGCGCGTTTTAATTTTTCTGCCGCTGGCACGAGAACTCGTCCGCCACCGATGGTCATGACGGGCGATTCGCTGCGGATGACGAACGCTTGATTCCAAGAGCTCACCACCGAGTCCGTGAGAAACAGTTGAGCCGGCCCCGACATACCTGGTGCCAATTCAGCATCCTTCAGCAAAACGACATTCGCCATCGTTTCGTTGGTTCCCAAGTGTATGCGAACACGTGAACGATTTTTTAACGGACGAATCGCATTGGGGAGAACTTCAAGCTGTACGGTCATCAGCTGGCTAGGAGTTAAAAACCCATCCGTCGCGATTTCTTGGCCGCGTTTGACTTCGTCATGGTGCACGCCAACGAGGTTAACGGCGGCTCGTTGGCCTGAGTGCACCGTGTCCGATTTTCGATCATGATTTTGCAATCCGCGTACACGCACCTCGACGTGTCCAGGCTCGATCACAATCTGATCGCCGACGGTTAACGTCCCACTGGATACACTGCCGGTCACTACCGTTCCGTGGCCAGCAATCGTGAACGTGCGATCGATTGCCATCCGAAACGGCGCGTGAAGACGACCGTCACCTCGTGCTTTGGCGGCTTTTGCGGCTGCTTCTTGCAGTACTGTTTTAAGCTCCTCCAAACCATCACCAGTTGCTGCACTTGTGCGAACGATCGGAGCGTCTTTCAAAAATGAGTCGCTTACCAGTTCCCGAATCTCTTCTTCGACCAAATCGATCCAGTCGGGGTCGGGAAGATCGCACTTCGTCATCGCAATCACGCCCACGGGCAAGTCGAGCAGCTTTAGCACTTCTAGATGTTCACGCGTTTGCTGCTTTACCGAGTCATCCGACGCGACGACCAAAATCGCCAGATCGATACTTGTGGCGCCCGCCAACATTTGCCGAACGAATTTCTCATGACCGGGTACGTCAACGATCCCTAATCGATAGTCACCTAAATCCAGTTCGGCAAAACCGAGTTCGATGGTAATGCCACGTTTCTTCTCTTCGGGCAATCGGTCGGTATTCGTTCCGGTCAGCGCACCAATAAGCGACGTCTTGCCGTGATCGATATGCCCTGCGGTACCCAGAATCAAATGCGTTGTCATGCCACTAGTTTACGACACGCAGCTCGTTTTGCGTACGCCCCGAGCAGCTTCGCTAGACCCACTTTCCTGTTAGCGATACGATGGCAAACCGGGTGAACGGCTTCACTCAACAGGCTGGGCAGCGTGGCTGGCAATTAAGAGAGCAGGACAGCAATGAAGATTACCAGCCCAGATTCGGATCTCCTGAAGCTTTCCGCGACCGAGATGGCAAAACGCATCCGGCAGCGTGACGTCTCATCGCTCGAGTTGGTCGAAGCACACATTGCTCGCATCGAACAAACACACGAGGCACTGAATGCGGTCGTTGTTCCGCTCTTCGATCAAGCTCGACAGCAAGCCAAACACGCAGACGAACTGCTGACCAAGTCTTCCGCAAACCCGAATGGAGCACTCTTCGGCGTACCCGTTACGATCAAAGAATTTTTCGATGTAAAAGGGACGAAAACGACGGGCGGCATCGTATCGCCAAACAAAAAACCGGCAAGCTCCGACGCTGCAATGGTCAGCCAATTGCGACGCGCCGGCGCGATTGTGCTGGGCAAGACCAATGTGCCGCAACTGGGGCTTGCGATCGAAAGCGAAAATCCAGTCTATGGAAGAACATCGAACCCACACGATACGGACCGTTCACCTGGTGGTTCGAGCGGTGGTGAAGCAGCCATTATCGCAGCGCACGGATCGCCACTGGGATTAGCCAGTGACGGCGGAGGAAGCATCCGTATTCCGTCGCACTTCTGTGGTCTTTGTGGACTCAAGCCAACGGCAGGTCGCATCTCGTTAAATGGACACTGGAAGCTGCCATCCTTTCCCAATGGGTGGAATACCATCGGACCCATCGCGCGATCAGTCGAAGACCTATCGTTGGCAATGCAGTGTTTCTTGGCACCGAACTCCGACGAGACTGACCCAACCATCGCGCCGATCGGTGCGCCGGATGCGTCGAGCATCGACATCTCAAAACTCACAATTGGGTACTACGAAGACGATCAGTTTGTCACTCCTTCACCCGCCATTCGCCGTGCGGTTCGCGAATCGACAAACCACCTAAAGTCTCTGGGCGCCGAAGTTGTGCCGTTCGATGCACCTCCGACAATGAAAGCGTGGGAGATCAACCTAGGATTATTCTACGCGGACGGCGGAAAGTGGATGAAGCAAATGCTGGGCGATTCTGCTAAGGATGCGCGAGTCAAAAAAACGTTGATGCTCGCGTCCATTCCGACTATCCCACGACGTGCCATCCCAAGCGTAATGGAATCCATGGGACAAACGACAACGGGTAAGCTCTTAAAACTCTCGCGAAGTAAAACGCTTTCCGCCTTCGACTATCAAGCGGTCCAAGAACAACAGGATGCGTTTCGCAGAAAGTTCTATCGACGTATGCATGAAGAAAAGATCGATGCCATCATTTGCCCGGTCTTTCCAACCGTCGCGATGAAGCACATGTCGCAGGACATTGTCTTGGGCTACGGATACACGTACGTGTACAACCTGCTCGGTTTGCCAGCCGGAGTTGTGCCGACGACAACCGTTGCAAGCGGCGAAGAAACCGATCGCAAGACGGCGAAAGACAATTTCATTCGCGACCTAATCCGTGCGGAAGAAGGTAGCGAAGGCTTGCCCGTTGGCGTGCAAGTAGTTGGGCGACACTGGCGCGAGGACGTCGTCCTCGCGCTGATGCAGAAACTGATGGCTGGTTAATTGAGCCGCGAACAAATCAGCAGATTGCTAACTCCCGTTGGGCACGGAAGCAGCAACTGAGGATCCTCAAAAGATCTTGCGCAGCAGTTTTAGAATCCAGGTCGTTTCATATTGAGAAACTCACCCATTGTCGCTGGTCCCGTTTCAACGGGCTGCTTTGGCATCAACACGTCGAGCCAAGACTTTTTCTTGGCGGCTGGATTGCTACCGGGCAGCAGTGACTTTCCGAGATTCTGCACACCCTGCCAATTCTGACGCGTCTTTTGGAACACAGCATTCGTTCGCTCTTCCGCCTTGTTGATCCATTGCGTGGGTGAAGGCAAGCCCATAAACGAATCGTTCGTTTTTTGCTGCTGCATCGTAAACGGACTCGAGAACATCGGTGCCGGTTCCTTGCTTTTGCCAAATGGCCAAAGAGCCTTGAGCGGATTCTCTGCAGCGTTCGATACACTGGCAACAAACAGGACGATCAACGCACCGGTGAGTGCGTGCCGCAAGTTTCTTTGGAATTCCTTCATCGCAAATGTCGCCTTGTCGAATGACGGGGTGATAGGTTTTCTGCGGCGGGAGTCTGTCAAATCCAACCCGCGGTGTCTACACAGACAACGAAAAATCATCACAAGCGAGCACGCTATCGCATCACGCAAGCTATCAGCTATCTTTTAGGTAGTAGTTTCGCGAACCAACCCGCAGTCGCGGTGTTCGCATGTGTTCTTCTGAGTGATTTACATGGCAAGAATTGGTTTCATTGGTGCCGGTCAGATGGCCAAAGCACTGGCTCGCGGGTTCGTCAACGCTGACAAACTGGCGGGCAGCGACGTTGCGATTTACGATCCATCTACGGACGCATGCAACGCTTTCCAATCAGATGTTTCGGGCGCGAAAGTGTTCGATTCAGCGGCTGATGTTATTGCTTCGTCAGATATCGTTTTTCTGGCTGTGAAGCCGCAACACATGAGCAGCGTTTTCCAAAGTGTTGCTGATTCACCATCTTGCTTGTTCGTATCGATTGCCGCTGGAGTTACGCTCGGTCAACTCGAAAGTGGACTGAAAACCGATCGTTTGATCCGCGTCATGCCGAACACACCGTGCCTCGTCGGTGCAGGCGCAGCCGGCTACAGCCGAGCAGCCGGCGCATCGGAAAAAGACGGCCAGTACATCGACGAATTACTCAATGCCGTCGGTGTTGCTTTTGAGTTGCCAGAGACGTCGATCGATGCCGTCACCGGATTGTCGGGCTCGGGACCAGCTTTCATCTACCAAGTCATCGAAGCGATGAGCGACGGTGGCGTTCGCGTGGGATTGCCGCGAAATGTAGCCACGCAACTCGCTGCACAAACGGTTTTCGGAGCAGCAAAAATGGTTCTGGAATCGGGCGATCATCCCGGCGAGCTAAAAGATCGCGTCGCCAGTCCGGGAGGAACTACGATTACTGGTCTGCACGCACTCGAGTCGGGCGGCATGCGTGCCACATTGATTGACGCGATAAAAGCTGCAACCGAACGTTCTCAGGAACTGGGCCAGAGCTAAACGGAATCGCGCTGCGTGTGAAACGCGATCGCGATGCCCGAATGTCACTGAATAGCCGGCTGCGGAACGAGTTCGGCATTGAACAACCGTGCATGCAAGTTGCGTAACATCTCCTGTTCCAATGCTTCGTCGCGGCCTAACGAAATCCAGCCCAGCGTGCCAGGTCCTAACTCGCGATCAACATCTTGTATCGCAACGAGACTGCCGTCGTGCCGACGCACGGAGGAAGTAACCGTCGAGTATTCCGGTTGGCTGACGTCTTCGAGCTCTTTCAGAACTTCCAATTGAATTTGAAAACCATTTGCAACTGGCATCACACGCATGTGAGCCGTACGACGCACGGACTGAAACGTACCATGCAGTCGTTCATAAACCCCCACAGCATCACGTCGCAATGGCTCGATGCACGTCGCGCCAGTAAGTGGCCGCGTCGCAATTCGACCGTCCATCAAAACGCCACCGATTTCGCGGACTTGTTGCTCACTCGCGATTTCGAAGTAGTCATCCACCATGTCCACGAGCTGCAACCAGGCAAAATCGACGTCGGAAACTGGAATTACCATCGGGTTGGGCATCGCGACTGCCAATCCATTTTGATCTGGACCTGCATAGCGACGACTAAAAAGACTACAACCACAAAGCATCGCGCAGCAGACGACGATCGCGATCATCAACTTCGGCAATAGGTACTTCGGTTGCATTTTTTCTCGAAAGAGACGGTCTCGCCTTTGCCATCGGGTTCAACGACAATCAGTCGCAATCGCATACACATATCGGGCGGGGAGTGTCTTGAATCGACGACGGAACGACAAGAGCAAACAGTTTGACGCTAGCGAAGTGGTCGCACGGCGGAACGTTTACCTCATGATCGACGGCTACAATCTGATGCACGTCACGCGATTCAAACCCATCAGCAACGAGATGGGAGAACTGCGACGTTGCCGAGAAGGACTGCTATCTCTGCTGGCCGAGCAGCTGCCTGCTAGCCAATTTCGCAAAATCACAGTCGTCTTCGATTCCAACCAAGCACCGAAGAACTTGCCTGATCACCAACAATGGCGCCATATCGATATCATCTTCGCGCGCAACGAGAACTCGGCCGACGACCTGATTGCCAACCTGGTCCAATCGCATCCACACCCGCGCAAGCTCATCGTAATCTCGAGCGACCATCGCGTGCAAAACGCAGCAACGCGACGCAAAGCGACAACGCTAGATTCTGATACTTGGTTTGATGCCGTTTTGGATTACGAACCGCCCGTGGATATTGAGCCTCAGCATGATCCGAAGCTTGACAAGCAACAGTTGTCAGAGTTTCGCGAAGCCATGACGAAACCAAAACCGATTCCACCGGAAGACGAAACAGTAAAGCAAGAAGAGGACGAATTCGAAAATCCATTTCCGGAAGGCTACTTTGACGACCTGGACGACGAGTAACAGAGTAACAATCTCGTCAGGTCGACGACTGGAATTTAAGCGAGCTTGCCAACTACACAAATACTGCTTCATCACTCAAAACATCCAGCGGCGAAAACCCATTGTGGCGTTTCACTTCATACGGACTATTGCCTCGCGTGTTGTAGCAACAGATCAATGACCAGCGTGGATCTTCACTCGTATTTTTGTCGGATCGATGCAGCAAATTACCGTGGAAGAACAAACCATCGCCGGGCTGCATCTCGACGTACTCTACAGAAAAGCGTTCCAAGATTGCCGGCATACGCTCCGGGTCTGCTCCAGTTTGTCCGCCGACCTTTCCGTGATCCATACGCCCTAACGCGTGCGAACCCGGTAGAATCTGCAGACAACCGTTTGCTTCAACCGCTTTGTCGATGGCAATGTAGCAACTGGCCATGTGTGGAAATAAGCAACCGTAGTTGTACCAATACCCGTAGTCTTGGTGCCATTCCCACGCACCACCGATCTTCGGTTCTTTGAGCATCAACTTGTGGTGATAGTGATAGACTTCATCCCCCAAAAACATCGACATTGGCTCAACAATTCGGCGACTGCGCACAATGTTGCTGTAGATATTGTCACCCAAGTCATCTCGGACTGCTAACACCGTTCGAGCACCAGATGCATCCGAGCGTTCGGTTGCATCAGACCATGTTTGGGCATCGTTACGAGCCGATTCGCCAAGCTTCGTCGCTTCGCTGGGAGTAAACAGACCATGCACAACAACGTAGCCGTTGTTGTCGAACTTGGCTTTGTCCTCAGCTGACGCTTGGTAGTAAGTCATGAACCTATCCAGATTCGGCATCAAGAATATTAGTCAGTTGATTTGCGAATCGGACAGCATCAGCATCCGTTGCCTGAGCGTCCAACTCGGTGCGCAGGCGATGCAAGTCGTCCGCATTATCAACATCATACCAAATCGGAAGAACGGCAAACCGCACACGATGCTGTTGCAGCCTGGCGATTGTCTGCCTCCAAACTTGGTCCGAACTCCATGCGATTTCTGTGAAGATCGGTGGCGGGCTGGTCTTTGCTGCGACTAGGTAGTAACCGCCATCTTCCGTCGGCCCGAGGACTACGTCGCTGATATTTAGAAGTTGATCAACTTGCCTCAGAAAGGAAAGCGGAAGGGTTGGCGTGTCGGAGCCAACCAATGTCGCTTTTTGGAATCCGTCAGCAAAAGTGCGTTCAAAAAAGCGGTGCATCCGATCGCCCAAGTCACCTTCGCCCTGTGGATGAAGTCCAGCTGCGGAATGTTCAGTTACAAGTTCTGAGAAAGAACTCTCGCTGTCGTCCGGGGAGAAAACAATCTGCGTATCGTCAATCTCTGAGTAGCGCCGAATCTGTTCGTCTAAGAACGCTTTATAGACAGAGGCCGCTTTGTCAGGTCCTATTGTTTGAGCCAGTCGCGTTTTCACTTTGCCTGGCGTCCAGTGTTTGGCAAACATACCCAAACGATGCGTTTCGCTCATCAACGCAGAATCCTTCGTAGCAGTACTTCGTTGATTTTACCTCGAAAGTGAACGCGTCCGTCAATTTCAACGACTGGGACACATTCGTTGTACTCGGCAAGCTTGTCCGGATGCTCGTCGATGTCGACCAACTTGGGTTCGATGTCAAATCGTTTGAGGACTTTCAACGCTTCTTCACACAAATGACACTCTTTCCGAGTGTACAAAACGACTTCGATATCCTGCATAATCAACTACACTACTAACAACAAGAACCACTAAACTTCGGCGTTTCTGCCGTACACTAACATATCTGTCGGAACTATGTCGGAGCTGACTGTAAAGGAATTCGTTGACGTCGTACATCGAAGCAAATTGATTTCGAAAGAGAAGTTGATCGATGTTTTGTCGTCAGGGTGTAGGCAGTCCGGCGGGCTACCCAAACGTGCAGAGGAAGTAGCAAACTTCCTACTGGAAGAAAAACTCATCACGAGTTGGCAACAAAAGAACCTCTTAATGGGAAAGTCCCGCGGTTTTTTTCTCGGTGACTACCGACTACTGAGTCATCTTGGTACGGGCGGAATGAGTAGTGTTTTCTTAGCGCAACATATGCTCATCGATCGCCAAGTCGCGATTAAGATCCTACCGGCCGCCAACGTTAACGAGGGCTCATTCCAACAACGGTTTGAACAAGAGGCACGCGCTACATCTCGCCTCAGCCATCCAAACGTCGTCCGCGTTTTCGATTTCGATAACCAAGGCGACACCCAGTACATGGTGCTGGAGTACATTGCGGGTCGAGACCTCAAGGTGATCATCAAAGAGGACGGGCCGCTGCCGTTAGAAAAAGTCGCACACTACACGGCGCAAGTCGCTGCTGGGCTGCAGCACGCACACGAACGCGGACTCGTTCATCGCGACATAAAACCAGCAAACCTAGTGGTCAATGACGAAGATGTGGTGAAAGTACTCGATCTTGGCCTCGCTCTGGTAGTGAACGACGACGAACAAGCATCTCTGACGGTCGTACATTCGGACAATATGATGGGAACCGCCGATTACTTGTCGCCAGAACAAGCACGCAACGCACACATGGCCGACGCCCGCTCCGACATCTACAGTCTCGGTTGCACGCTATACCATTTGCTCGCCGGGCACCCTCCGTTCACCGAAGGAACCATGGCGGAACGGATCTCGATGCACCAAAACGAAAAACCTAAAGACGTCCGAGCCGTACGCGAAGATTGTCCTCACGCGATTGCCGACGTTTGCATGACGATGCTTGCGAAAGACCCGGCGAAACGCTTCCGCTCGGCCGGCGTTGTCGCGCGACGAATGCACAAATGGTTGCAATCGAACGGAAAAGACGTAGCAACCTCAACGTACGCAAGCTTTGGTGACGAACCGGTACTCACGAACCTCACTTCATTACGGCAAACCGCAACTCCTGCAGCTCCGATTGAAGCCTCGGATCGATCGATCTCCAAGGCTCGAAAATCACGAAGCAAGAAGGCAGTGAAGACGCCACTGACTTTGTGGATCACTCTCGGCTTTCTCAGTTTGGTGGTAATTGGTCTGCTCGTAGCTTTGCTGGTAAGAAACTAGTTATTGTAAAATCTTCGACGCAGTTTCTAAAACCACGCGTGCTCGTTGCTAAACCTGAGCCGCTCTCTTTATCTACGACCTGCGAATTCTTAACTGGTCGTTATTTGACTTTGGTCAGACCTATCCGTATGTCGCCCGGTTCCAAAACGTCCGAATAGCAATCGCTATAGCTCTCACAAAAAACATGCGTTCACCCCCCAAAGAAGTGCTTTTGTTTTTCTTTCGTACCGCTATGTTACGTGTCCGCGCTGCGCGAGGGGCACTTTCCGATTTAGTTTTTACTAGATAGTCACCTATTCAGAGGTCTGCCGCCATGAGCGCGCCATTGACGAAGAGAAACAAGAAACGCCACTTCGCCGTCCGTTCGATTGCATGCGAGTCGTTGGAAGAACGTGCAATGTTGGCCGTCTTGTCGGGTGATGTAGGATCGGCTTTCGAAACGAATGAAACACTTGCCGACGCTGCGGATTTGGGCAGCATCACGGGCTCCAATCCTTTCTCGACAGGAAACTCTGTTCAGGTTGAGGCACGTATCGGCGACCACAATGGTACCGAAGCGACCAATCTTACAGACGTGGACATCTATCGCGTTGATTTGAAAGCCGGTGATCTCGTTACGTTCGATGTCGACGCCCAGCGACTCGACAACGGAATGGAATTATTTGATGCCGAGACGGGTGGCGTAGCCAGCAACGCCGACAACGTTATCCGATTGTTCCGTATCCCTGACGAAGGCGGGTTCACTGAGTTAGCTTCCAACAGTGCAGCGATTGCGCCGGGCGACGCGAACGATGGAAACACAGTGGATCCTGCGATCGTCAATTTCTCTGTTCCCGTGACGGGTACTTACTACGTCGGCGTGTCGGGCGATTCCGAAGCCGGCAATGATTACGATCCTGTCGTCGCAGGCAATCGCAACCCGACAGAACACACCGGACAATACGTGCTCTCCATCACGGCGGAGGACGATGACAACCAAACTCCGTCCGTCGATGTGACGCCACCTAACGATACTGACGGTGGGGATAGCATCGTTAGTTGGACGATCAGTGACGAATCGGGCGTCGTTTCGCAAACGGCACGGATCCTGAGAGACGGTGTCATCATTCGTCCCGAGGCACCCGTTGATCTTGAAGGCGAATTCGATTTGGCTGAATTCGGCCCTGGGAATTATCGAATTACGATCACCGCCACTGACGGTGACAATGACTTCCCGGGTGACCAACTCACCAATATTCACTCTGTCCTATTTGCGATCAACGACGATGACGCAACTCCGCCTGAAATCGTGATCATTCCAGCAATTTCATCAGACGGTGCCAACAACGTCGTTGAATGGCGAAGCTCGGACGATTCTGGCATCGCATCCTCGCTGGTGCGGATCTTCCAGAACGATGAACTTGTAAATGAGAACGAAGTTGACGCCAGCGGGACGTTCGACTTGAACTCGTTGGGAATCGGCGAATTTACGATTTCGGTCGTAGCCACTGACGCTGACACGGACCGAGACAACGACCAGCTAACCGCGGAAGCCGAACGGACATTCACTATCGTGGATGACGATACCAACGTACCAACCGTGCTCGTCGAATCACCAGCAAACAGTGACGGCGTCGACAACATCGCTCGCTGGAACGTCAGCGACACGTCCGGTGTTAGCTCGGTTCGTGTAAGAATTTCGCGTGGCGATGAAGTCATTTTTGAGGGCGATCGGCCACCAGTCAGCGAATTCGACCTCAACACAGCAGGACTTGGCAACTTCGAAATCGCGGTCTCTGCCACCGACGCGGACAACGATTGGGTGGGTGATCAGCTTTCTTCGGATACGAGCGTAACGCTGTTCAGCATATCCGATGATGACGTGACCGCTCCTGTTGTGACGATCACTCCTCCTAGCAACAACGACGGCGTGGCGAACACCGTGAGTTGGCTTGCAACGGATCAGTCTGGGATTTCTCTGGTAACGGCCGTTATTGAAAAAGACGGCGATCAGATCTTTAGCGGCCAAGTCTCGGCCGAAGACGATTTCGATTTGGACTCGTTCGGCGTTGGCAACTTTGTCATTACGGTAACCGCTGTCGATGGCGACAACGATTGGGACAATGACTCGCTTAGCATCACTGATTCCGCTGAGTTTTCGATCATCGATGATGATCGGTCGGGACCCGATATCGATATCCAAGTTTCGCAAGCTTCCGATGGCGTTAGTAACTTCATCTCATGGAGCATCACCGACGTGTCCGGCATCGCCGCGAGCTCGGCAGTCATTACCCGAAATGGATCTCCAATATTCGAAGGTCCAATTGAGGCGTCTGGCCAATTGGAAATTGACGCTGATGGACTGGGGGATTACGCGATCACCATCAACGCAATCGATGCAGATAACGATTGGGATGGAGATGATTTAGCCTCCGTGCAGACGGCCTCGCTCAGCGTGATCGATGATGATACTCAGGCTCCGGAAATCATCGTTACAGGTCCAAACCCGACGGATGGTGACGACAATCAGATTTCATGGCGAGTCTCAGACGATTCTGGATTGGCCGAGGTGCTGGTCACAATCGTGGCTGGCGGCGAAACATTGCAGAGCGGAACCGCCGAAGCAAGTGGCTCGATCGATCTGAACGCACTCGGTCTTGTTGATGTTTCGATTGAAGTCACGGCAACAGATGCAGACTCCGATTGGGACGGCGATTCGCTTTCCGATACGGTATCCGAAACATTTTCGATTGTTGACGATGATGATCGCTCACCGTCGTTGCAAATCAACCACCGAGATCAAGTCGACGGAGAAAACAACTCGGTATCTTGGACAGCCTCCGATGTGTCTGGTCTCAGCGAAGTACGTGCTGAGGTAGTTCTCGATAACGTTCGCGTCTTCGACGACGTCGTAGGAGCGGTCGATCAGATCGACTTAAACGCATTTGGACCTGGCGAATTCGCGGTAACAGTAAGAGCCACGGATGCCGACGATGACTGGCAAGACGCAGAGGCTGGTGACACTCGGACTTCGATCGAAAGCGAAACCTTCGTCATCACCGACGACGACACTGATGTTCCCGTCATCACGATCAATACGCCCGACGAATCGGATGGAATCGACAATACTGTGACTTGGACAGTTACCGATGCCTCAGGCGTCAGCAACGTAACGCTGGAAGTCGTGTTCAACGGAGACACCATCGACACGCGTACTGTTGCAGCAGACGGTTCCTTTGACACAAACAGCTTGGGAATCGGCGTATATCAAATCAACCTAACCGCCATCGACAACGATAACGATTGGGAGGGCGACCGACTACAAGCCAACGCCAACGCCACATTTACTGTGATTGATGACGATACGGTTGGTCCTGACATCGACTTGCAATTGGGTGGTCGCACAGATGGCGACAACAATACGGTTTCTTGGTCGGCGAACGACACCTCGGGCGTGGCCTCTATCTCGGCGACGCTAGAACAAGACGGCGTGGAGATCGATAGCCAAACAGGCCCCGGCTCGTTCGATCTGAATTCACTAGGACTCGGATCTTTCCAAGTCTCCGTCACCGCCGTGGATGCGGACGCCGATTGGGATGGCGATCAATCTGCAGCGACAATCGAGCAATCGTTCTCAATTTCAGATGACGATACGCTGGCTCCATTGATCGCAATTTCTCCGCCGAACGGAACAACGGAATCGGCAGACATTCCAAACCAATTTGTGTGGACGGCTTCAGATGCCGGCGGCATCAGTTCAGCATCCGTGAGAATCGAGCGCCAAGATGCTGCCGGCCAATTTGTTGTCGTGAGTCAACGAGAGCTGAATACGGCCGGCCGCCCCACCGCTATTGATGGTGAAGAATCGATTGACGATCTCGGTTTCGGAGTATTCCGCATCACGATCAATACAACAGATGCCGACAACGACCGTGAGAACGACAGCCTCTCTAGCCAACTTCAGTCCACGCTCGAAATCGCCGACCGAACACCGCCGACTGTTGTTGGCGCCAATCAAACCGATGTTGCGGTTCCGCTCACTCCCGGCGTCGTTGACTTTATCTTCTCCGAAGATGTATCGGAAAGTCTGGATCCAAGCGACGTTATCTTGCGAAATCTCAGCACCAATGAAGACTTGAGCGTAGAACAAGATTTCGTGTGGAACCCAGCCGATTTGACCGCAACGCTTGATCTCACCGGCATCGATGGCTTGGACTTCGGACTGTATACCGTCATCCTACGCTCTGCGGGAATCAACGATGCGGCGGGCAACGAGTTGGATGGCAACAACAACGGCGTGTCGGGGGGCAACTATGAAAACGAGCTGATTCGCTTCCCAGTAACGTGGCGAGGCGACGCTGACCGCGATGTCCACGTCGAGTTTGAAGACTTTTTAACGCTGTCCACAAACTTTGGACAGCAAACCGGTCAACTTTGGACGGATGGCGACTTTACTGGCGATGGCGCAGTACTGTTCGAAGATTTCCTCTGGCTCAGCACGAACTTTGGTCTCAATCGCAAACCGGGTTAATCAGTAGGTAGAGAGATGAAGGCAAAGTGATCGCTGCTGGCCTGAGGTCAGTCGCTGTGAAAGTTACGTTGGCAACGGATTGTTAATTAAATAAAGTTGCGATGACGTTTGCGACGTAAGGTTAACAAACCACACAAGCCAATCGCAACGATCACGTGTGAGCTGGGTTCAGGTATCAGCTGGTTAGATGGAACGACCCGAAAACTGATGGGTGTTGAGCCGTTGCCCCAATTCGCCAAGATGGCGCCCTCTGGTGTACCGGCAGAAACGGTCAGATCCAGTTCAATCGAATCAGAAAGCGAGACCGGCGTTCCTAACACACCAAATGTCACGTTGCCGGGTGCGGCAGCATTGGGAATAAAGAAAGAAAACGGTTCTGCACTGGCACCCTGCGTAAGAACATCCGGATCCGCAACGAATTCAACGCCCGAGAGATCAACAGGACCATCCGGGAAAATCAGTGTGAGCGGTCCGCCTTCGGGTGGATAAACGCCAATGATTTCGAAACTATCAATGGTCGGAATCTCGCCCTCTGTAACAGGAAAGGGCCTCGGAACGGTGCCGTCACCCCAAGCTGCTTCGATAGTAGCGCCAGACCTTGCAGTCACATCGAGCTCAACGGAACCATCCAGCGTAACGGGCGTACCGAGAACACCAAACGCGATCGAGCCTAGGCTCGGAATGAAAAATGAAAACGGGCTAGGGTCACCACCTGGAGTCAGATCTCCAGACTCAAGGTCATAGACAAACTCAATACCGCTGGCTTCGATTGGCCCGTTCGTTGTCGTGACCGTAATTTTGCCACCGCCTTCGGGAAAGTTGCCAATCAGCGAACCTTGGTTTGAGGAATCTAGGAAGTTGCGTTGTACGGGAAGTTCGCTGACGGTCGAGCCATCGGACACCAAAGCCTCTAATCTTGCATTGACTGATACATCTAAATCCAACTCGACGGTCCCATCAATGATTACGTCTGCGTTTGATTGTGCTGTCCATCTGGTATCCGTGTTGTTCGTTAACGTTTCGTAAGGAGCGGGCGAACCATTGCTGCTAAGCGTTCCTTGAATCGCGGAAAAATCGAGCCAACGTGTCAGTACAGGTTCGGTGGATTCGAGCGTTATTGGACCACCTGTGGACGGATACTCGGCTATTAGGTTTCGAATTCTGGGCGGGTCTCTACGAGTTACCGTAAAAGATCTCGACGTCACCCCATTGTCGTGCTCACCAAGAATGTTGGCATCGGCCGATGCAACAACGTCCAATTCGACAATGCCGTCAATGACTACCACTGTTTCGGATGCAACTGTCCATTCAGTGGCAGAGTTGACGGACAATGATTCGTATGGTGCCGGACTTCCGCCCCCTGTCAGCGAACCAGAGGCCGCACGTAAATTCAGGCCTTTCGTCAGGACAGCGCCGTTCGATGGCTCCAATGTGATCGGGCCGCCGTTGTAGTCGAAGGCTCCCGCTAGGACTGCCCCAGGGCCACCACTGCTGCTGCCGCTGCCAAACGGATCTGACGGGAGTCCGTTAATCGAGAATGGTGTTGGTACGGTCCCATCACCCCAATACGCATTGATATCAGCACTCGTTGCGAAACTCGAGACGGTCACATCTAATTCGACAACACCATCGATAACCAAGCCTCCGAGAGTTCCGAAAGTCACATAGCCTGGTGTTGCAACGCTCGGAAGGAAGAACTCGAACGGTGCGGGATCGTCGCCTTGCGTCAAAATTCCTTCTACTGCCTGGAACTCTATTCCACCCGTAAGAATCGGACCCTCAGTCGTTTCGATACTCATCTTGCCACCGCCCTCAGGGAAGTACCCAATCAGCTGCTGAGCGGACAAAATTTGGCATACCGTAAAAGCGAAGACGAACGAGGTAATTAGCTTAGTCGTCATAATGGCTGCCCGCTTTAGAAGTAACCGGTCCACCATCAAAAGGAAACGAAGCGGACAGGCCAGTGAGTGCCGCTCGCTCTCTCACACGACGTTTGCGACGTAAGGTTAGCAAACCACACAAGCCAATCGCAACGATCACGTGTGAGCTGGGTTCAGGTATCAGCTGGTTAGATGGAACGACCCGAAAACTGATGGGTGTTGAGCCGTTGCCCCAATTCGCCAAGATGGCGCCCTCTGGTGTACCGGCAGAAACGGTCAGATCCAGTTCAATCGAATCAGAAAGCGAGACCGGCGTTCCTAACACACCAAATGTCACGTTGCCGGGTGCGGCAGCATTGGGAATAAAGAAAGAAAACGGTTCTGCACTGGCACCCTGCGTAAGAACATCCGGATCCGCAACGAATTCAACGCCCGAGAGATCAACAGGACCATCCGGGAAAATCAGTGTGAGCGGTCCGCCTTCGGGTGGATAAACGCCAATGATTTCGAAACTATCAATGGTCGGAATCTCTCCCTCTGTAACAGGGAATTGCGTTAGAGTTGGGCCATTGCGCCAATTTGCTTCGATAGTGGCACCGCCAAACGCAAAAACATCCAGTTCAACGGAACCATCCAGTATTAAGGGCGTACCGAGTACGCCGAACACAATAGTGCCTGGTCCACTCGGGACGAAAAACGCAAAGGGAGCTGGACTTGCTCCCTGCCTCAATTCACTTTGATCGCCTAAGAACTCAAGGAAACCTACTTCGAGTGGCCCGTTTGTTGTGGTAATCGTGATGTTTCCACCACCTTCTGGAAAGCGGCCAACAAGTGAACTTTCGTTCACAGGGCTACCGGGTCGAACGTCCAGTCGTCGTGTCGTCGTACCATCGAATGTCAAACCCTCGAGTTGTGCATTGTGCGATGTGGTCAGATCCAGTTCGACAAGTCCGTCGATGATTACGTCCGTGTTAGAGCGAGCCGTCCATTGGTTGGTTGTGTTGTTCGCCAACGATTCGAAAGGCACAGGCGAACCATCACTGGAAAGTGTGCCACGCGTTGCCGTGAAATCGAGTTGACGTGTAACAACGGGTTCGTTGATAGATTCAATCGTGACCGGACCGCCTTCAAAAGGGAATCTTGCGACGAGGTTCCGCAGTCGCTCCGGATCACGACGAGTCAAAGTGAACGGCTTCGTATCGCCAATGGAGAAGTCGCCCAGGATGTCGGCATCGGCGGATGCAACGACATCCAACTCGACGTCGCCGTCAATGATGACAAAGTCATCGGAATTCACTGACCATCGGTTTGCGGTGTTTTCCGATACCGTGTCGAACGGTGCAGCGCTACCGCCGCCGGTGAGCGAACCAGAAACTGCTCGGAGGTTCAGGCCGTCCGTTAAGATCGGTCCATTGACTGCCCGAATTGTGATGGGTCCACCGTCGTAGTCGAAGTTTCCAACCAATGGTGGTGTATCGCTGTTGAACGGATCTGATGGGAACCCGTTAATCGTGAATGGTGTTGGTACGGTCCCATCACCCCAATACGCATTGATATCGGTAGCCGTTGCGAGACTCGAGACGGTCATGTCTAATTCGACGACACCATCGATAATCAAGCCTCCGAGAGTTCCGAAAGTCACATTGCCTGGTGTTGCAACGCTCGGAAGGAAGAACTCGAACGGTGCGGGATCGTCGCCTTGCGTCAAAATTCCTTCTACTGCCTGGAACACTATTCCACCCGTAAGAATCGGACCCTCGGTCGTTTCGATACTCATCTTGCCACCGCCCTCAGGGTAGTACCCAATCAGCTGCTGAGCCGACGAAATTTGGCATACCGTAAGAGCGAAGACGAACGAGGTAATTAGCTTAGTCGTCATAATGGCTTTCAGTTGGAATCACGATTAATTCAAAATCAACGCTTGCGACGTCGAACCGTAAGCAACCCGATCAGTCCTAAACAAACCAACAAGTTCGAGCTTGGCTCAGGGACTTGCGTAAGTGGAAAGACATTGAAGCTGGTTGGCACGATACCGCCGCCAAAGTTTGCCGAGATCGCTCCGAGGGGAGTACCGGCTGCTACAAAGATGTCCAGCTCGACAGGCCCATCGATCGTTACAGGAGTACCCAAAACGCCCAGCGTCACGTTGCCAGGTGCAGCTAAGTTCGGAATGAAAAAGGCGAATGGGGCGGCGCTCGCTCCTTGGGTGAGTACTCCCGGTTCAGCCACGAACTCAACACCGCCAAGATCAATACCGCCATTGGAAATCAAAGTAAGCCGTCCGCCTTCAGCTGGATAAACGGCCGTAATTGCGCCACCGAAGTCGAATCCAGAACGAAGAACCGAGAATGCGAACGTCTCGCTGCCGTCATTGTACAAACCGTTGAGTACGGAACCTTGGGCTGCCTCGACACTGAGTTGTATCGTCCCGTCGATGGCGACATTCGCCGTCGACTCGACACTCCATCTCTCGCTCGAATTGTCGACCACCGAATTGAACGGCGCGGGATCGGCACCAGCAGTCAGAGCGCCCTGCGTCGCGGAGATCTCCAACGTTCGAATCGATACGGGACTATCAGCAGTCAAACTAACGGGGCCTCCGCCAACGTCGTAGTTGCCAACGAGTGCTGTGGAAAACTGAGGTCCCAGCCGTCGGACGAAGATGCTCTCAGTTTCGAAGTCGCTGCCGACAGAAGCGGTGATCTGTGCATCGGCCGAAGCCAGAACATCCAGCGTAACGCTTCCGTCAATCATGACATCCACTGTGGACTCGGCAGCCCAACGTTGATTAGTGTTTTCGGCGAGTAACGAGAACGGTGCTGCATCGCCGCCACCTGTTAGAGTTCCGACGATGGTGGTCATGTCGATGTTGCTGATTTGCTGCCCGCTTCCTAGAAGCGTAACCGGTCCACCATCAAAAGGAAACGAAGCGGACAGTCCAGTGAGTGCCGCTCGCTCTCTCACAGCGAAAGATGACGCCGTTGTGCCATCGCTAACCAAGCCTTGGATGATTTCGAAAGGTGTGTTGGAAACTTCCACGTCCAGCGTGACAACGCCGTCGATCACAACGTCTACAGTAGAAGTTGCCGTCCATCGGTTACCGGTAGCGGTCACGACTTGCTCGTACGGAGCCGCAGAACCACCAGCAATCAATGATGAAGTCGACGTAGTTGGAGCGCGCAAGTCCAGACTGCGAGTAGAAACGGGACCGTTCGGTGCAACGATCGAGATTGGGCCGCCGCCAGAAGCGTAGCTACCGAAGATCTGGTCGGTCGATTCTGGTGCATCTTGGACGAACGAGATAGCATTGATTCCGTCGTTCGTCGTTGCAAAACCGTTGAGTTGAGCGGCCTTTGACACAACGACGTCAAGTTCGACTGGTCCATCAATTGTTACATCGGCACTAGATTCAACGACCCACGTCTCGGCGGTATTGGTAACGAGCGAATCGTATGGAGCAGCGCTGCCTCCGCCCGTCAACGTTCCGGTCATGGCTTCGATGTTGAGTCCGCGAGTGATCACCGGATCATTGTTCGGAGCCAACGTAAGGGTGCCGCCATCAAACGGAACCGACCCGATCAGAGCGGACTCCGAGCCATCGACAAACGGACGATTCGAAACGGGAAAAGGTCTTGGAGTCACTCCTTCACCCCAGAACGCAGTGATTTCCGCGTCACCGCGAGCGAAGACATCAAGCTCGACAGAACCATCAAGCGTTGTCGGTGTACCAAGTACACCCAACGTGACGTTGCCAGGCGCCGCGCTGTTTGGGATGAAGAACGCAAAGGGAGCCGGACTTGCGCCTTGAGTCAACTCGCCAGGATCTGCAATGAACTCGATCCCGCCGGCATCAATCGGGCCGTCTATTGTCGTGAGCGTGATGTTTCCTCCCTCAGGTGGAAATGTTCCGATCAACGGCGAATCTCCAATGACCGGAGCATCTCGGCGGACGTCAAAGCTGTTCGTAACCGATGCGTTCGTGACAAACGCATCGAAACTTGTGTCCTCCGATGCCATCAGATCCAACTCGATTTTGCCATCGATAGTGACATCCACACTTGAGTTGACCGTCCACCGGCTGACGGTGTTATTCGTTACGGATTCGTAGGGGCCAGCAGAACCTCCGCTTGAAATTATGCCTTGCGTGGCAGTGAAATCGAGTCCGCGTGTAACAAACGGAGCGTTTACCGATTCCACACTGACGGGACCACCAGCGAAGGGAAAGCTGCCGATGAGTTGTGTCGTAAGTCCCGGCTGATTACGGGTCAGCGTGAAGGGTCTCACGTTGAGACCGTCCGAAAACTCGCCGTTGATATTGGCGTTCCCGGATGCAACGACATCCAGCGTGACACTTCCATCGATTGTGACAAAGGCACTCGAATTCACAGACCACTCGCTGGCAGTATTGGCTGCCAATGTATCGTAGGGAGCTGGGCTACCGCCGCCGGCGAGTGACCCGGAGATGGCATTGAGGTTCAACCCTCTCGTTGCTACCGGATTGCCGACAGAGCGAATCGTGATCGGTCCACCGTCAAAGTCGAAGCTTCCCGCGAGCGATTGTGTTTGTCCGGTCACTGCAATCCTGCGCGGATTGTTCCCATCATCTCGCACGAGACCGTCGATTCCCGCGTTAGCGGATGCGTACACATCGAGAGTGACACTTCCATCAATCGTTATGGCTACGTTCGATTCCGCTGCCCAACGTGACGAACTGTTTTCTGTGATTGCCTCGAATGGCGCGGCTGATCCGCCACCTGTAAGCTCGCCAGATCTCGCCGTCAATTCAACGGTGCGAGCACTGAAAGGCTGGCGATTCGAAGTGAGCGTAATATGGCCACCGTCCGATGGAAATGTAGCTCTCAAGTCGGAACTGAAGGGTGGAGCCACGGGTAACAACGACAACGAATTCGTTCCAAATCCGTCGGACCATTCACCGCTGAGTTGAGCGTCACTGGACGCTTCTACATCCAAGACGACACTCCCATCGAGCGTAATCGGGGCGTTGGAATCTGCCGACCATTGCGTTGGCGTATTGTTGCTAAGCGTGTTGAACGGCGCCGCACTGCCGCCGCCAGTCAGCGTGCCGGCAGTGGCAGTCAGACTTACGCCGAAAACGGAAACCGGGTTGTTGCTGTTGAACGGACGTATACTGATCGGGCCACCATCGAACGGAAACGAACCGATGAGGGATTGCACTTGTGTTCGCGGCTCGATACCAAATTCGAACGACCTTGTACCATCGAAATAATAGGCTTCTACCTCTCGGTTGTCGGAAGTTTGGACGTCAAGCGTAACCGCGCCATCAATCAGCACGTCGGTCGATGAGCTTACGCTCCAACGGTCCGTGCTATTGTCATCCAGCGAAGCAAAGGGACTTGGATCGCCAGTACTAGACAGCGCAGAACGACTGGATCTGATATCGAGGCCACGAAGATTGATGGGCTCGTCGGTCGAGCGAATCGAGATAGGACCTTCCCTGCGAGAAATACCTTGTAGCGCTGTGCTGAATTCTGGTGGTGCTGCTCTAACGAAGAAACTGCCCAGGCTATTATCATTCTCACCAAACCAAGTGCCGCTAATCGACGTGTCGAAGGACGCTAGAAGGTCCAGCGTAACATCTCCATCGATAGTTACATTCGCTGCAGAGTTGGCTACCCATAAACTTGAACTGCTGGTTACCAGCGTGTCGAATGGTGCAGGATCACTTCCGCCGGTGAAAGATCCGCTTTGGGCTTGAAGCGACAGTCTTTGCATCGTGACGGGATCGTCGTTGCGAGGGAAAATCGAAACAGGTCCTCCACCGCTCGGAATCGAAGCAGATAATAGTGGGTTAACGTTGTTATCGGCCAGGATTCCGTTAATCGGAAATTGCCGTGGTGTGATGTCGTCCCCCCAAGTCCCCACGATGTCTGAACCTGTCGCGGTGTCCGAAACGGTCATATCCAGTTCAACGATACCATCTATGGTGATCGGCACGCCCAACACACCAAATGTAACGTTACCAGGGTTAGCTGAGTTCGGAATGAAAAACGCAAAAGGGGCGGGGCTTGAACCTTGCGTTAGAATTCCAGCGTCGGCTTGAAACTCTAACCCTCCGACTTGAATCGGGCCGTCGGTGGTTTCAATGGACATCTTGCCACCACCCTGCGGGAAGCTGCCAATTAATTGTGCAGATAAAACCTGGTTTATAACAAGTACGATTATCAGCGCGGCGAAAACTCTATCCATTGTGCTATGGCTCCGTGGGTCTCTCGCTGCGCGACTGGGCTGGGGCGCTGTCTTGCTGGGACACAAGAGAGGTAGATGAAAAGCGGCAATTCGGCACTTCTGGGCTACCGAAAGTCAGTTGTAACGAGTTCTTCTCATTAGCTTTTCGTTTCCATCGCTCGAAACGACGGAGAATAGGGACACAAAGTAGGAGGTTCTTCTCTGCCTGACTCAGTGCATGGCGACTGGTCCATTGGTGCAGACTTTGTGTCATCAACTAACTCAAAATCATAGCGGAAATGGAATCGCCAGTCATGGATTCGAATACAGAACGTTAGAGAAAAAGATATGTACTCAGCGATTCCGAAAAACTTTTGATACTTTCGATGCAGGACGCTTTATGGCAACAATTGACCCCGCTGGAACGCTAGGAACACAGCAATCGGGAGGGCTCAATCAGCGAACTCCTGTCGCAGCAAAAGTTCCCAACACTTGCGGAGGCTGAATCAGATCTGCTCCATTTCGCAGCTGATATCGTTCCGTGCCCAGACGTGCCCGAGTAGTCGCAAATTCTTTCGAAGCGTCGCGCTTTCGTTTGGATAAAGGCGGGGTAAAAGGATCAGCTTGACCCAACTTAGTGGTTTTTGGTAATAACGCTCCTCCGCTCGATTTGCGCAACTCCGAGGTTGGCATGCCGACTACCGCAACTTCTAGTCTTCACGACATTTGCCGTGCGAGTAGGATTCTTCTATTGGGTGGCCTTATTTGGCGCAGCCGACGGCAGCTGAGCAGCTCCAACACAAGATGGCAGAAGCCAATAAACCTGGTTCGCGTGCAGCGTAGCCCGTTGTGCCAGACGTATTAAGTCTCTTCCGCTGATCGCTTCTGGGTGGTGAGCAAGTCAACGCGATTTTTCGTAGACTATGCCGATCTGAAGAAGCCAAGGAAAGAATCGTGCCAACTCGCAACCTCGCAATTGCCTTTCTCGTTTGACTCGCCACCCTCACGCATAGCGCCGATCCCTCGCTACCGTGCTTCGCCACGTAACTTAAAATAGTAGATAAGATAGGTTCACCTTCCGAATAGGAATCTTCGGCATGCCAAAATTCTCCGTCTCCAAATCGATCGAAGTCGACGCATCACCGGACCGTGTTTTCGAAGTTGTGTCTGACTTTGGAACTTGGAGGACCTGGTCGCCCTGGCTTTGCGCGGAACCGGAAGCAAAAGTTGTCGTCTCAGAGAACTCGAACTCGGTCGGTTCCAGCTACAGTTGGACCGGTGACCTCGTCGGAGAAGGAAGCATGAAACACGCACGGCTCGTGCCGGGGAAACACATCGAGGAGCAACTGCAATTCGTCAGACCGTGGAAGTCACAAGCTCAGGTGACTTTCGATTTCAAAACCAAAAATAATGGAACGACCGTTACCTGGACCATGCACAGCGCCTTGCCGTTTTTCCTTTTCTGGATGAAGTCAATGATGGTCAACGTAATCGGCATGGACTACGAGCGAGGCCTAAAGATGCTTAAAGAACTCATCGAAACGGGCGAAGTCCTTTCAACTACCAAGGTTCGGGGAGTAGAGCCAGTTGGACCGATTCACATGGTCGGCGTTCGAAAGAAGTGCAGTATGGCGGAGATCGACAAAGCCATGAGCAGCGCGATCAGTGAGGCGGAATCGAAACTCTGTGAGACAAACATCCCCTACGAAGCAAGCAAAATCTCGGTCTATCACAACGTCGACCTGAAAGAGAAGACGTTTGATTTTACTGCCGGCATGATTGTGAATGATTCCAGTGCAGACGTACAGGGTCTTGCGACTTGGTCCCTGCCACAGACAAGAGCAATCGCTGTGGGGCACACTGGCAGCTACGAAAACCTAGGTAACCCGTGGGGCGCCGCGTACAAATACCTAGAACACAAAAAGCTCAAGCAAAAAGAAAACGCGTTCGAGATCTACCGAAACGGTCCTCGAGAGAATGCACCCGCCGATTTGATCACCGACATCTTCGTGCCAGTGAAGTAGACGAAGTGAAAGACGCTGGCTAACGAACGGGCACAATGTGAATTTCAAATTGAGGCCCAAACTTTATACGAGCTCCTACCTTCCGCACCACGCTTTCCAGTGTTCATCTATACGGTCAGGATCCAGCTCGCCATCACTGACAACGTAGCGATACTTTCCGGTTATCGGATGTTCTTTGTCGATAACAAACGAACCGGCGACGCATGCCGCAAAACAGAAGTACGGCTTGTTGGGATGTAACCGGGCCGGCTGCGGTGCGCGAAAGTTGTCCTTGTGCGAGAGCACCGCCACGGTAACTTTGCGGCCTTCGTGACTACCCGTCATGGCAACCCAATTGGTCAATTCATGATTTCCTTTAACCCGATCAGATCGCAAACTATTGACCATTACTGCGTTCTTTTCTTTCGACGCTTGATCTTTGGAAAGAATCCAATCCGATGGCCCGCGTAACGCCATGCCACCGTAGTGATACTCTTCCACCACTAGCGGCTTGTCGGTCATTGCCGTCTGTGTTGTTTCGACGTCGAACAAGTGATGTCCGTTCGACAAATGGCAGGTAACACGCCAAGTCTCACGCAGCACATCGACTGGTGATTCACCTTCCGTCTGGTGGATAACCTCGACAACAAACCCTGCACTCTCGGATTCAGAAAATAGCGATACAACACGGTCGTGTCGCGTGCGTCCTTTTCCTTTCGCAAGATTCCAAAAATCCACATCCAGACCGTCGTAAGTCGTTTTCACCCACGCGGAAAAGATGCCGTTTTGGTGTTTGTGATCAAGCGGGTAGCTGTCCGTTACAACCCGGCCACTCGGTGATGCAACTGGATGTATGAATCCACTTCGTTGGTAGATCGCTTCGACACCCGCCGGCAACTCGGGCGCTATCTTGTTGTAGGCCAATATGTCTTGATTGCCGATCATGACGCGAATTCGTTGAGCATCTTCAACAACTTGTAACGCCTCGTCTGCCATTGCAACTGAAGACAGCCCAACTACAAGCAAGCTTGCTAGGAATCGAATAACCACAGATGAGTCTCGCTGACAGATGAATCACAAGGACACAACAAGGCGAATAGTTTACCAAGTCAGCTTACAGATCGTAACTGTTCACCGAACTGGTCAATGCAACTGGCTGAACAAATTCGAGCCTCGAGCCGTTGCGTCGATGCATCCGCATTCACAACGCGATACAATCAATCTCGGCGATACCGGAATTCGTAGTAACAAACGAACGAGGGCGCACAATAGCAACGCTGGGAGATAAAGGTTTGAGCATCGAAAGAGTCGCAGTCTGTTTTCTATTGCTGGCACTATCGCCGAACCTTTCGCATGCCGACCTTCCCTGGCCGAGCAAAACGGGGCCGTACCACTGCGGTGTCGCTGACGCGTCGGCCGCAACGAACCTTCCAACCGATTGGGACGAAGCGAAAAAGCAAAACGTAGCTTGGAAAATCAAAATCGAGGGTGTCGGGCATTCCACGCCGGTGATCGGCAACGGTAAGGCATGGTTCACGTCTGCGACGGAAGACGGCACGCAGCAATTTATCTACTGCGTCGATATCGAGTCGGGGAAAACTCTGCACCACAAACTCTTATTCGAAAACGCCAAACCGGAACCACTTGGCAACCCGGTTAACTCGTATGCGTCGCCTAGTTGCGTCTTGACCGAAGACGGCGTCTACGTTCATTTCGGAACCTACGGCACCGCAAAGCTAGATCCTAAAACGGCCGAGTTCATTTGGAAACGTCGCGACATTAATTGCCGCCATTTCCGCGGTCCAGGTTCATCGCCCATTCTGTTCGAAGACACTTTGATTTTGACCTTCGACGGAATCGATCAACAGTTCCTCACCGCGATCCGAACTGACAATGGTCAAGACGTGTGGCGAACGAAACGCACAACGGATTACGGCGATCTTGACGAGGATGGCAAACCTCACCGCGATGGCGACCTGCGAAAAGCGTTTGGCACACCTTCGATATCGTATTTCGGGGATCAAGCACAAGTCGTTTCCGTCGGATCACGCGCAGCCTTTGGATACGATGCCAAATCTGGCAAGGAACTTTGGACGATCACACACGACGACTACAATGCGGCCGCCCAACCGTTGAACTTCAAGAACACCGTAATCCTGAATACGGGATCTCGTGGAGCCAACCTATTGGCCGTACGACTGGATGAAGAGACCCAAGGCAACGTCGACGAGTCGCACATCGTTTGGAATCGAGACAAACGCAACGCTCGCATGTGCAACCCGATCTTGCACGAAGGCATGATCTATTCCTTGTCCGACGATGGAATCTTGACATGTGTGATCGCAGAATCGGGCAAAGAAGCTTGGTCGGGACGCATTGGCGGCAACTTCGTCGCATCGCCAGTGATCGCAAACGGCGCAATCTACATGTTTGACGAGAAAGGTCGCGGCACGGTGGTTCGCACGGGCGACAAATTCGAAGTCATAGCAAAGAACCAATTGGAAGAAGGCGGCAAAGCATCGCCAGCGATTGCCGGCAGTGCAATCTTCGTTCGTACTTCCAGACACTTATACAAACTGGCTTCGGACTAATCACGTTTCAACCAGATACCGTTCAAGACCGCTCGTCCACACCATAACAACCGAGATTTTCAATGCTCCGCACTTCCCTACTACTCTGCTTCTTCTGCTCCGTGACAGCGTTTGCAGCAAAACCCAACATTATCCTCATCTATACCGATGACCAAGGCTATGGAGACGCAAGCAGCCTGAACCCCGACGCCAAATTCGCAAC
>CAYNJG010000072.1:0-29956 GCA_964397295.1 uncultured Pirellulaceae bacterium
CTATTGAACCTCTAAACGAAAAGACTTCAGATATGTATGAGCGAAATGGATTGCGACCAGAGGTCGAAGCGATTACATCCAGCCGAATAGACATGTTGATTGCAATCTATAGCGCCGCGACCGATGCGATCGATGAAGTAATCCTTGGCCTTACCAATCAACAGCCGCACCAGACCGCACTCGCAAAGTCACAAGCGATTGCGTTCGTTGGCTTGATCGAGAGCGGCCTTGATGTCAGTCAAGGCGAGATCCCCCATCGAATTCAACAGCTATGTCGGTTTGTGGAAGCCTCCGTTCTGCGGGGCAACCTGACCGAGATTCGTACCGCGAACAAGGTACTTGGCAACCTGCGCGATGGCTTTGTCGAGATACGGGATAAGGCTACGCAGCTAGAAGACGATGGGATAATCCCGCAGATCTCGTCGGCGTGCTCGATAGACACAGTTATCTAGACTTCTCGGCGTGAATAGTTCCGTTCGCGATCCAATGAAATGCCAGCATGGCAAACACAGCCGCCCCATGTTGTGATCCACATCTTGGGAAGGGCTGTTCATATTCCGAGCATGGCATTCGCATACTCCGCCAGGAAGCGTTCTTAGTTGCCTGCGAATTTGCTGGACGCGCATCAATCGGTCGACCGAAAACAACCCGTAGATTCACAACATCCGTTGTTATTCATTCCTCGTCGCGAAGCCTACCGGCAAGTACACATTGCCAAGGACGTCTCATGCCAAACTCACTACTGACTGGGTTTCTGGGTTGCTTGCTCATCAGCGGATGCTTGATGTGGTTGGTCACAACATCGCCAATATGAATACGACCGCCTTTAAGTCGCAGCGCATTCTATTCGCGGATCTACTTTATGAGACGATCCAACCAGCGTCCGGCGCAGGTGAGAACCAAGGTGGCACCAACCCAAATCAAATTGGTGGTGGTGTAAAAGCGGCGCTGACCGATCGTGACTTCAGCCAAGGTGCGCTCGAGAACACTGGCGGCCAATTCGATTTCGCACTTGATGGTCCAGGCTTCTTCACGCTCACAACCGATGCCGGGGACAGATTCACGCGGGCGGGCACATTTACACTGGACGAGCAGGGATTTCTTGTCGCTCCTGGTGGTTTGCACCTCAAGCGTTTTACTAACGCCGGGGAACCTGATGGAGTTAATCCTGGCTTTCAGGTACCAGGTGACCCACGAATTCAGATACCGTTGGGTGCTTCGATTGAAGGTGTAGTGACTGAACAAGTTGAGGTAACGGGAAACCTAAATGCTCAACAGAGTCCGCCGACAGCGCAGTCACTTCGCTCGCTACGACCATTCACGGTTTCTGGAACAAATGCTGTTGCGTCTGATCTACTGAATTCATCTGATTCGGTTTCAACGCCATACGTGACGGGAGATCAAATCGTAATCGAGGGCGTCAGGGGGGATGGCTCTGGGCAGATCTTTACTACCGTTGATGTTGGTCCCTCGTCTACGTTCCAAGACTTGATCAACGAAATAAATGCAGCTTTTCCTGAAGCGAACGCAGTATTCGAGCAGGGAAACATTGTTGTGCGAGCTGCCGAACAGGGACAGAGCACTCTGGACGTGAGTTTGCGTAACGCATCGACTAATGCCAATGCGAGCGGCGGCATTTCGCTTGGTACGCATCAATTCCGACTGGACGTTGAAGGCAAGGCTGCAGGCACCGTGGCTCCGATTGTGACGGTCTATGACGTGCAAGGTGGTTCGCACGAATTGACTCTAAAGTTTAGGAAACAGTCGGATGATATCTGGTCAATGACCGCTGTGATGGACGAAAGTGAAGGCGTACTATTAGACGACACGATTGACAATATTGTGTTTACGGATAGCGGAGAACTTTTGGGATCGGGCAATCCGACGATTACGTTACAAATAAACGGGATCGCAGCTCCGCAAACGATTACGCTCGATTTTGGCGATGCGCTGGCCGCTGAAAGACTATCCCATTTCAATTCCGAATCAAGCTTGAATGCATCTTCTGATGGATCTGCGCCCGGAGTCTTAACTGGCGTTCAAGTTCAAAGTACCGGTGAGGTAACGGGGATTGCTTCCAATGGCAAAGTCTTCACTCTTGCCCAACTCGCTATTAGTAGTTTCGATAACACCAAAGGAATGATTGCGCTCGGCAACAATCTCTATCAACAGAGTTTGAACTCAGGCCAGCCGAATGTCGGAAATGCTGGAGCAGGTGGACGCGGGTCCATCCTAGGTGGGCAACTCGAAGCGTCCAATGTGGATGTTGGGACGGAGTTTACGAAACTAATTGTGGCACAACGCGGATTTAGTGCTAATGCCCGCACAATTACGATAAGTAGCGAAGTCCTTGAGGAACTCACCAACATTATCCGTTAACGTTTTTCACGGTGACCAAATTGGAGTGTACGGTGAGATGCTATAGGGCCCTACCATTAAGGTGGAATCGTACCGATGATCTGTTCTTTCAAGTTCGAACTCGAGCGAAGTTAACAGGAACGCACTATGAACGCCGAGTGCCTTGACGCATTGTTTAATCAGCAGACGGAACTTCAATCTGAGTTGGAGGCGCTGCGCAACGCGTGTGAGAAAGACTTCTGCAAGACAAAGGCAACTCGACTGCACGACATCGCCAACCAGCTTCAGGTAGTTGAACTGAAAATATCTGGTGGGCTACTGATCGGCGGATTCAGCACCCTCTAGATCGCTATGGCGACTCGTCTGGCTCCACGAACATCGGGATTGAAGACCAAGCCGTGAGCCAGCACAACATCCAACCAAGAACTATTAGCTTCAACGGCATGATGATATCCACTGCGCTCTGAGGTGGTTGTCGCCAGCTGCGAAATTTTGTTGCGAGGCGAGAATTGGAAACCAAGTTAATCGGTTGTGGAAAACCGTGATCGATAACGATGCTATCGCGGCGAAATTCTCTAGAAAACCTCGGGAATGACGAAGAAGCACAGAGAATCTCGAACATTGGTCGACCAAAATCCTGTAGAGTCATGCTGGGGCGATTGGGGCACCGTTTGGAATGAACGCATTCCTCCTTATCGAGAGCAGGAAACTTATGGAAACCGACTGTCGCAAACGCGCTCCCAACAACGGATTTACGTTGGTGGAGTTGTTGGTTGTTATCGCCATCATCGCAATGTTGGTGACATTGCTTCTGCCAGCCGTCCAGGCTGCAAGAGAGGCCGCAAGACGCACGAATTGCATCAATCACCTCCGTCAAATGGCTTTGGCGGCACTCAACTTCGAGTCAGCCAATGGACTGTTGCCGGCAGGGCATGAGCTGATCGTAAATGAAAGCTCACCGTTTACCAATGACACCTCAAGCCGTGGGTGGGGTTGGAGAACAAAAATTCTTCAGTTCATTGAAGAGGGCGGCCTACATAGCCAGCTTGATCTCGCTATACCGGTTAGTGACGCGAGAAATCGCCAAGTGGTGCAATCCATCGTACCGACGTTTCTCTGTCCATCCGATAGCGGCAACGAACAACTGTACGAGCCCGGCTCGCCGCTTCCCCAATCGTTGTCGAACTACGTGGGAAATGGAGGGAGTTTCGAATGGAGTTTTGTGGTGACGGAACCACGGGCTGACGGCATTTTGTCACGTTGCCGCGATGACCGTTATGCGGGACTAAGACTCTCTCGCGTTACCGATGGAACATCAAAAACATTCTTCGCGGGTGAGACGCTCAAGTATAACTTCATTTGGGATCCAGCTACGTTCGCCGGTATCGACAATGGTGCCGGAGCGGCCAGAAGCCTTACGCAAGTTCGAACGGGTCATGGTGTGTTCAATCCCGATCCGGTCACAGCAAATATCGTGGTCCAACGCAATTCGTTTGCAAGCGCGCATCCCGGTGGCGCAAACTTCACGTTCATCGACGGCTCGACCAGATTCATTGCTGAAGACATCGATCATAACCAGCTAACCTTTGAGGACCATGACGCGGGCAGAGGGCAACGAGGCCTCTATCAACAGCTGTTCTCACGGAATGACGGACGTGGTATCGCGGAATCGTTCTAATCACCTCGTTCGCTCAGCAATCCTGGGCACCGGCATGAGACCGCCAGATTTTGGCGGTCTTTTTTTTCAGGCGATTCAGGGGCAGCCCAGACGTCGCTGTCGCTGAGAGGTTTGACGTAGCTCGTGCGCCGTAGCCTTTTGAGTCGCTCCATCCGCGGTTCGAAAATCGATTGGAGGGCGTTTCATACCCTAGTTCTCGGGCTGTACAATGACTCTCCACGTGGTGAATTGAGGAATCCGAAATAAGGGATATAGATGATGATTCGAGAAACGAAACTCGCGTGTCTCTTTTGCGTGGTGTTACTGCTGTCGTGCTGTTGCGGATGTGGATCCAGCTCGGAAGACATCGGGCCAAGCGATCCAACGGGGCGTCCCTTGGCCGAGAATCTAAAGGAAGTCGTCGACCTATCCAAAGAACTGGAATTTTGCCTGTCGGAAGGAGCTGGCATTAATATGCTGCAGTCCACTTTAGATCGGATGGTCAGCGTTTTGGACGTTCTTCCAGACGCTGTTGAAGCAGCCGATCTTTCGGATAACGACAGATCGAAGTTGGCGGACGCTGTCGAAAAGATGCAAGATGCTTGTCAAGAAACTGGAATGGATAGTGAATCAGCTTTTCGCGACCTGTGTAAGGAGTTGCGAAAGCCATTGAAGGATCTAACAAGAATCTCGGCGGGATAACACGCGGGGAATTCGTTTGTCGGCCGTCGAAATTAAGAGCACGGTCTCTTTTTTCGCCGATCCGAGATTTTGAAACTTCGGAACCCCGGTACTTCGTCTATGCTCTGACTCCACTCCTGTTGACGTAAATCACTCTGTTGGAAGGGAAAGAATGACGAAACAACCTCGAATTGGCCGAACCATTACCTGCCTGTGTTGCATGGCATTTGCAGGCATTTCGCATGCTCAGTGGATCGCCGAAACTGGCGACTACGACGCTGATGAAAACTGGGCAGCCGGCGTCGTTCCTGACCTTGGGACTGCAACAATTGCAAATGGCGGCGTAGCAATATTGGATGGTCCAGCCCCTGACCTTACCGGCTTGGTCATCGGTCAGCTTCCTAACTCAGGCAACGGCACACTCTTGCTGAATAGCGGTGCGAGCTTGTTCGTTGACATTGATGCAACCGGCAATGGCGGCAACACGCGAGTTGGACGATCTTCGTTCCTGGACGACGTCGGGTTCGGTCTCCTTTCGATTGAACGTGGCGCAGAGCTGTTTACCGAAACGCTGACATCGGGTGGCGATCCGGATAGTGCCATCGTGTTAGGTGCTGGCGGCAGTTCTGGAATGGCGGCTTTGCTTGTCAACGACGTTGCGACGTTGAGTCGAAACTTGGAAATCGTCGGCCCCGATGTAGATTTCAATCCGTTCATTTTGGACCTCCAGCCCGCGCACAGATACACGGCTGGAATCACAGGTGATGAACACGCCGTCATCACTGTCGACGCGACAGCCACTCTCGGCGGTTCCAGCTTTCACGCGGACTTCGGTAGCTTTACACCGGACTTTGGCGACTCATGGACATTGCTCGATGCTGATGAAGTGATCGGCGAATTTTCGCAACCTACTGCCAACGGACTTCCAACCGGGGCTGGCGTTTTTCTGTCTTACGAGAACGGTGGTGAGAACGGTGAGATCGTTGAACTGTCGATTGCCCCCCGATTGAACATTTCTGTTGATCGTTCAACAGGAAACGTCACTTTGGAGAATCGATCACCACTTAGTGTTTCCATCGACGGCTACTCATTCGAAGGTATCGATGGAGCTGACAGTAGTGCATCAGTAACATTGGCTCCTGAAAGCTCTTTGGACCTTGGAGAGATTTACGAATTTTCACCGAGTACCATCGGCGAATTGGAGCCAGGTGTGGCGTTAAGTTACGATTCTGGTGCGGACGTCATAGCGAGTGACGTGGAATTCATCGGAAACCATAACAACCTTGTTTTGCTTGTTGACCCTACCACAGGTGAGGCAGCAATTCAGAATCAGTCAGGTTTCGCAGTTGATGTGGATGGTTATGCGATCTATTCACTCTCTGGATCGATCGATCAAGAAGCGTGGGACGGTTTAGCTGAAGGCGGAAATTCAGAATGGGCTTCCGTGAATCCTTCGAACGTTCACGTTGCTGAGTTGAACCTCAATTCATCAACCGGCTTTGGAGCCTCGAGTGGTCCTTTAAGCGTCGGTGCTCCTTTCGATTTCGATGGCGAGGGTGCCGAGCAGGATCTTGTGTTTGAATTTCATCTTGCTGGTGTTGGAACCGTGGCGGGTGTCGTCGAATACGGCTCTTTCGAAGTCTCTGATGATCCTTTGGACTGCAACTTGGACGGCAGTCTGAATCGCCTCGACTTGTCTTGCATTATTGCGTCTGGTGGACCAGCCGCCCTAAACGGATTGCTGGACGCCACAGGCTTGCTTCCGGGTGACTTGGATGGTGACGGCACGGTAGCATTTGCTGACTTCTTGACCTTGTCCTCCAACTTCGGTTCGGCAGTCGGCAGTTACCCTGAAGGTGACGTTGATGGTGACGGTACCGTCAGCTTCGCAGACTTTTTGACTGTATCCGGCAACTTTGGCCAAAGCTCGGCTGCTGTTGCGAGCGTACCAGAGCCCGCGTCTTACATGCTGAGCGCATTCGGGTTGTTGAGCTTCCTGCAGCTGCGTCGACGGCGTAGGTCTGTGCGTGCTGTATCCGTAACCTCAACGTCAATAGCTACGCCGAATCGAACGCTAGGGATCGCATCTCTCGTTTTGACTACGCTCCTCGTTGGTGGATTGACTCCGCGAAGCGACGCACAAACGTTGATGCCGATTCAGCAGATCTTCGTTGCGGACTCCTCTGATCGTGACCTCTTCGACCCTGGTACTGATCCAGGTCCGCTCGATGAAGTGGGCGACATTGTTGTGCGAGAGCGGGTTATCCTGAATCAAGACTCTCGACAGATCAGGTCTTTCCTGGAGTTCGATGTAAGTTCGATTTCGCCTGAGGCAGTAGCGAATCCGAATTGGAGTGCTAGATTTCTGGTTGACTTTGTTACTCGGCTCAACGACGTCAATGACATGTCCGTTGTTATTGGTCGTGTTCTTGATGACTCACATCCTCTGACTCTTGACGGGGATGAGGCTGGTGATTCCTGGACAACAGAAGAAGGCAGCTTACCGCTCTTCGAATGGGGACGAACAGCTGCAGAGTCAGCAGATCCTGAGTTTACGGACGACATCGTCCTCTTGATCGACAACGTAAGGATCGACCCTTTCGGAACGGAAGAAGCCGATGTGACGGACATTGTCGCTAGTTGGGTTGATGGGACGTTCGAAAACAATGGCTTCGTTTTGTCAGGCAATATCGACATCCCACAGGGAGCAGGACTTGCCAATGCTCGGCTAATCGTTGGTGCCCCGGGCGATTTCGACGGAGATGGACTTGTAAACTTCGCCGACTTCCTGATCCTGGGCAACAACTTCCTATCCCATCTCGATGGTCCCGTCACGGCCGGCGATATTGACTTCGACGGCGACGTAGATCTGGATGATTTCGGGCAGTTCAAGACTCTATTCAGCCAAGCCCAAGGCGCCGCAGTGGCAGCAAGTTCGGTTCCCGAACCTTCTGCAGCTGTACTATGCCTTTTCGCTATGTTGGCTTGCCTAAGATTCCGTTCAGCCCGTAGCCGCTAAACAGCTGATCGAAAGAAACTTTAGAGGGCAGCTTGGCACAGACGCCATGCTGCCTTTTTTCGTTTAGAGTGCGAGTCAATTGAACGGGGCGAAGCTGACTGCAGCGACTCGTTTCATTACCTGAACGCATGATCATCGAAGTCAGCTAATTGACAGGTTGTAAAGAGACGTTTTCACGGGTCCGCACGACCGTACAATCAGGGGCGAAAATTGGCCAATCTAACTAGCCAATATGTGGACGGCTTCAGAAGTTCGAATGCTAATGGAAAGGATTCCAAAAACTCGCGGCAATCGTGCGATAGCTTCCGCATAGACGTAAGAACGCGACGAAACACTTGCGTAAACGATTGCGGACTTGAGAATAGCCTGTTTCGTAGTCCTTGGACGCGACCAGCTGGCGCCTGCAACTTAATGAACGACATTTGCAACATGAAACGAACATCGAAGATACGAACACGACGCACCAAGCGTCGTTCAAGACTGCAACGTGGTTCAAAGCTGAACATGGAGAATCTCGAAAGCCGCATCGTGCTTACAGGGACACCGATTTCGTTGGACGTCGATTCGACAGGCGCATCAAATCCGAGTGAGTTCGTACAAATCGGCAATACGGTATTCTTTGCAGCTGAAGATATCGTTAGCGGACGCGAGCTTTGGCAAACGGATGGAACCATCGCCGGTACAACTTTGGTCACGGACATCAATCCAGACATAGATGGCTCATCGTCACCAACCGAGTTGATTGAGTTGAACGGCTCGTTACTTTTCTCGGCGGACGACGGCACTTCGGGGGAAGAGCTTTGGATTTTTGATGGCGTAACGACGCTCTTACTAAGCGACATCAATACGGGCGCCGCATCTTCTTCTCCGCAGGATCTTACGCTGGTCGGAAGTCAGATCTTCTTCAGCGCAGAAACAGCCGACGGGCGTGAACTTTGGGTGACCGATGGTACGCAGGCAGGAACTGTCTTGATTTCCGATATCAATGCGGGGGCCGATTCATCGAGTCCCGAGAACTTGGTCGACGTCGATGGCGTTCTGTTCTTCACGGCTACCGACGCAACAAACGGTCGTGAACTCTGGATGTCCGATGGAACGGCAGCAGGCACGGTTTTAGTTCAAGACATTTTTGTGGGGCCCGATTCATCGTCGCCCCAACAACTGACAGCAGTCGGCGGCGACGTTTTCTTCGTTGCCGAGACATTAGACGAGGGAACGGAACTTTGGCGTTCAGATGGTACCGCCGGCGGTACTGAATTGGTGAGTGACATCGGTTCCGGCAGCGTTAGTGGTGTTCTGCCCACCAACGACTTGATCGAATTCAGTGGTCTAGTCTTGTTCGCGGCTGACGATGGTATCAGCGGAACGGAATTGTGGATTTCGGACGGTACGGAAGAAGGTACCGAGTTGCTTCTCGATATTCAGCCGGGCGCGAACAGCGGTTTGGAAAACGTTGAATTCACGGCGGTCGGTGCGGCAGTTGCGTTTGTGGCGGACGATGGCGTTGCGGGGGATGAGCTATGGGTGACGCTGGGCACGCCGGATTCCACGAATCTAATATCCGACATCAATGTCGGCCCGGACGGATCTTCGCCTCGTGGGTTGGTTGATATTAATAGCGAGCTGTTTTTCTCTGCGGACGACGGCGAAAATGGCCAAGAACTTTGGGAAAGCCGAGGTACGCCCGCGACAACGTTCATCGTGGCTGATTTGGCAGTCGGGGCCGCTGGCTCGAATCCTACCGAACTCTTTAATTTCGATGGAATATTGTTGTTCAGTGCGGATGATGGATCGGGCGCGGATCTTTGGGCGGTCGATACGGCTGGCGAATCGGTGGCAGCTCCGACGAATCTTGATTTAGTATCAGCTGCCGATTCTGGTGTGAGTGGTGACGACAATATCACGTCGTTCAACAACGCGGATCCCGCAACGGCGCTGGTCTTTACCGTCGATGGTGTGGTGAACGGAGCAACGGTTCAAGTCTTTAGTGACGATGTTCTTATTGGCACAGGAACCGCATTTGGCAATACGGCGACGATCAATACAGATGGCACAACGGTGCTTGCCGATGGACTGCGAACGCTTCGAGCCACGCAGACGGTTGCCGGTGGCGAGAGTTTGAGTTCGTCCGATTTGCTGGTGACGATAGATACGACGGCTCCGGCAGCAATTCAGGGAGCGATCCCGACAGAAGCTCAGCCAGGCCAGCTGTTTACATTTGACGCGGACAGCCCTGACGAAGGTACGGCAGGTGTTGTTTATGCGCTGGCGGCTGCACCCACTGGCGCGACAATCGACCCCGATACGGGAGTCATCGAATGGACGCCTACCTCGGATACGGCGTCGCCTGTAACTTTCGAAATCTTAGTTTCCGATGAGGCTGGGAATTCAGCTTCACAATCGGCAAGCGTCTCGATCGCGGGCGCGTTTTCTGCCGTAGCTGATGCCTACGACGTTAACGAAGACTCCACATTGACGATTGATGCAGCTAACGGTGTATTGGCCAACGACGGCGCGACAGGGCTTACAGCATCGCTGGTTAACGATGTTGCAAGCGGAACGTTGACCTTGGGCAGCGACGGTGGGTTTACTTATGTGCCTGATCCAGATTTCAGTGGAACGGATGTCTTCACCTACGTCGCGAACGATGGAACCGACGACTCGAACGTTGCGGCGGTCACACTAACGGTCGCTGCCGAAAATGACTCGCCCACGGTTGTGGTCGATACTTACACTGTCGAAGAAGACAGCATATTGACGATCGACGCCGCCGCGGGTGTCTTGGCCAACGACACGGACGCTGACGGAGACTCATTGACGGCAACGTTGGCGACTCAGGCGACGAATGGAGTAGTCGTACTCAACACGGACGGTTCGTTCACTTACACGCCCGATATTGATTTCGTTGGCGCAGATTCGTTCGAGTACACCGTCGAAGACGGCACCATCACGTCCGAACCCGTTACCGTTTCGCTGACAGTCACAGAGGTTGCAAGTTCACCAGTACCTGCAGCGGACAGCTACGATGTTTCCGAGAACACGTCGCTAACCGTTCCGGCTGCGACGGGCGTACTGGCGAACGATCAAGATGCGGTAGGAACGCTTACACTAGCGGTCGTGACGCAACCAACCGACGGTATCGTAACTCTGCTAAATGATGGCTCATTCACTTACACGCCGGACACAGATTTCGTTGGAACGGATACGTTCACTTACACGATTAACGACGGCACGACAACGTCCACCGCAGCAACAGTGACGCTCACCGTTGCAAGTACCGACACAAATACTGCGCCTATCGCCGTCGACGATACGTTTACCGTAACAAACGATGGGACACAACAAACGTTCGACGTACTCAGTAACGACAGCGATCCCGACGGCGCCACAACGCTGACGATCACAGACGTTTCCACCGGTTCAGCTGGCGGCACGATTGCGATTGACGGTGGGCAGATTAACTATACGCCCGCTGCTGGATTTTCTGGGGTTGAAGCGTTCACTTACACGTTAGAGGACGCGGACGGTTTATCCGACACCGCATCTGTTACCGTGACTGTCGAAAGCGCAGCGGTGGTTGGCGGTACGGTTTCGGGTTCCGTCTTTATCGACCATAGCAACGACGGAACGCAGGACGGCAATGAACTCGGCGTTCCGGGCGTGCTGATCACGCTGACCGGCGACGACGATAACGGCAATGCCATAACCGAGACGGTCTTGACGCAAGACGACGGTACCTACCAATTCACCGACATCCCTCCGGGAACCTACACGGTGACGGAAACCCAGCCCAACGCTATCGCTGACGTAGTCGGCGCGACGAATGAGGTCACGGGTGTTACGGTTACGGAGGGCGAAGACACTGACGTTGCTGCTTTTGCTGAAGCGAATATCCGAGCGTTTTATCATTCGCTTGTTTGGTGTTTCTCAAGACAGCGATCACCACAGACGCCTGAAGAGTTGTTCCGTGAGATTATCGCAATCGGCGAAGAAGACGCCGGCAATTTCGACCTGGCTAACCAAATTCGAAACGGCGCCATTGATCCTCCTGATGTCGACGTAGATCCTGATCCCGATCCTGATCCGGACGAAGATGTCGCCCCTGTTGCTGAAGATGACTCCTTCACGACAACGGAAGGAACTGAGCTAACGGTATCGGCAGCCGACGGTGTTCTAGGAAATGACACCGACGCGAACGGCGATACGCTGACCGCAGTCATCGGTACGCCAGCGACGAATGGCACGTTGGCGTTAAGCGACGACGGCTCGTTCGTTTACAACCCAAACAGCGGCTTCACCGGCAGCGATAGCTTTACTTACACGGCCTTCGACGGAACGAACTCTTCGAACACTGCGACCGTTACTATTACTGTTGAGGCTGACATACCGAACATCGCACCAGTGACCGCCGCTGATACCTACACCGTAGACGAAGATATCACGCTGACAGTTTCGGCAGCAGATGGTGTGCTTGACAACGATTCCGACGTTGACGGGGATACGCTCACGGTTTCCGTCGTTGATACGCCACCTAACGGGGCACTGACGCTAAACGGTGATGGCTCGTTCGAGTACACACCAAACGCGGACTTCTCGGGTACCGACACATTTACGTACATCGCCAATGACGGCACGGTTGATTCGAACATTTCGACGGTTACGATCACGGTTGACCCGTTGAACGATAGCCCAGTCGCAACCGCTGACAACTACTCGGCGACTGAGGACACAACGCTCGGAGTTCCTGCGGCGCTCGGTGTTTTGGAGAACGACACTGATGTCGATAGCCCAACTTTGACGGCATCGATCGTTGTCCCTCCCAGCAGCGGTACACTCGATTTAGAAACCGATGGTTCGTTTAACTACGTCCCTGAAGCTGATTTTTCGGGCGACGTGACATTTATCTACGAAGTTAGTGACGGAGACGGAGCGACAGCCCAGGCGACTGGCACGATTTCTATTGGTGGCGTTAATGATGCACCCGTCGCGGTGAACGACAGCTATCAGGTGGACGAAGATACTACTTTGGCCATCGATGCCGTGATGGGCTTGTTGGCAAACGATACCGACGTCGAAAATGATGTGCTTCTAGCGCAGCTTGTCGACGTTCCAACGAATGGCAGCATAGCGTTCAACGACGATGGTTCATTCGAATACACGCCGAACGCGAATTTCGCGGGTACGGACTCATTCGTCTACGAAGTGAGTGACGGAGTAGCTATCGCAAACGCCACTGTGACTATTGAAGTGCTTGGTGTTGAAGATCCTGGCAGCCTTGTGCTGCCCCCCGAGCTTACCGATCCTTCGGTCGTGCCGTCCGCCGTTGTAGGGGAGGCAGTGTCGTTCGACATAGATGTCGATGATCCAGATGCAGACGACATCTACGTGTACCAGCTTGACCTCGAGGCGAGCGGGATCCCAGCCGGAGCAACAATGCCAGTAATCGATCCTTCCACGGGAGAAATCACGTGGACGCCAAGTGTTGCGGGAGGTCCATTCGAGATTCGAGTGATCGTTGTGGACCAAGATCGCTTCGCTGACCAGGAAACATTCCTTGTGAATATTCTTGCTTCAGATGTGGACAACAGCATTTAAGCAGCGAAAATGAATCGCTCGCCATGACTACCGCGTGGCGGGCCAACGACTTTTTTAAAAAGAAGAAGACGAGACCCAACTGATGACGAACAACCGCCGATCAAAATCCGTCCGATCCAAGAAACGATTTCAGCGTCGGAGCATTCGCTTGCTAGCAGAAGTCTTGGAAGCGAAGTTGCCGCTGGACGCCAGTGGGATCGCAAACGGCAACGATTGTGCGCCCGATCTCGATCTCGCTGCGGTAGCGATTCAAACGGCAGAAATCGATCAACAAATCACGATCGACTTGCAGGCACAGGGCGGTTTTGCGACGGACGTAGATGCAAGCGGAGCGGCTACGAACGATTCGATCATTTGGCAACTTGATCCCGACGACAATCCAGCCAACGCAACGATCACGTCGGATGGAGTGTTCACTTGGACTCCAACCGCGGCCGGTGACTTCGAATTCATTGTGCTTGCCATTGACGATGGCGACCCGGCGTTGGCTGATGCGGAGATCTTCACGATCAACGTGCCGGCTGGCAATACAGCCCCCGATCTGGCGGAAGTCGCGGATAGGACAGCGGTTGTCGGACAAGAGTTAGTCGTCGATTTCACCGCCACAGACATCGACGGTGATGCATTGATCTTCCAAATTGATCCGGACGAGTTGGCCGCGATTGGCGGAACGCTGGAACAAACAGCAGAAGGTGGACAATTCCGTTTTACGCCCGGCGATAGTTTTGCTGGACAGACGATCGAACTCACTGCGATCGTGGTCGACGCCGGAAGTCCGCCGCGCAGCGATAGCGAACGGTTCAGCATCACGGTCAGTGGGATTGTAGCGGCCGCAGATACTTACACCTTCGATTCCGCCTTGACCACGCTAAACGTTTCTGCAGAGGATGGCGTACTTGCGAATGATGGTGACAGCTCGCTCACCGCGTCGCTACTCGAGCAGCCTGCCAATGGCAATGTCGTGTTGGAGGCGGATGGTTCGTTTACCTACACGCCCAACACTGATTTCCGTGGTACCGACACATTTACCTATCAAGCAGAAGACGCAGACGGTGATATCGCCGTTGGGACCGTTTCGGTTATCGTGAATTCAGGGCCGGCTGCCGTCGATGACGCGTTCACTGTCGAAGAAGATGCCACGTTGGTCGTTGAAGCGTCGTCCGGCTTATTGGTTAACGACTCGGATCCCGAAGGTGACGTGCTCACTGCGAGAATCTTGACGGCTCCCGACATTGGTGAGCTTGCACTGGAAGACGATGGTGCGTTTACCTATACACCAGCCGCAAACTTCAACGGTGACGTCACGTTCACCTACATCGTTGATGATGGTGCCCTGACTTCGCAAGAAGCCACAGCCACTATTACCGTCACCGCAACAAATGACGTTCCAGTGGGAACGGCTGATACGTACGAGACAACTGAAGAGACTGAGCTTGGTGTGTCGATTGCCGACGGAATTTTGGCCAACGACATTGACGTTGATGGCGATGCACTTACGGTCACTCTCGTTGAGTCAGCGACGAACGGTTCGTTGAGTTTGAGTGCCGATGGTTCGTTTATCTACACACCGGTCGCTGACTTTAATGGTGCGGATTCGTTTACCTACACGGTTACTGATGGCGAGCTGACTTCGGCGGAGACCACGGTGACGATTAACGTTGGTGCTGTGAATGACGCGCCGGTGGCATTACTTGACGTTTACAACGTAAACGAAGGTGGCGAGCTAGTTGTGGATGTCGACAACGGTGTTCTTGCGAACGATACCGATGTCGATGGCGATTCATTGACTGCCATCTTGGATGCACAACCGTTTAACGGCAGCGTGGTGTTCAACGCCAATGGTTCGTTCTCCTACATGCCAGACGATGGCTTCACCGGAACAGATAACTTTACCTATCTAGCAAACGATGGCACGGTAGACTCGAACGTTTCGCTCGTTTCGATCGAAGTCGCTGACGTTAACCAGATTCCGGTTGGTGTCACGGATACCTATGACGCAACGGAAGACACCATCTTGACGGTTAGTGCGGAAACGGGAGTGCTGAGCAACGATTCCGATGCCGATGGTGACACGTTAACGGTTTCGATTGCGAATATGCCAACCGAGGGCATGCTAAGTCTGGGTGCGGATGGCGCGTTCGAATACCAACCTAGCCAAGACTCAACCGGAACAGACACGTTCACTTACCGAATTAACGATGGAACTGATCAGTCGGAAGAAATCGTTGTGCAAATCAACGTGACGATTGTGAATGACAGCCCTGTTGCGACGACGGACTCCTACAGCGTAGCGTTCGATCAAGTTCTGACAGTGGATGCTGGCTCTGGAGTTCTCGCGAACGATACTGACGTTGACGATACCGACCTAAGCGCTTCGGTGGTTACCGACGTTCAAAACGGGACGCTCGTTCTAGCCGCTGACGGATCTTTCACGTACACACCGACAACGGGGTTCACAGGAAGTGATACCTTCACGTACCAAGTGAACGATGGCGAAGCGACCAGTGATGCGATTGTCAGTATTCAAGTAACGGGTGCGAACACTTTTGCTGTTTCGGAAGCAGCCGGAGTTGATGACGTGGTCGGTACGGTCAATACAAGCGCGTTGGCGAGCCAGCCAGTGTTTTTCCAATTCGCAGACGATTCCTTTGCGTCTGAACTGCTGCTGAATGAGGATGATCACATTTCAGGTGCGACGGATGCTCCAGTCGTGTTGGTCGAGTATCTCGACTTCGCATGTTCTGCGTGTGCAGCGTTCCATCCGATCGTGCAACAATTGGAACAAGACTTCGATGGTGATCTGCTTGTCGTTCGTCGACACTTGCCGCTAGAAACCATCCACCCGAACGCACGTGCTGCAGCCCGAGTTGCAGAAGCGGCCGGCCAACAAGGACAGTTCGAAGGGATGGCCGACCTGCTATTCGAAAACCAAGCGGACTGGGCTGGCTTGGCTGATCCGTCGGCCGTATTCACTGGTTATGCCCAAGAGCTCAGGCTCAACATAGCTCAGTACACCACGGATGTTGTGAACGCCGAATTGAATTTGGGCATTACCGAAGATGCTGACGACGCCGATACACTGCAAGTGAGTTCGACGCCAACATTCTTCTTAAATGAGCGAGTTATTACGCCTGGAACGGGTACCGAATTCTCGACTCTCATTCAGGCTGAAATCGATAGCTTGCAAGATACTTACAAAATCGATCGACTGACTGGTGAAATCGCAGTATTGCGACCCAGCGAAATCACCGACGAAACGGTCGATGTCTTAGTGACTGATGACGATGGTAATACCGAGACAATCGCCGTTATTATCGATGCGATTGCGGGAACGTCGGGTGGCGTTCTCTCCTCTGGGTTCGTCGATGATGCGATCCAGGGTGATGTCGACTGGCTATAGTTCGGAGTCAGGGACCGAGCTATAACCATTATATTGGATACGGGTGTCAAAAAGTTAAATTGCGTTCATGACCGCTTTGCGGTTTAGGGGATTTCTGCCTGGCAATACGCTAGAGTTCCCAGAGCGCCCGCGCACGTTGATTCTGCTACGATGGGTGCTGGCATTTGATTGCGAAGCAGTATGAGCAGTTACGACGGCATGACATCCGAAGCGGGGCCGGTCCCTACCCAAGTAGATAAAGACACCAGCCCAGGTCACAGTGGCCACTCGGACGTGGTGGATGGAAGTGATCTTCCAAAGATCCTTATCGTTGGTCCGTCCATTCGCATTATGGGGGGCCAGGCCGTGATGGCAAAGCAGTTGTTGGATGATCTTCGCTCGTCCAACTTCGATGTCGAGTTCCTCCCGATCAACCCGAAGCCGCCAGGGCCGCTCGCGTTTGCAGAAAAAGTGACGGGACTCCGCACGCTGGTCGTCTCCGCGTTCTATATCTGGAGTCTGCTTACACGCGTACCCAAATACCAGATCGTTCATATTTTCTCGGCGTCGTACCTGTCGTTCATTATTTCGCAAACGCCCGCAATCTTTATTAGCCGTATTTACGGCAAGAAGATCGTACTGAACTACCATTCAGGACAGTGTGAAGATCATTTGGAAAAGTGGGGGAGAGTCGTCTACGCTATTCTGCGCCGTGTCGACCGCATCGCGGTGCAGTCGCAGTATTTGGTCGATGTGTTCAAAAAACACGGTTTCGAATCAACAGCGATCGCTAACGTGATTGACGTGAAGGACTTTCCATTCACGAAGCGACCAACTATTCGCCCACGCATTCTTGTTCCGCGAATGCTTGATCCGATCTACAACGTTGAATGTTCTATTCGCGCGTTTCATCTGGTGAAGCAGCAAATTCCAAATGCCGAACTGACTCTGCTGGGTGACGGACCCGAAGAGCAACATCTTCGTGGTGTTGTCAGTGAGTTGGAACTAAAAGACGTAACGTTCAAAGGACGTGTCGAACGAGAGCAAATCGCTGGTGTCTATGGTGACCATGACGTGTTTTTGAATACCTCGAATATCGACAATATGCCCGTTTCTGTCATTGAAGCATTTGCTTCGGGCTTGCCTGTCGTAACCACCGAAGCGGGAGGAATCCCGTACATGGTGCGACACGGCGAGAACGGTTATCTGGCTCCGCTGAATGATCATCGCGCATTGGCCGATTGCTTGCTGGAAGTGTTGCGAGATCAAGAGAAAACGCAGCGAATTATCTCAACAGCGCATGACGACTTGAAAACGTACAGCTGGTCATCTGTTGCGCGAGGTTGGTACGAACTCTACTCATCACTAATTGCGTCCAAGGGACGGGTGGCGTGAGCGAGCAGAAACCGATTCCGATCACCTATGTGATTTCCCATATTTCGCTCTTTTCTCTACGGGCCGGAACTGAGGGACACATACTGCGGCTATTGAATCGACTGGATCGCAAGCGATTCGCACCCAGCCTCGTCGCACTGCAACAAACGGATTGGACGGAACAATTTGATGATCCGAACATCCCACTGCATGTGTTGGGATTCCGGTCGTTTAGTCGTCCTCAGGATTGGATGGCGATTTCAAAGCTGGCTAGGTTCTTTAGGCAAAACGATACGCAGATTGCCGAAATGCATTTCATTGATGCGCATTTCGTTGGAGCTCTCGCGGCTCAGTTAGCAAAGGTACCGGTTGTGCTGTCCTGTCGACGAGACTTAGGGTATCAGTACGGCTTCAAGGGAAAGTTACTGATGAAATTGGGTAATCGCTTTGTCGATCGTTTCATTGCGAATGCGAATGTTGTCGCAGATAACATGAGCAAGCTTGAGTCCATCGATCGCAGCAAATTCGAGGTGATCTACAACGGCGTTGATTTACCTGTATTCGATGAGGAAAAACGCAAACCAGTCTCGTCTGAATTCGCGAAGTTCGTTGATGGGAAACGTGTCGTTTCGATTGCCGCTAACCTTCGCCCCGTAAAGAACTTTCCGCTCTTCATCGACGCAGCCGCACGCGTTGCCCAAAAGTTTGACGATGTTGTATTTGCCATCATGGGCCATGGTGTTTTGCAGGAAGAGCTAGTACAGCAAGTGGCGAGGTGCGGCATACGCGAACGCACGATGTTCCTGGGATCTGTCCCGCACGTTGCTCCGTATGTTGCTCGATCGCACGTCGCCTGTTTGTCGTCTCATTCCGAAGGGTTTTCAAACGCGGTCGTTGAATACATGGCTTGCAACGTGCCAGTCGTCGTGACCGACGTTGGTGGTCTGGCAGAAGCGATCCACGAGGGGGAAACTGGCTACGCCGTACCGGCCGGTGATGTCGAAGCGTTTGCAAATCGAATCGAGCAAATCCTGGGTATGGATGCATCCGCACGTCGAGCAATGGGGGATGCGGGCCGCCGCCGAGTTGAAGAACGATTCACCATGTGCGGGCATTTGGAAGCACACGCGTCGCTTTATGAGCAGCAGCTCGAATTAGCGAAGTCACGCAACGGTCGCTAAACCAGCAACCGTTTTCTTAGAATTGGTATTCGAGACCGAGGTTCAAACCCTGCGCCCAAAAACTGCCGCGCTGAAAGTCCAATCTTGGGCGGGCTGGTCCGGCCAGTGTGTCCGGTGGAATCTGCGTTGGGTTGATCGTAGTATCAATTTGATCAACAGCTCTCGCAACATCGCCCCAATGGATGAACGTGTATCCAAATTTGAGGTGCAGTCCGTTTTGGAAGCTTCGACGCAAGTTCATGCCGATTTCGAACACTGCACTGAACTCACTTTCTGCCGACGAACCAATGTTTGAGCTAAGCGCCAACAAGCCTCCTTCGACCGTCGATACATCTGTGCCGATGGTGGTTGTTCGTTCGCCTTCGATTCGAACACGCGATCGTGTATTGCCCAGGCTCGCTTTGCCGAGAAAGTCGAACGTCCAGCAAGGGTTGTTTAGTTGAGTTACGTAGTGCACACCAATCTGGCCACCATCAAAAGTGTTTTCGACCGTAAATTGATCGAACAGAACCGTGGCTGCGTTCAGTGTCGGAGCTGCCAGGGAGGTTGTCGATTCGTCAATGCGAATCGATTCGTCCAGGCTCATGCGGCGATACCCAAACAGAAAGTTCGAAATGCCTGGTTGGTTACCAATGCATCGAAGCATCGTTATTTCTAGTGCGTCAAAGTCAGACGTCGCTTGTATCGATAGGTCTCCGCTAACGAGGGCGTCAAAGTTGATGAGTCTCGCATCGTTTTCAGTCAGTTGTGTATTAAAAAAGGGGCGACCTAAGACGTCGAATTCCTGCCCAGCATCGAATTCTTCGGTATCGGTTTCTATCGATGTGTAGCGGACTTCGAGACCCGTCGATCGCTGAGGTGTTAGCCACGTGCCGAAAGTGAATCGTCCGCCATTTCGAGGGCCGTCATGTATGTTGTCATCGCCAAAAATTGTTGTTGTCTCAGCTTCGCCAAGTACACCAGCGAGATCCTGATCAGTTCCACCCGGGCTTGTTGTGACCAACGCTGGCGGGTTGGCTCCTCTCGTCCACCAAAGTAGAAACTCGCCCGAAATCCAATACCTCGGGCGGTAACAAGGTGAATGACTGGAACATGGTACGGGGACGCCGCAACGCGACGCACACCCTGAGCAGCTTGAGCAGCCTGACGCAAAACTTGGTGCGCTACACGAATCACACTGGCAGGACGATGCTGCTGAATCAAACTGCGCAACGGGACTCAGTGGCTGATGTGGCAGTGGCTCGATGTAGTCGGCGGCGGCGATCGATCCTGATTCAGCTACCAAAGCGGAAATCGGTTTCGCAAACGGATTGTTGGCAGCTTTTCCGATCGGATCCGTGACGGCCGGTGGCGGGACCGGTGCGTCCAACGTATTCACCAGCGGTTGTGCCAGTGCTGGTTGTTGCTTGGTTACCAAACCGGCTTGTTGCAACTTTTCGTGCTTAGGTACAAACCCCAAACGGCCTCGATTCAGGTAACCTGAATAAGCAGTTTCTGGCAGCTGTGCTTGTGCAACCTGTATCGATATGAACAGGCAGCAAAGGGCCAGCAAATACCGTTGTGCTCGTGTCATCACCCGACTCCATCCAGGAAAAACTGCGGCATCTTGCGCGCGGTCTGGAATGTAATCGGCAAAGTTGCTCTGACCCGTTAACTTTTTGTATTCAGAAAAGTCAGCTTATCTTGCCTGGGTTTAGCTGTCAGCTAGCTGGGCTCTGGCGATAGCGAAAACAGAAGGCCGCACGTTGTCATGGGCCAACTGAAAGATCGATCCAGACGAGACGATGGTCGGTGGCATTGATTAACTGACTAAGTGGATCGCTCTTCGCCGGCCAAAATACTCCCGTGTCGGAAATCGTAAGCGTTTTCGAAGGCAGCACGTAATCGATTCTCAGATTGCCCGAACCGCGATCATCAAAGTCGGCGGTATCGTTTTTCGGGTCGCCACGATGCTTTGCGTTCGATCCTTTTCCTGCATCCTCCACTGGTCCAGCGCTGCTGGGAATCGGAACCGACTGAATCATCGGATGCTGTAGTAACAGGTTGGCGGCGGCTGAATGGCTGTCGCCGTCGTTAGGATCTGCATTCAAGTCGCCGGCGATGACGAACTTTGCGTTCGGCAGTAGCCCGCCTGTTTTCCCACTATCATCCGTGATGTAACTCGAACGTTCGGGGTCGACATAGTCCGCGAACAGACGAATCTCGTCGTGATTCCGCTTGCCGTTGCGATCTTCGTCGCCGTCAAATACTGGTGGAGTTGGGTGGCACACCAGGAAATGGATGGTTTGGCCATTCACTTCGATTGGCACGTCCCAGTGGCTCTTGGAAGATAGTCGGAACTTGTCCAATTCGTCTTCGGAATAGTAAGGAGCGTTCGAATTTGGATCAACGGGTAGCTGAGCGTTGGGCATGTCTTGCCAAGCAAACTTGCGGAACGTGCGGACTTCTTCCGTTTTGATCGGATACTTTGAAAGCACCAACATACCGTACTGCCCGGGATAGCGACCGTAGCCAAAGCAATCACCTGGCCCGTTCGTTTTCCCATCGTTATCGAGATCGAGTCCGCTGGGTTCGCCCGTATTCGACTCGTTGAAGTAGTGATACGGATAATGGATCGGTTGCGTGTCGCCGTGATTGATACCAAGATAAAGTTCCGCGAAAGAAGCGGCGGCGGAACCGTCTTTGTCGTAGTCAAACTCGTTCAGCAGAATCACGTCGGGACGCACGTGTTGAATCACCGTGGCGAGTTTATGAGCTTGTTGATTCTTTCCACCCGCCAAGTCTTCCGCAAGTTGTCTCGCTCGCTTTCGATAAAGTGAAACGTTGTAAGTAGCGAAACGGACGCTCGTCCCTGCCGCGGACTCAATACTTGCGGAATCAGTCAAGACTTTTCCTCGTTCGCCCTCGTTGGGTTTGTCGGTTGCGTTCGTTGGTGATGCCGCATCGTTGTCTCGCAACTCTGCAGGCGCTACCGCTGTAGTTGTCTTACTACAACCGAAGGAAACGGAAATGACGAACAGCGACAAGAAAATGAGGAACTTCAACACGAACTCCGATACGTTGGCTTCTGTGGGCTCAGCTAACAAGATCGTGCCTAGTGGCGAGATTCGCAAGCACCAGCGTCAATAACAACTTGTCCGGTCTTCGCGTTCTGTGCAGAACAAAGGCGATCGGTACGCAGAAAGCGTCAAAAAGAGAATACCTACGGAGTTTCGAACTCGACGAACTCGCTGCGAAGGCAAAAAAAATGCTCCCGGAAAGTGTTGGGGTCCCAGGGGGGCTAAGGACTTCCGATTCTTTTCCGGGAGCGATTGGGCGGTTTAACAGCAGATCTAATCCGCATCCGTGCGTAATTACTCGATCCATTGTTGAGCCGTCAAGCTGTATTCCGAAGCGACAGCGGCGTCCTTGCCGAAGTTCGCTCCGTGGTCCGCAGAGCAATGAAATTCGAACCGACAAGCGATTGGAATATCATCCTCCAGTGCAGACTCTTCCACGTGGAATAGAATTGCCACGGTGTCTGTTTCGCGAAAATGTTTTTCGAAAAACTAGTCAACGTGGCAACTTGTTTCACGTGTGAGGCGGAAGGTTAAAAGAATCATTTCAGGTGGTCAATAGGAACATTGTTCGAAATCAAAAAAGCAGTTTTTGATTCATTGCTAGCGGTGTCCTAGACTTCCAGAAACACCTAACGTTGAACTAAAACGACTCACAACGAACTGCACTTGTCTCAGAGCGAAACACTTAGTGCATTTGGTATCGGCGCAATCGTAAATCAATTTCGTAAACAGTTTTTCGAAGAGGGAATCATGGTTGATGAGGGTTCATCAAAAGAGAATGCAAGACTGGTCGAAGTCTATTCAGCAGCCAACGAAATCGAAGCGAAGGTTGTCGTCAATGCCTTGAACCAAGCGAGTATCGAGGCTCTGATGCAGGGACAACACAGTGCTTCGTTTCGTGCTGAAGCGCCGTCCGACGTGAAGGTCGTCGTAAGAGCGCAAGATGAAGTGGAAGCGCGAAGCGTTCTCGTGAAGCTAGGTCTTGATGATGAAGTTGATTGGGATCAGGTCGATGTTGGAGAACCAGTCGACTGAGTCCGTGCGTTCATTGGGAACGCGAGAAGCTTTGTCTGAAACCATAGTGTTTCAGGACGCTGCCTAGGAATAAGACCTATGCGGCTTTTTCTGAGATCCGAACGCGTTCCGATACGAAGTTGGTGACCTGCTGGACGACGTAGTCTTGTTCCGCCTCAGTCATCATTGGATAGATCGGCAGGCTAATGACTTCTCTCGCGGCCCGTTCCGTTTCCGGTAGTGCAAAGCGTTGCTCATACTCTGCGAAGCATTCCTGCTTGTGTAGCGGGATCGGGTAATAGATTTCGCTGCCGACTTGGTTGTCCGCAAGGTATTTTCGCAGATCGTCGCGAGAATGTTGAACGCGAATGGTGAACTGATTCCACACGTGCTTGCAATCTTCGTTGGTTGACGGAAGCGTGATGTAGTCCGAGATTTCCGCCGCAGCAAACAACTTTTCGTAGCGTTTTGCGTTCCGGATGCGACCGTCTGTCCACGTTGAAAGATGTGGCAGTTTGACGTTCAAAACCGCGGCCTGCATCGTATCGAGTCGGCTATTGATACCGACAACTTGGTGGTGATACCTAGGTGCCATGCCGTGTACTCGTAGCAGACGCAGTTTGTCTGCAAACTCTTCCGACTTGGATGTCAGCATTCCGCCGTCGCCATACCCACCGAGGTTCTTGGTGGGATAGAAACTGAAGCAAGCCATATCTCCCAGCGAACCAACGGTCTTACCGTTTAGCTGGGCGCCGATAGCCTGAGCTGCGTCTTCGATGACTGTCAGTTCGTGTTCTTTTGCGATTGCGTTGATTTCGTCCATCGCGGCCGGCTGTCCAAAAAGATGGACGGGAATAATGGCTTTTGTTCTGTCTGTCACGGCAGCCTGAATGGCTTCCGGTGAAATATTAAATGTTGCCGGATCGATGTCGACGAAAACTGGTGTCGCGCCTAGTCGTGTGACTGCGCTAGCTGTCGCGAAGAAGGTAAAGCTGGGAACAATGACTTCGTCGTCGGCTTTCACGTCGGCAGCCATCAATGCAAGCAGTATGGCATCGGAGCCTGATGCGCAACCGATTCCGTTGTTGACATTGCACAATCGAGCGACGCGCTGTTCTAACAGCTGGACTTCTGGCCCGAGTACGAACCTTCCGGATCGCGTGACCTGTGTAAGTGCAGCGAGTATTTCCGGTTCGAGCTGCGAGTTTTCTCGTGAGAGATCCAACAACGGAACGCTGTTGACCGCAGGTGAATTGGATGGACGAACCACGGAAGAGAACGGTTTGCCAGACATAGTTGCCTCAAAGAATTCCTTTTCAAGGGCCTTCGCATCATGCGAAGTTCCTGAGATTACGAAGATCGCCGCGTTGTCGCAAGATCGACGTTCGCTAGCGTGGCTTTTTTGTCAGCCTATTTCTACTCCGCGAAATAGGGTGACTAGTTAACTTGTTGTCAGCTATACAAAAAGGGGCGAGTCCAAATTGAACTCGCCCCAATCTGTGGAAGTCTGCCTGGATTCGAAGTTCGCTTTACGCGTGCTTAGAATCGATAGGAGAACCGAGCTTGGAGTCCGTCGAACGAAGTCACGTCACTGAGACTTCGGAAGTCGTTTGTTTGGACTGCGCTGATGTACTCTGAGGTAGTGACGGTGTTGAACCATGCACTAACCATGTAGCCAGCCGATAGGTTGAGCTTGCCACCAACGCTCGTCCAACCCACACCTGCTTCCAAATCCAGGATAGGTACGATTCGTCCGGCTTCCCACTCCGTATTCACGACTTCGGGGTCAAACGCTTGACCGTTGAAGTACTGTGCTCGGAAACGGCCAGCCAAGAAACTTGCGTATCCGTTTGCGTAGACGTGCAACTGATTGCGGCACGAGAAACGCTGGGCTTCCAATCCGAGTCGAATTCCAGCTCCGTCGAAATCGATGTCCGATGTAATGGTTTCGATTCCATTCTTTAGGAACTGAGCATCAAACTGTTGCTCAAGCTTTGCGTATCGCCCCCCAATCACGTAGTTCAGCGACATCAACTCGCAGCATTTGAACAGCTGGCGAAACGAGACGTCGATCATGTCGAAGTCGATTTCCAAGCTCGCTTGTGCAGCCAGGCCATCTTGCGCCGCGGAGGCGGTGCTTGGATGCGAAACAAGGGAAGCAAGTACGAGTGGTGCAGCTATACTTGTTTCATCTTGCGTCAGGCTTTCGAACAACGTGTATCGAACGTCAATGCTACTGACCGTATCCAACGCGACGTTGATACCAGCACGGAAACCAAGTTCGTAGTCGGGATCAAGAATACCGATGTTTCCGACTTGGATCGGTATTGGTGGGCCAGCAGCGATCGGGCCGTCAATTGGTACGGCGTACGCGACTTCAGCGTTGCGAGCTCGCAAGTAGAGAGCTTCGCCGTAGATGTTAGAGTAATGTGTTCCCACGCCGCAGCATGATGGGCACTTTCGCAAGCAAAGCGAACCACATGGCATCGTCGAACCGCATGAACTGCAACCACCGGCAGCTCCGCAACTAGGTTCAGGTAACCCATAGCCTGGACCATGAAGTCCGACTGGATTCGGAAGGCCACATCCCGGGCCGCCTGTTAGACCGCAACTGGGTCCGCCGCCGCAGCAACCTGGGTCAGAGCATCCGCCCGGCAGCCCGCAAGCCGGTCCGAGTAGTGAAGTTTGGCTTACACCATTGCCGACCGCCGAATCACTTAGGAATGCAGTGGTGGCTGGTGGTTGCACGGCAGCACTGAAGCTGGGTGCACTTGTCGGAATCGCAGCAACCGCTGGTTGGGAATCGCTGAGCGACCCGTAGGCAACTGGTTGTGCGTCTGTTCCGGTTTGCATGTCGCTCAAGCTGGCATACACCGCCTTTGCAACATCTTCTGATGTCTCAGGCGTAGCAGCAACTTTAAACTTGCTGAAATCCTGGCCCATCGAATTTGAAGTCGCCATAGCTGCCAACATGGCAACGATAGCAACCGAACGAAAAGTAGTCATGGCAAAATCCCCCCACAGGTAATTGTCCGGAATGTCGTATCGACCCGACGTACCCGCAGATCAATCAAAAACGTTACTGCCAGAAGACTCTTTTTAAACAGCCTATGTTTACAAATGCCGTTTCTTGCGTGAAAACTACCTCTGCACCGGGGTGGGCTTGGTGCATTTCATTTCATTACCGCGTCTGTATTTATCTTTGAAAGTGATTGCGCAACGTTGCTTCAGGACGACTGCACAAAGTGGCAAAGAAATACCCGCTTTGTGGCTAATTGCAGTCAACAATTCTATTCAGTTGCAAATCTCTAACGGGGGACATGTTGCGATTGAGTTGCGGTCACTTTAGCGGTGCTGAATTTGTTTGGAGATTTGCACTCGCTTTTCACCGATAGAACTGAAGCGATAAATGCTAGTAGCTATTTGATGCGGGTTTTGGAGTTGTCAAAGCCAACGTATCGGATAGATTTTCGCAGCAACCGCTAATCAGCGACGACCTGCCTGGAACGGCAGTAAACAAGACGAATCTAGCCAAGGTCGGCTACCAACTCATTGCCGGCTAGCCCGGTCACTACCTTGGATGTTTGGGAAGATATTTTGAATACTACGCAATTAGATCGAACCACAGATGGAACTATGCTTGGCCCTTTATCTGAAGAGCTTCAACGCCATCTACATTTCACGCTTGGACATTACAACAAGCAAGACGATCCCAGTTATGTGAATCGAGCCGCATCGTTCGTACTGCGAGATCGACTAGTTGGTCCGTGGAAAGAAACTCGCGAGCGAATGGCCGCTTCGAATGATCGCGTCGTCCACTACCTGTCGCTTGAGTTTTTGCTGGGGCGTTCGTTGAACAACGCTTTGCAAAGTCTTGACCTTGAATCAGAGCTTCGCGATTCACTTCTCGCCCACGGTATTTCGCTGGAGGAGGTTGTCGAAGAAGAACACGACGCTGGACTTGGCAACGGCGGTCTTGGCCGACTTGCGGCTTGCTTCCTCGATAGCTGTGCACATCTGAAACTTCCGGTTACCGGATACGGTCTTCGGTACGAGTACGGCATGTTCCATCAGCGGATCGAGTCTGGAAATCAGATCGAAGCTCCGGACCACTGGCTTCGTGATGGTAATCCTTGGGAGATTGAACGACCGGAAGATGTCAAAACCATCAAGTTCTTCGGTCACACCGAGCGATCGACTGGTGGACCTCGAGACCAAAGTCGTTGGGTTGGTACGCAAGATGTGCTGGCTCTGCCGTTCGACATGCCGATCCCTGGTAAAGATGCGAAGTGCGTGAACACGCTTCGGCTATGGAAGGCGACGACATCCGAAATCTTTGACTTAAAGGAGTTCAACGCGGGTAGCTATCCGGAAGCTGTGGCTGCCAAGAACCAAGCCGAACAGATCTCGATGGTTCTGTACCCGAACGATGCTAGTGAAAACGGCAAGGAGCTGCGTCTCAAGCAGCAGTACTTCCTGGTTTCTTCAAGCTTGCAAGACGTGCTTAAGAGTTGGGTCGCGAAGCACGGCGAGAATTTTGAAGAGTTCGGCGCCAAGAACTGCTTCCAATTGAATGATACGCATCCTGCATGTGCAGTTCCCGAACTGATGCGGTTGCTGATCGATGAGTACGGCGTCGAATGGGATGCGGCTTGGAAAATCACCACGCAATGCATGGCGTATACCAATCACACGCTGTTGCCGGAAGCACTCGAGCGTTGGTCCGTAGACCTTTTCAGTCGACTGTTGCCACGGTTGCTCGAAATAATCTATGAAATCAACGCACAGTTCTTAGCCGATCTCGAGCAGCAATTCCCAAATGACGTCGCGCTACGTCGTCGTCTTTCGCTAATCGAAGAAGGCCCTCAGCCACACGTGCGTATGGCGTACCTCAGCATCGTTGGCAGCTTCTCCGTAAATGGCGTTGCCGCACTACATACTGAGCTGCTGAAAAAGGGCCTGTTCGCTGATTTCTATCGAATTTGGCCAGAGAAATTCAACAATAAAACGAACGGCGTTACTCAGCGTCGTTGGCTCTCGCATTGCAACCCAGAACTCCGCGACTTGTTGAACGAAACGATCGGCGATGGCTGGGAAGCGAACTTGGGAGAGCTCGAGGCACTCCGTCCCTTTGCCGACGATGCTTCGTTTAAAGACAAGTGGCACACGGTTAAATCGAACAACAAACGTCGACTGTCTGAGTACATAAAAAGCGTGACGAAAATGGAGGTGAATCCAGCTTGGATGTTCGACGTCCAAGTCAAACGCATCCACGAGTACAAGCGGCAGTTGTTGAATATCTTGCACGTTATTCACTTGTACGATCGCATTTGCGAAGGTGACACGGCGGGAATGGTCCCGCGATTCTCGCTGATCGGTGGTAAAGCCGCACCTGGCTACCACATTGCCAAGTTGATTGTGAAGCTGATCAACAACGTGGCCGAAGTGGTCAATAAAGATCCTAAGACGCAAGACTTGTTGAAGATTTTGTTCTTCCCTAACTATCGTGTTTCCGCGATGGAATTTATTTGTCCTGGTACAGATCTGTCTGAGCAGATTTCTACGGCCGGTAAAGAAGCGTCGGGCACGGGCAATATGAAGTTCATGATGAACGGTGCTCTCACGATCGGAACGCTCGACGGTGCCAACATCGAAATCCGCGAGAAGGCCGGTGACGAGAACTTCTTCCTGTTCGGTTTGAACGCTGAAGAAGTTGCGGAGCAGCGAACGAACTACGATCCAAACTCCATCATCGCGAACGATCCGGAAATCAATCGCGTGATGCAACTGATCGAGGGCGGCCGCTTCAACGAAGCTGAGCCCGGAATCTTCAGTGTGCTGACCGCGGGCTTGCGAAACCCACACGATCATTGGCTAACGGTGGCCGACTTCCGCAGCTACATTGATGCTCAGCGGCAAGTTGACCAGACATACGCCGATCAGCCATTGTGGCAACGTATGAGTATCTTGAACGTTGCGAACAGCGGACATTTCTCGAGCGATCGCACGATTCGCCAATACGCTGACGAGATTTGGAACGTTAATCCAGTTCTCTAAACCAGTTGTTGAAGCCGTCGTGAGTAGAGGCGACAATGCAGCATTGTGTTCTGCGCTTCTACTCACGGGTTCGGTTCGTTGCGACTTCGATTGTTTACTGTTGCCGGTCCGCTGCTGACGATCGTTTTTTCGGTCGCTCAGCCAGCGAGCACAGGCGAGATCGATTTCCAACGCGACATTCGTCCCATTCTTTCCGACGCGTGTTATCACTGTCACGGGCCCGATGAAGCGTCACGCGAAGCAGATTTGCGGCTCGATAGGAAACCGGATACGACGCAGCTCGATCGGGAGGACAGCGAACTCCTGCGTCGGGTGAGGTCCACAGATCCCGACGAAGTGATGCCACCACCTGAATCAGGCAAGTCACTTTCCAAGCAACAAGTCGAGCTGTTGGAACAGTGGATCTCAGAGGGTGCAGTATGGAGCATGCACTGGTCCTTCGAGTTACCCCAAAAAGTCGTGTTGCCAAAAGCACTGGCGAACGATTCGTGGGTCAGGCAGCCCTTTGATGTTTACGTGCTTGAGTGTTTGCGGGAAGAACGACTACAACCGTCCGTCGAAGCGTCACGGCAAACGTTGATC
>CAYNJG010000073.1:0-29914 GCA_964397295.1 uncultured Pirellulaceae bacterium
CGAATTGGCTGGGCTTATTCCCTACAGTGGGCACACTATCACACACTTTCCCGTTCGCAAAGAAAGAGGCATTGATGGCAAGCAACCGATCATCGATGACATGGCGCCGCTTTTCCATGTTCGCGCCGATTGCCCGCCGTTGATTTTGATCACGGGCGATCGAGAAATGGAACTGCTTGGTCGTTACGAAGAGAACGCGTACATGTGGCGAATGATGCAGGTCGCAGAGCATCCGCACACGGAGCTTCACGAACTGGAAGGCTTCAATCATGGTCAGATGGCTGCTCCTGCCCATCATTTGCTTTTGAAGTTTGTAAAAGCGATGTCGAAGGCCAAGTCGGCGTCTCGGTGAGAGTCGCTACTTCTCGAGTTAGCTCTCGACTTACTTAGCGCCAACAGCCTGGGACTGGTCGGCATCACGCCTTGTTATTCGGTAGCCGTGCCAACGGCAATACCGCATCGCAAGCCAAACTGTGAGTCCCGTTGCAACGGGTACGAGGCAACGTGCTAGTGGACTGAGGGCGAGGTAGACGTTCCAGTTTCTGGTGATGACGTATCCGATACTCGAGTAGGTGACTGAGCAGACGATTGGAAGACAGAAGCTCGGTAGCCAATGGCGCGAGTAGATGGCTGAGTAGGCCGAGACGATGCTGGAGATCGCGATCTTGGAAGTGAAGATCACCAGCCAAAGCAGGAATATGCCCACGCCATCGTAGAAGAATGTTTGGAAGTTGACGGAACGAACCAATGCGAATATCGCGCAAAACGCTGCAGTCGTGACAAGACCCTGCCGCAACGAGACCTGTGATGCAGCTGGCGACCTGTTTGATGGTTGTTCCGTTTCTCGTTCAATCGGACCCACGAACTTCCGTAGTAGAAAGAGCAGGCTGACATGCCATGTCAGCCCGATGCCGCTGCCGACCAGCAGTTCGACGATACGATAAGAGTCCCGATTCGACCAGATTCCAAAGATGGCGACGGCCATTGCGACTGCTGTAACGCAGGCGGTTAGGGTAGTTCCCCAAAACTGTGCCTTCGTGGAAGCCCAAACGAGACCGATAGTCATGGCCGCTCCCATCACAATGATAGCGGACTGGGCGAGATTCATTTCCGGACGGAATTCTCGTACTCCGCAAACTGCCCAAGTGATGAGTACAAAGGCAACGACCATCGTCAGCGCAAGCATGTCGGCAAACGGGTAGCGACATTCTGATCGCCAGCCGATGGCCAGCCACGCAATTACCAGCAATGCTAAACCACCCAGCGCACACGGCTTCCAGAATGGCACGTCTCGATTGAGTTTCTGTAAAACTGTTCTTTCACCTGTCGAAAGATCCTCGCGATACAGCTCGCCATCGGAAAAAGAAATCATTTCTCCGTTTTGTGTGAATGCCGCACCGTTGGGATTTTTGCCTAGGGCTCGAGCCTGCCCGGTAGGTAGTGGGTAAAAACTCAGTCGGTTTTCTGTGTCAAAGGCGATTACATAGTGCTTGGAGGCGTAGAGAGACGTAGCAGACGGCGGAAGACTGCGTACTAGTAAACCGCTATCCACATCATGAATCTCCGTGGCGGCTGTCGTGAGCTTCTCGGCTAGGTTTTTGGTTCCCGGAATTCGCTGGAACGGATCCGAAAGCGTTTGAAGGACTTCGCCAGTGCTGGGGTCGAACACGACGTTTATATAGCTGCTATTTGTATCGCAATAGACGAGGTCTCCAGTTGTACCGGTGGTCGTGTTGTTATGGACGAGTACGTCGACCTCATTAAACGAACTATTCGGTCGTACTTGCGGAAACTCGTCCTTGCCAAATGGCAGTCTGACCGCAAGTCCGCCGGAGTTGTGGATTTGCAGATCCGTCGGGGTAGTTGTTGTCTGGGAAATGACCGCACACAGATTTCCTTGCGAATCGAAGAGTGTGTCTCGCAAGCCTTGGGGATTTATCGTGATTTCGTCAACGATGCGCGGCGCAGGCCGAAGCTGCAACGCAATAAGTTTGTATTCGTGACGCGCTTTGAATAGGCCGGCGATTTTGTTTCCGTCACTAGACCAAGAAAGGTCGCCGTTGTAACGGTAGGGCGTCAAGTCGACTTCAATTTCGCCAGACTCTGTATTGCGAATGCTCGCCTGGAGAGGGAGGTAGCCGCCTTCATTGTAAGTCCGTGAAACGAAGGATTGTCCGTCCGGGCTCACGCTGCCAACGTGAATTCGCATCAATTCGCCTCGCTGCCATTGGACGCCAGCGTATGCTACCGGGAAGGCAAGGCAGGTCAATGCAATTCGCGCGAAGAGCGCATTCAGGTTTTTCGTTCGCGCCGGGCGGTCCATGTATTGAGCTTAGCGACCGCCGCCCGCATTTCAACAGATGGCAGTGATTGGGAGCGCGTATGCGACGATTTCTCTGACGGAATTGGAACTAGCGGGGAATGGTAGGGTGTTTGTCATTACGCAAACGCGCTACCTCTTTTTACCGCTTTGCCCTAGTAGCCGATCGTAACGCAGGCCGCCGCAGTCGAACCAACCTGCTGATCTCGCTGATCGATGAATTGGCTGCCGGCAGTTTGCGACGAAGGCGCTTGGACGCCGAAATAACCGTAGCTTTGGTTGACTTGCTGAACGCTAGTTGCGAGGTCGAACAGTTCAGTTTGAATCGCGTTGTTGTAACTTGCGAGACCCGTCACTGCTCCAGCAACGACCATCGAAGAAATAAGTAAAAGCTCGGTCGTGAAAACACCACCTGAGCAGTCGTTCCAAAGTCGCATGAAAATCGTCTCGATGTAAGTCTATGATCGGTAGACTTTCAGCATGATCGGCTCTGTGCGAGACGCAAGCAGAATTCTTTGCGCTGCGGGAGATCGCAATCGAAAATCGCTTGAGTGATGCGAAAAGCAAACGTTCGAAGGCATCCTTGTGCTGGCGTTCCGTACAACAGTCAACTGACACTTGCGAAGCCTAACGTGTTACTTGAATGCGTTTGCCGTTGAGTTGCTGGTTTGCAATTCCAGCATCGTTCGATAGCGTCCGCCCGATTCGAGTAGCTCATCGTGTGTGCCGATTTCTGTGATGCGTCCGCCTTCCATGACTACGATACGATCCGCATGAGTGATTGTGCTCAACCGATGAGCGATCACGAAGCAGGTGCGACCTTGCATCAGTACTTCGAGGCTGGCTTGGATGAGCCGTTCGCTTTCGGTATCCAGGTTGCTAGTGGCCTCGTCCAGAATAAGAATCTTGGGATCGGCCAGTACAGCACGGGCAATGGCCAGGCGTTGTCGTTGGCCACCACTAAGTTTGACACCTCGCTCACCGATCAATGTGTTGTAACCGTTGCTCAGCGGTTCAACGAATTCCGCGACGTTGGCAACTGCTGCAGCGCGTTGGATTTCGTCGTAGTCTAGGACACGTTTACTGTAGCCAATGTTCTGTGCGATGGTGCCGTCAAACAGAAACACGTCTTGTTCGACAATCCCAATGAACTGCCGGTAGTTTTCGACATCGATTTCGCGGAGGTCACGGGCGTCGAGCCGAATGCTGCCTGACGTTGGGTCATAGAATCGAGCCACCAAATTGCAGAACGTCGTTTTGCCAGCTCCACTAGGCCCCACTAAAGCAATCGTCTCCCCAGGTGAAACGTCAATGTTGATGTCTTCAAGAGCCATCGTTTCGGCGCCGGGGTATTGGAAGTTCACTTCATCGAAACACACCCGTCCAACGAACTCTTCTTCGCGTAGCGTGTCCGCGACCTTGTCGGTTGTCATCTCACGAGGCTCTTCCAGTAAGTCCAAAACTCGATCGAAACCCGAAAGGCTGTTTTGAAACGCCGACGCACTTTGGGCCAACGCTGCCAGTGGACCAAGCAGCATCATTAAGTAGACGAGGAACATCACAAGATCGCCTACCGTCAATTCGCCCTGCATCACCTGCCAGCCGCCGTACAGCAGCAGTCCTGCGGAAGCCAGCGGCATGAGGACTTCCCACACAATTTCGACCGATCGCATCCACCACCAAACGTAAAGCTCTTGGCGTCCCATTAGATGGTTGCCGCGCATAATGCGATTCGTTTCTGCCCGTTGCCGATTGAAGCCACGAACAACTCGCATGCCTCCAAACGATTCCGTGGCCATTGCATCCACGTCTTCGCGTTGTTTTCTTACTCTGCGAAACTGAGGGCGAATGCGGCTTATCCACGTATTGTGAGTCAGGTAGACCAACGGCACCAACACAAGTGCACCTAGCAATAGTCGCCAGTCAATAAACGCCAGAATAGTCATGCTGCCGATCAATTGAATGATGGCGCGAAGTGGGTTGTAGATCATGCCAAACAGGAGATCTCCAACGCTACCTGCGTCCTGGCGCAGGATGCTGGCTGCTCCGCCCGACTTAAGTTCTTGTACCCGGTGCAGTGGAAGTCGGATTGCGTGATCAATGACCTTTCGTCGCATCGACATTTGAATCAGCTTCGTCACGCGAGTCGCCTGCCAACGCCCGGACACATGCGCCGCGAGCTTCACAATCGTGATCACAACGACGCCAACCGTGATGAAGATGAGTAGCTTCCAAGGATCGCGTGGAATCCAACTTGGTGAAGATTCGGGAAGCGGTGTGTCGGTTAGCACATAGTCAACGACAAACTTCGTTCCAGCTGGCGGAATGAGAGCCAGCACTGTTGAAACCACTAGCGTCGACAAAGCGAAGAATACCGAAACGCGATGTGGCTTGAGCAATTTGACAAATGCCCATGTCAACGTGAACGCGGAACGGTCTCGTTTCTTCTTGCGTTCATTGTCGCCGCCATGGCCGTGGTGCGAGCCATGTGCGGGTTTGCTGTCGGCCAACGAAGATTTGAATTCGTCGAATTGTTGTCGGCTGGAATTGGATGGAGTGGTCATGCAGCAGATCGGAGTTTGGAGATTCGCTACATTCTATCCTGCCAGATGATTAAGAGTATGGCGCCTTGTAAACAGTTTGGTTTCAGTACCGTTGTCCGGGCAAAATCGAGTATTCCAACGGATCCACTTCCGCGACAGTCTGACGAATTCGACTCTCTCGCTGTTCGTAAATGAAACCCAACGCTTCACGAATGGTGGTCTCGAAGCCCGTGTTGTAGATGCTTTGCCGTGCTTGGTAGGGGCGGAAGTAGTAATAGGTTTGCCAGGTTTGATACGGCGTATGAATCGGCATGTCACCAGCCGCCATCTGAGATGGTAAGCCTGTTAGACGCCAACCCAGCTTCAGCTGGCATCGCCAACATGGTCCTGTTCTTCGCTTGCGGTGGCTTGTGGTTTTGCAAACAGCTGGTGAGCAAGGGCTGCTGAAAAAGTGCGGAGCTGCTGGTTGGGCATCGCAGCATTGTGCCAAAGTTTGCGGTGTCCATGTTGAAGCGATAGCGACGGCAAAAAGAATCATGGCAGTAGTAGAAGGTCGAATCATCGGATCCCATTCAAATGCGTTTTTGACGTGAGCTACTCATCCACGTTATCGGCAAGTGGTGGCGCACAGTTTGTTGCCGCAGCTGAATAAAAGAGAAACAGCAGCTTGCGTCTCGCGTCACCGCAGTCATTGCCCCTCATAAGCAGGGAGACCTGCTGTGTGGGTTCGGGTTCCCGAAGCGGTTGCGGTGAAGACAGTGAGTTTAGGGACTCAATGACCTGCGTCGAATGAACCTTGGCAAATCTCTCGGTACCGGTCCGATACCACTCCTGGAAACGATAAATTCGGATCGAACTGCGTAATGACTCACTACAACCTAGGTCCGACGATTGGCACATTTTTGTTAGGCATTTGCCTGGCCGGAATACACTGTCCCGCGATGCCATGCGTTGCACAAGATCTAAGCCGGCAAGTGACTGCTGGCGACGACCGTGAGGACGAAGTTCCGGCGGGTAGCGTATTGGAGAAGGAGCGTCGCTTTATTCGCGAGGTTGTGGAACCCGAATTGGTTTTGCAGGTCGACACCGTCAAGTCAAAAATCATTCGCACTCGCTATCCGATTGCGCGTTTCGCGATTAGCAATCCGAATGCGATCGAACTGAATCAGTTCGATTCGATGGAAGCCGAAATCATTGGTAAGGCGCCGGGTGAATCCACGATTACTTTTTGGTTTCTCGACGAGGATCAAAACGCACACGTACTTCGCTACTTGGTTCAGGTAGGTGAAGACACAAGCCACAGTCGCAGTCGCATCGCTGATTTGCAAAACAAAGTCAATGAGCTATTTCCGAATAGTCAGGTGGTGCTCATTCCGCTTCGCAATAAGTTGATTGTTCGCGGTCAGGCACGGGATGCTGCCGAAGCTGAAAAGATCCTCTCTCTGTTGAGCAATCGTACCGCCGGTGGATTTGGTGGCTTCGGGGGAGGTGGCTTCGGGGGAGGTGGCTTCGGTGGAGGTGGCTTCGGTGGTGGGATTGGTAACGCGGGCGGTCGTTTTGGCGGTGGTGGCTTAGGAGGTCAGGGATTCGGTGGCGGCGGAGGAATCGGTCAAGGTGCAGGAGCGGGGCAAGGGCAGGGTGGCCTTCAGGGTAACGGAGGCGGTTTTGGCGGAGCTTCCGGTGGCGTGCAGTCAGTTACTGATGGGTTGCAGCTGATTAATCTCTTGCGTGTTCCCGGCGTGCACCAAGTCATGTTGAAGGTGCGAGTTGCCGAGATATCTCGATATTCGGCGCGTGACCTAGGGGCGGATTTGCGAGGCGTTTTTGGTTCGTTGTCCCTTGGTAATTTGGCGGGCGGGATTGATGATTTTACTGCGATCCTAGATGGGAACGACCTCAGGTTCTTCATTCGTGCCGTGACTTCAAATGGCTACGGGAAAATCTTAGCCGAGCCTACGTTGGTCACGATCAGTGGTAAGCCTGCACGCTTCCTAGCTGGCGGCGAGTTTCCTGTGCCGACGGCCGTCGGTGTTGATGGAATTGGCGCAGCGACGACAACGTTTCGCGGTTTTGGAACGGAGCTCGAATTTACACCGACGGTCATTGATAAAGATCAGATCCGTTTGGAAGTTAGTCCGTCGTTTAGTTCGCTCAATGGGGATGCGGCGGTTAACGGAATTCCGGGACTCGACCGACGAATGGTCGACACAACCGTAGACTTGCGGGAAGGCCAGTGGCTCGCGATCGCCGGATTGATTCAAGATGAGCAAAGTGGCAACCGTGCGAATCTGCCTTACCTTGGTCGATTGCCGCTAGTTGGCGGACTCTTCGGTCGGCAGGACACGTCACGATCGGAAACAGAGTTGATTGTGTTGGTGAGTCCGCAGCTTGTCCATCCGTTGGAAGAGAATGAAGTACCGTTGATGTTGCCTGGTATGGAAGTCACTGATCCAACGGAAGATGATTTCTTTCGGCGGCACATGATCGAAGGCTACAGCGGTTTCGACTATCGAAGCACGGTTCAGCCAGGGATAAATGCTCAAGGTCTTGGGGTAGAGCGCACAGGCTTCGGTCGACGCGGATTGCTTCGCAAGTGTGGTGGCGCTTGCGGTGGTCACTGCGGCGGTGGCTGTGCGGCTGAGCCCGTTGTGATTCAGGAAGAGTTCGTGATGGGACCCAGTGGTTTTTCCGAGTGATAAACCTAGCTCGCGATTCAAATGTGAGAGTAACGATGAACGGCACATCTCGTCGCCACTTTTTGACGCTCATTCGCCAGGGATGTTTGCTTGCAACTCCGGTGCTCTTGCTCGGTTGTCGCGCGACTCCACCGGCGGGCTCGCCGATGCAGCCTGCTCCTTTGGGGCATGTCGTGGACGAAGCGAACCGGCGGCAAGAGGAAAACGCCGAAGCGGCGAAGCTTATTGTTTACACACATGAGTTCGAGCTCAATAAACCGCGTCGCAAGTCGCCAACGCCTTGGCAAGAAGAAATGGACCTTAACGACAAAGGCATTGTACGCGAATCGTTGGAACCGCATGGATTTCGTTTGAACGAATATGGCGTCGAGCATGTGCAGCAGATAGCGGCGTCGCTATTGGGCACCCAGCCGGGTGATCGCACGGTCATTATCGAACGCAGTGAAACAAGCAAGCACTGGAACACGCTTTACCACTATCCCGTGCATTTTAATCAGCGGTTGGATGCTGAGCGAAGGCAAGTCGTCGTAGATGCTCTTCGCGCGTTGGGCGTTGAGGAGCCTGAGCGTTCGGTGGTTATTGCTCCAGCATTTCCCGAAGGTCTTGAGTCGACCGAGGCTATTCAAGCCTACGTCCGTACGCGTCAGAATTCGAATGGCGGAAGCTTTGGGAACTTTTAACATGCGTAAATTCAGCAATCGAATCTTGCTCGTCATCGTCTGTGTGGCAACCATCGGTTGCAGCTCTGCGAGCCCTTTGCGCCGCGGATCGACGGAAAGTGATTTGGCCGATGCCGAGCGTGTGCTATCGATCGGTCGCCTTACGGAACGCCGCGGAGAAGCAAGTAAAGCTCAGGAGATTTACGAAGGGTTGATCGCCAACGGGAAATCGCCTGCCACCGCGAACCATCGATTGGGAGTCATGGCGGCGAAGAACCGAGACTTCGATCGGGCGTGGAAGCATTTCGAAGCCGCCGCTGCAAACGGCCTTGATTCGTCCGAGTTATTTGCGGACATGGGCTACGCTCGACTGTTGGCAGGAGAGTTCGCTGCGGCTGAGGAAATGTTTGCAAAAGCGTTGAAGAAGACGCCATCTGACAAGCGTTCTCTGAACAACATGGCAATCCTACGCGGTGCCCAAGGTCGATTCTCCGAAAGCCTCGCATTCTCACAACGAGCCGTAGGTGCGGCGAAGGCGCAAGCGAACCTCGGTTACTTGTTGTCACAGTTTGGTGATGCGGAAAAAGCGGTGCAGCACTACCATATCGCTCTAAATCAGGACCCTAGTTTGAAAGTTGCTGCCAGTGCGCTTTTGCAAATCGAAGTTGCGAAGCCCGCAGAGCCTAGCGTGATGGCGATCAAGCCTAGGGCCATAGAACGCGAGACCGCAAAACTGCAGCCACCCATGCCGGTTGCAGAGACAACGGTAGCTGTTGCGAAAGACCAGGTTAAGGAAGAACCAGGCAACACAAGCCAGGTACCTGTTGTTGTCGTTACGGAAGAAGCCATTGAACCTAAGCCAATGGCTCCAGAGCCTTCACCGTCTTTGGTTGAAGTTGAGGTTGCTGCGGATTTCGCTGATGAAACAATGGACGAGGGTGTTGAAGCGTTTCTTGCCAAAGTGGACCTCGCGGAAACACAAAAGTTGGTTGTTGCATCTGCGACCGAGGAAGTAGGTGTCGACGAAACCTTAGCTATCGCAAAGATTGGCGCTTCAATACCCGTCAAAAAAGAAGTCACCCCGCGAATGTCGTCGCGTCGCCGTTGGTCACGTGCTGAGTTCTACGGTGAAGCGAGAACGATTAGTTATCTTGCGGAAGTTACTGAGCCAGAGATCGGATTTTCGCTCGCACATTTGCCAGTGGTTGAGAGTACCGGTATCGAACCCTAGTCGTTCCTCCTGAACCTCTGGCGAAGTGCTAAACAACTCGCCAAGCCGTAGACGAATTCAAATAGGTTCAGAGCAGCGTTCGTTGCCCATCCGGTGCGTAAGTTGCCATGTAGTTCTTAACCCGCACTTTTCTGGCGGTATTGTCGGAACTCATGAAGCGGATTTTTCCGAAGACCGGTCGTTCAGGACCCCACGCTCGATCGTAACGTCCAAGCACCCAGAATATTCCGCTGTAGCTATTCGGGTTACGACCGTCGAGGGCGTATTTGTTGTTCAGTTCGAGCATCACCGAAAGTGCTTCTCTCGCATTCGGCGTCCATTCAAGGATCTTCTTGCCCCACAGCATCCGCAAGTAGTTGTGCATGCGACCTTCTCTGACGAGCTGATTCTGCGCCGCATTCCAGAGGCGATCGTGTGTCTTCGCCGTTTTGAACTCCTCAAGATCGTAGAGGTAATCTCGCGTATCTTTTTCGTGTTCCGCCATGGTCTTTTGCGCCCAATCGGGCAGCGACTCGTATTCGTCGTAGTTGTCGACCAAGCAACACATGTTGTACCCGACCTCGCGCCACGTGATCAGTTCATCGATTAACCCTTCAGCCGGTTCGCTCATGCCCCACCAGCCTTTTGCACTGCCGTTCGGTTTCTCTAAAACTTTGTCTGGTGTCCATTGTTCATGTGCGATGATTTGGCTCATTATTTGATGCGACGAGATATGCCCAAAGTGCAAATACGGCGAGAGGCCCGTTGCGACATCGCGTTCCGGTTGGTTGCGTTCTCCATAGTCTGGCAGCTTACTTTCAAGGAAGCTCTTCAGTCGCGACTGCGCAGCTTTGGGGCCGCCAGGCAGGATGTCCGAAACACCAACCGAATGGTCGATCGGCAGTTGCGCGAGTGCTCCGCTGCCGTTTGACCAAAGGGCGAGATCCGTTGCGGGCCAGCGTTTTGCGATTTCTTTAGGCATCTTTTTCAGTGTCGGTAGTTTCACGCCGCGCAGCGGATCCGCTTTGGGAGGATCAGCTAGGTGAGGCAAAATCGTTTTCTGCAGATGGCGACGGAAAAAGTGAGCCCGACTGAAGACGCGGTCGGTGTTCCGCATCGGGTAAACTCCGTTGGAATCGATCGCCTCCATCTGAACGGGACAACGTCTCGCCACTGCCTGTGTCATGCGAGGCAGAAAGAAGCACGGGAAATCGTCCGTCACAATCGCAACGGCATGCTTTGCTAACTCGCGAAGCATGCCGTTGCCATCGCCCTGCTGCGGCTCAACATAGGGATAGTACGTGACCGGTTTTCTGTCGAACGCACGTTGGTTGTCGATCAATCCATCGATCACAAATCGATGGATTCGATCACTCGCCCAGCGGTAATCGGATCGCAATGCTTCTAGAATCAGCAGCGGTTTGTTGAGCGATTTTGCTAGCTCGACGGCTCGCTGGAGCGAAAAATTCCACGACGATCGTCGGAATGCGATCATCCAGTACAACACGAACTCGCCCTGCGGGTTGGGAGATTCCTCGTTCAGTGTTTGAATGCGGTCGAGCGGAACAACTGCCATGCGAGTCCTTTCATGCGTGAATAGCTGATTGTTACCGATCAGACTGATTTGGCGAGTCCCCTAGGAATGTGGCCCGCTGGTTGGCGGCTACGGCAGGTGTTCCACACATTTGACGTGGACTTTTTGCACGTCGAACGTTTCTCCCGAATTCGCGACTAGACTGAGAAAAATGAAATCCTTCGTCCGCTTGTTCTCGATTTTGTTTCTCATCTTGGCCGTTCGAGTCGCTTGCGCCGAACCAACGCCAGAAATCTCCTCGGCCGCAGATCGAGAAACGCGTCGCAGAGAAATACACCGGGAACTCGAACGAAACATCGAGACGATTCGCGAACTATTTGAATTAGTCGACCAAATTCCGGACGGCGATGAAGAGGCACAGGAGCTCTACGAATTACAAATTCAACAATTCGATGATCGCAGCGAAGTGCTGCATGTCGAGTTGGAAGAGATCGAAAAGTTCGAGTTCTTGGCGAATCGCGAAGTCGAGCTCTATCAAGAAGCCTCGCGTCTGGAGCACGAGGCTAAGCAGCTTCGTGCCGCAAAGCGGATGGTCCCTGCTGCGATTCGGGAAAGTAAAGCGAAATCGATCCGTCGCATGTTGGGGGATGGAACCTGGAAGCTGACCGAGCAAGACGACTGGAACGATGGGCAAGAAACGAGTCTAGCCACGGTGTTGCAGTTGAATTCCGAGATCGAAAAGCTCAAGCTGGAAACAACAGATTTACGAGAGCAAGTCAATCGCCTGCAAGAAACTGTAGAGCGACTGGAAACTATGCTTAAGCCGAATGGCGAAAGTCCCTAAACGTGATTGAGTGCTGCAACAAACAGCTCTTTGCACAATCCCTGCGTTACGTTTTGAATCCCAGGATTTGCACTTTCTCTTGGGCCAGCGCAGTTGAGTCGGCTGACCTGATTTTCCGTCAGCCAATCAATGAACTCTTCGATCTCCAGCGGATTCGTGAGATCAAATAGCAGAAACGGCCTTCGGTTTTTGATACACATGCGATGTGTAAACGCAGTGCCTCCACTGAGCGATCCGTTGTACAGGATCAGAGTTGCATCCGAGTCGATCACGTTTTGTTCGGTGCGAACCGAATACTTCCGCGAAGGCAGTTCTGTCAATTCGTAGCGATTCGGAATTCTTCCGTCTTCTGCGAGTCGACCACGAGGGCAAACGCCGCCGTGGTGGATGCCCAATTCAATTGCTGCGTCAAGCGCGCCGCGATCGACACCCGTTTGTCCGCCAGAGATGATTTGTGTAAGTGACATATCTTGATAATGCGCTGCTGCGAGGTAACTCGTTTTAGCCTACCATTCTTCGTCCGCGAAGCTTAGACGGGCTGCCGGCACCAAAATTCCCTTCGGTGGGTTTGGCTGGACCTTTGTCGCTCGCTGGTTTGACTGTTTCGCTCGGTAGCTTTGCCCACAACTCCGGCAATGAAACATCATTTCGCCCCAAGAGTCGATCTGCCAAAGCCACCAACAGCAACACATCCGAAGCTGCGTACCGTAGCAGCAAATCACGAGCGGCTGAATCCTTGAAGTGTTCCCAACGCTGCCACAATCGAATGGCCATCTCACCGTTCGCGTCCGTTAGGTCTTCCGGTCGCCGTATTCGTAGTCGCGTTGCCACTTGTTTCAGTCCGCCTCGCAGGTCTTGGTGAAAGCAAAGCCATCGCAGGTCCAGGTGAGGACAAGGGAGTGCGGGGATGTGGAACGCATCCAGCACTCGCGGAACATCGAACGTGCTGCCATTGAATGATGAAAGCAGCGTGACTTCGTCGAGTAGATCGAGAAAGTCGTCGAGGTTCTCGTGCTCGACAAAAGTGTGAACTTCGCCACGATGCCAACAGGCAATCACGGTAACCGGATCATCGTACTCAAGGCCTGCTGTCTCTATATCGAAATACGAAATGTCGGCCGAATACTCATGCAAGATCCGCCAGCGATCTTTGGGGTGCAGTCGCTCGGTGAAGTACGCGATTTGTTTCTGGTGCAGTGCCTCTATGCAACGTGTGCACTCGGTGATCGTGTCCGCGATCCAATTGCCTTGGAAATGTTTGCCGCCCCGACTGGAAACGTCAGCCCACGAGCGCATCCCGAGCGCATGAAGTTTATCCAATCGCGCGGGCCCAATTCCTGGGCAGTGAAGTAATGCTTCCGTGATCATAAAAAGTTTAACTCAATGCCGTGGGCCAAGCTCGTGCTGTTAGGCAACCTATGGCATCAATGAATCCTCGAACGCTTTTCCTTCAGGATCTTGCCAGCCTGACTCAGTCGTGCCTTTAGTTTCTTAAGGTCGGCATCTTCCTCCGGCGCGTCAATCCGAATCCGTTCAGGAATCTCGTGCGCCGTAACATCCGGCAGGACCAAATCGTCGCTTAGTAAGGTCATTAGCAGGCTATAGGTGCAGGCAACGGCCGCATTTGATTCGACCAGCAGTTGTTCAAGGTCGGTATCGTCGATTCCTGGCGGCACTGCTGTCACGCATGATGGGCAGCCTGCCGTGCACTCGCAGTCTTCGATCACGGACTTGCAAAGTCTCAGCGCTTCGCCGAACACTTCGAAGATCTTCTCCGCGTAGCCAACACCACCTTCGATCGTATCGTACAGGTATAGCGCGCTATACCACTTTCCATCGTCGCTATCGGATTCACTCAGCGACACATCCGTTTCGATATCCTTCACGTCCCCCAAGCACAAACTGGGAGCAGTGCGTTGCAGGAGGTAGCTCAAGCCGTACAACGCTGCGCCTACGTGGCGTTTGTCAATCTTCGAAACAGCTTCGCGCCAAATGTCCGGCGGGCGAATGCTGAAGCCTGTTGTGTCGTAGACAAAAGGATCGAGCGTGATTGGGCCGTAACCAATGTTCTCGAGGGTGCGTTCGCGGATCTTTTTGTAGAGCTTCGGTTGGCGATTCACGTTGACGAATCCGAACTCCAACTTCGCGGATTGGAGCTCCGTGCGTTCGAGTGACTCGGTTAGCGTGACGCGGCTCTCCCAAACACACTCGGTGTAGTAGTCGACATCGACGGGATCGACTTTGCAGAGCTTCTTTTCAAGATCCAAATCCATCGACATATACCGTCGACCGAGATGCTGGTAAATCGCATCCTTATAAAGCGTTCCACGAGCACCGATCGGATCTAGCTCGCCAATCACCTGCGTGCCGCAATAGATTTCGATGTTGTAATCCGTCATGCCTCGCAAGTTCACGCCCTTGGCTGGGTAGTCTCGCAACGCATACCGATAGTTGCCGTGATATTCGGCTAGAGTCTTGTCGCTTTTCAAAACATCAAGCGCCGCCGAGTAGGCAGGCTCTGGAAACGTTGGTTCCGCATCATGCAGTGGATGTTCGTGCGCCGCACAGGGTAGGTGCTGAAGAAGAATGTAAGGGTTGTTTGCGTTCAGCCAAGCTCGTTCGATCGGAGCTTCGTGTACGAACTCGGGATGATTTACGAAGTACTGGTCGATCGGCGTATTCCTGGCCGCGTAGACGATGACTGCGCGCGAGCCTCGTCGTCCTACGCGTCCTGCTTGCTGCCAAAAGCTGGACATCGAACCAGGGTGACCGCTCAAGATGCAAAGATCCAAGTCGCCGATGTCGATGCCAAGCTCGAGGGCGTTTGTACTCACGATCGTTGTCACTCGTCCGTCGGCAAGATCGCGTTCGAGCTTGCGGCGTTCGTTCGGAAGCAGGCCACCGCGATACGGTTTTACTTTTTTCTTGAGATCGGCATGGCCATCCGTCACGGCGCGCACAAGTCGTTCGACTTGCTGTCGTGCGCGGCAAAAGCAAATCGTCCGCACGCCAAGTCGGGTTGCCTCGCGGATGAGCGGAATGCTCACGGAATTGGGACCCTTGCGATAAAGCGCATGGCCATGGCTTTGTACCATTGGCGGATTGACTAGATACAAGTCGCGTTGCGGTCGTGGTGCGCCGTCTTTCGTGATCACGTGGAACTTTCGCCCGAAGAGAGCTTCGACGTGCTCGGCTGGATTGCCGATCGTGGCCGAGCTGCAAACGAACGTTGGGTTGGCACCGTGCATTTGGCAAACACGAACCAATCTACGCAACACGTTGGCCACGTGCGAGCCAAACGCACCGCGATACGTGTGTACTTCGTCGATCACGATGTACTTTAAACGTGAAAGAAACGTTCGCCACTTGCGATTGTGATTCGGCAAGATTCCCGAGTGCAGCATATCGGGGTTCGTGATCATAAAGTCGGCGCGATTCTGAATGCGAGTGCGTTCCTCACGCGGCGTATCGCCGTCAAACGTGCCGAGCCGTACATCAACTCCTGTGGCTTCTAGTAATTTGCCAAGCGTGCTTTCTTGATCGCGCGACAGTGCCTTGGTTGGGTACAGCAATGCGACGCCGAATGGGGATTCTTCCTGCAGATAGTCGTGCAAGATAGGGAGCAGAAATGAGAGCGTTTTTCCGCTGGCAGTTCGTGAGACGAGTACCGTATCTTTTCCAGAGCGAATGGCTTCAAACGCTTCAACCTGATGAGCGTAGAGTTGCTTGAGATCGCTGGCCTTCAGGGCTTTGGCCAACCTCGGATCGAGTTCAGGCGGAATGGGTTGGAAGTCGCCCTTCGATTGCTCAAGCACATTGTGCGAGGCAATGTTCGGTGCAAATTTTCTTTCCAAGAATTCCGTAAACAATGGGATGCTCACGCTGACCTCCTGTCGTGGCTGACTCCTTCACCTGAATGCAGCGTGCGCTGCGGTTCGGATTCTACCACGCCAAATCGGAAGGCGACAGCAAGCGAATTCGGAAAACTCGTGCGGAAATCACGAACCGTGAACCCGCTCGTCCACTAGCAGCGAATCGTTGTGCTCAACCCGTGACCTATGGTTGGGGAGGGAATTAACGATGTCGTGTACGAATAGGTCCAGTGACATGTATGGCAACTATGGGAATAGCAACGAAGGTCTGAAAGTCGGAGAATGGATGTTCCAAGTCTTGGAGGGGGATCCAATCGCACTGCTCATTCTCTTGATTATCTTGGCGGTTCTCTTGGGAAGCTTTGTTCTGGTCAAGTTTTGCAATTTCAAATTTGGCGAGAACGAAACGTGGGATTGAGGCCTGCGATCTCGTCACAGATCGATTGTTCGCCCGGTTGGCTTCTTGAAGGTTTTGAGCAGCAACCCATAGGCAAACCAAATTGAGGTGGCCATCAATACGGAGAGCAGCATCCAAAAAGTGAAAAACGCTGTGCCGCTATACGACGCAAAATCACTGTGAATGACCGAAAGGAGTGTCATCTGCAAAATGGCGAGTGCCCATGACAGAGCCAAGGCGCCACTCCGTCGTTTTAGCAAGAAGTTGCATGCCAACATCATCGCCGCGAAAATAATCCAACTGTTCATTTATTAGTCTTGTGCGCTCGCCAGTTTACGGAGCGAGGTTTTAGCCAATCTCACAAACTGCTCCTTCGTCATTTCTACGTGAAAGGTCCGGGTGGCTCTGCTCTGGTAATCGCGGCAATACAGCGTTTTAGTCCAAGTTTTCCTTGGTTTGCTAGCTGCGAAAATATTCGTCTTGACCGTTTTCAATACATCCTTAAGTTAATGCGGTTGCCAAGGATGGCAACGTGACTCAGGCAATCGCAGGACGCGAAATTGTCGGTCGCACCGTGTGAAAAACAGGATGTTTTACTCTGTCTGGCGAGATTCGAGATTTACGAGTCGCCACTCATTCACATGTGCTGTCTTTGGGCTGTAAACTAACGGCCGAATCGGGGCAAGCTTTTCCCCGAACCAACGAATAGCCTATGCGAAGCGTTTTGCTTCTGGCGTTTCGAAGAACAAGGACGACACGTGGCGTTTCAAGCGGATGATCAAAAGGAACGAGTGCGGGAGGCAACGGATATCGTTGCGCTCATCGGTTCGTTTCTTGAGTTGATCCCGCGCGGCCACAAGTACGTTGCGATCTGTCCGTTTCACGATGACGCACGTCCGAGTCTGGAAGTGAATCCCGATCGTCAAACTTGGAAGTGCTGGCCATGTGATTCAGGCGGCGACGTATTCTCCTTTGTTATGCGTCGTGAGAACGTGGACTTCCGCGAAGCACTTCGAATCTTGGCCGAGCGAGCGGGTATCGAACTCGTCTCGACGGGAAAGCGGGTCGAGCCGGGGAGTCCCAACGATAAAGCAACGCTGTACAAGGCGATGGCGTGGGCCGAACAGCAGTTTCATCGTTTCTTCCTCGAGTCCAGCGAAGCGAAATCGGCGCGGGACTATGTAGCTGGGCGAGAGATCAATGACGAGAGTATCAAAAAGTTCCAAATCGGCTATGCACCGAACGAGTGGAACTGGCTGATCAATCGAGCGAAGTCAACGCCATATACGCCGGCCGTTTTGGAAGCACTCGGGCTCGCCGTCAAAAAAGACCAAGGGCGGTACTACGACTTCTTCCGTGGTCGCGTGATCTTTCCGATCCGTGACACGCAGAATCGTCCGATCGGTGTCGGTGGTCGAATTCTGCCTGAATTCGCCAAAGATAATCCAGCGAAGTATTTCAATTCGCCCGAGACGCGGCTGTATTCGAAGAGCGATCAGCTTTACGCACTGAACGTTGGCCGCGAGCAACTTGCACAGCAAGGCAAAGAGAACCGCATTCGAAATGCGATCGTGATGGAAGGCTACACGGATGTCGTGCTTTCCGCTCAACACGGCCTCGAATCGCCGTTGGCGTGTTGCGGCACTGCGTTGGGTGCGCGGCACCTGAATGTTTTGCGGCGTTTTGCGGACCGAGTTACATTGCTGCTGGATGGCGACGAAGCTGGGCAGAAAGCGGGCGCGAAATCGCTGGAACTATTCATTGCGGCACAGATGGAACTTCGAGTTGCGACGTTGCCCGATGGTCTCGATCCAGCGGACTATGTAATCAAACATGGGGTCGAAGCTCTCAATCAACTCATTGAAGATTCTCCTGATGCTTTAGACTTCTGTGTTGCGAATGCGACGAATGGCATCGACCTCGCCAACGAAACTGTGCGGGCGACGAAAGCACTGCGGCAGATCCTCACGACGATGGCCAAGGCACCGCGTCCGCAAGAAGATACGCCCACTGCGTTTCGTTTGCGTGAGCAGCAGACACTAAATCGATTGGCTCGTATGTTCCGTGTGGAAGAAGCCATGATTCGCGAGACGTTGAAAGAGGAACGCCAAAAAACGAAGCCGCAATACGGTGGTTCCGAGGGTCCGATGCCGTATGAATTGCAAACGATGGCCCCCAAGCCGACTTTACATGGCTGGGAACACGAGCTCTTTATGCTGCTGATTAAGAATCCCGATGCGATTGCGGCTGTGATAGAAAAGATTTCGCCCGAAGAGATGCGAACCGAAATTGGATGTCGGTTTCTTGAGCATTACCAACAGCTCGAAGTCGAAGGCAAGATCGCGGACTTCGATAATATGATGGCGTTGCTGGAAGACCCCCAGGAAAAGAACTTGATGGTAGAACTGGCGGAAGCCGCGGATCGAATCCACACAGAGAGCGCAGAAGAACAGCTTACCGATATGCTGGCGACGTTCGAGGCGAGACGACAGAAGAACGCTCGACGACGTCAGTTGGCCGAACTCGATTCCGGAAAACTACAGGAGCAAGAAGAACTCGAACTTCTCAACAAGTTGTTCGATTCAAAAAAACTCGAACTCTAAAAAACGACATGAAAACCCAACGCGGTTGAGAGTTTATCAATCGCGAACAACCGAACAATGACAAGGCGTAATGCAACCACGGACGGAAGCATCCTTGTCGCACGCCGAGGTGGAACCACGGCGACCATTGTGACCTAACCAGCGCATGAAGCGCTCGGGGGAACAATCGTGCAACTTCAGCACCCAGACCTTTACAAATTGCTCGTGTTGGCTCGAATCCAGGGCCGACTTCTGACATACGACCAAGTCAACGACTATCTTCCGGATGAAGACACTGGTCCTGCAAAGATCAACGCGTTGCTCTTCGCACTGGACCGCTATCGCATTCGAATGGTGGAAGAGCTTCCTGACGAAGAGTCGTTTGAAGATCCGGTTCGCCAAGTCCCGGCTGATGCTGATCCAGCGACTCGACTACCGGCTGAAGAACAACCGAAGCTCAGCGATGATCCGATTCGCATGTACTTAAGTCAGATGTCGAACATTCCGCTTCTGACTCGCGAAGAGGAGATTTCGCACGCCAAGAAGATCGAAGTCTCTCGCAAGCGATTCCGCCGAGCATTGCTAACTACCGCCTTCGGTATGCAGCAAACGGTCGATACGCTAAAGCAAGTGTATCGTGGAGAATTGCCATTCGATCGTACCATTAAGGTTTCATTGACCGAGCGACTCACGAAAGAGCAAGTGCTCGGTCGTATGCCGCACAACTTGAAGCTTCTCGATCACTTGCTCGAGCTCAATCGCGAGGCGTTCGCGAAGTTGATTTCGAAGCGAGTACCAGCGGAAGAAAAACGCACCATCCGTGCCGAGTTTCTTCGTCGTCGCATGAAATGCTTGCAGTTGGTGGAGGAGTTGAGTTTGCGAACTCGTCGTGTCTCACCACTCATGCGAGACCTCGAGAAACTGGCCGGCCGCATGCTGCATGTGAAGGCTCGCTTGGAAGAAGTCAGAAACGACGATTCTCAAACAGTTCTTCGCGAGCAATTGCGCCGTGAACTTCATCGTTTGATGATCAAGACGCAGGAGTCACCAAACAGTATCAAGCGACGGCTCGCAGAAGCTCGACGTGAGCTGACGGTTTGCGAGAAAGTGAAGCGAAAACTGTCCAACGGCAACTTGCGTTTGGTTGTTTCGGTCGCGAAAAAGTATCGTAACCGCGGTATGAGCTTCTTGGATCTCATCCAAGAAGGTAACACGGGCCTGATGCGAGCGGTCGACAAATACGAGTATCGTCGTGGGTTCAAGTTCTCGACGTATGCAACCTGGTGGATTCGCCAGGCGATTACTCGAGCCATCGCTGACCAAGCTCGCACGATTCGAATTCCGGTACACATGATCGATGTGTTGTCGAAGCTGCGGAATATCGAAAAGCGACTTCAGCAAGAGAAGAAGCGAGAGCCATCAACTAGCGAGATCGCCGATCGCGCTGGTTTGGATGTCGATGAAGTTCGTCGCATCATGGATATCGGACGCCATCCAGTAAGTCTGGATCGGCCGCTGGGCGAAGGCGAAGACGCGTCGTTCGGCGAGTTTATCGAAGACCACGCACCTGACAATCCGTTGCAAAACGCTTCCCGCGGCTTGTTGCGAGATAAGATCAACGGTCTTCTGAAAACGTTGACTTATCGCGAGCGTGAAATCATTCGGTTGCGATACGGCTTGGGTGACGGTTACACGTACACGCTTGAAGAAGTCGGCCGTATATTCAAGGTTACTCGCGAACGTGTTCGTCAAATCGAAGCGAAAGCGGTGCGGAAGCTACAGAACCCGATCCGCAGTGAAAAGCTATCGGGCTTTATCAAGAACGTTGCCTGATATCCTCGCGACTGCCAAAGAATCAAACCCACGAAGTTTTGCTTCGTGGGTTTTTTCGTTGTCCATGATCTAACGCCAATCGATTTCATATGTTCGATTGCTGAGCTCTTGCAGTATTGCTTCGCGGTGTATGTATTGGGAGCACAAGGGCGCAGCTGGTTACGCGGGTGCAAGCGAGCCAGGGGTGTACAGGCAAAGTTGCGTCAAATGGCGGCGCGGCGTAGGGCTCGCAGCCTTATGCTTTCGTGCATCCTTAGCGAATGGCTTTGTCTGGCAGTCCGGATTGAATGCCTTGGTCCATCGGCATTTCGTCGGGCTTGCCATCGCCATGTTCGGCGATCAAGCGGTCGAGTTCTTTTCGCAGGGTCTTGATAGTCTCTGCGTTTGACGGATCTTTGGCGAGGTTCTTGTTTTCGCCTGGGTCCACGGTCAGGTCGTACAGTTCTGATTCATGTCGATCAGGCGATCCATCGCCGTGAGGGTATCGAATGTACTTCCACCGATCGGTTCGCAAGGCCCGAACGTTAGGAGTGTACGGGAACTGGTGTTCGTAGTTGTATTCGTAGTAGAAGCTCTTCCGCCAGCCGGTCGCGTCGCCTTGAGCTAGGCGTTTCCAGCTATGTCCATGCACTTTTTCGAGCGGCGGTGCTTTGCAAATGTCGAGGATGGAAGGAGCAAAGTCGATCGTCGCGGTGATTTCGTTGATGACACGCGGTTTGTCCGCTGGAGTAAGGCTGGGGTAGCGGGCAACGAGAGGAATGCGAATGGATGGCTCGTGTCCGGTGCGTTTGTCAACCATTCCATGTTCGCCTTCGAGTAAACCGTTGTCGGACGTAAAAATGATGAGGGTGTTGTCCAACTGGCCGCGCTGCTCCAAGAACTCGTACAGACGTCCAACGCTATCGTCCACAGAGAGGATGGTGCCCCAATATGCGCGAACCATGCGGGCAAAGTCTTTTACTGCTTCCGGATTCTTGTCGGGAAACTTCTTTCGCCAATCGAACAACGGCCCATAGATTCCGTGCCACGTATCGAGTCGCTTTTTAAACCAGGCTGGCTTGTCGTCCAAGTTAAAAGCACTCTTCGGATATTGGATATCAACCTCGTCGAACGTGTGCGAGTATTTCTCTTCTGGGAAGTAAAAGCTGTGCGGTGCTTTGTGGCCAACAATCAACGCCCACGGTTTTGATTTGTCTTGCTCGCCAATCCAATCCGTGGCCATGTCCGTTACGACGGTCGTGTAGTATCCCTTCACCACGCGGCGATCATTGCCGTTGAAATTAAACTCCGTGTCGAAGTATTTACCCTGCCCGCGATGCGTCACGAAATGGTCGAAGCCGGGTCGAGGGTTATCGTTTTTCTCGCCCATGTGCCACTTGCCTACGTAACCTGTCTTGTAGCCGGATTCACGCAGTCGCAAAGGAAAGCTAACCATATCGGTCGGGTATTCGGTGAAGTTGTTCGAGACACCGTGAGTGTGAGCGTAAAGTCCGCTCAGGATCGATGCTCGGCTGGGCGAGCAAAGGCTGGTTGTGCAAAAGTGATTCCGAAACAGGAGTCCTTCGTTCGCAAGCCGATCGATATGTGGCGTCTTCAGGTGCGGGTGGTCCATGCAGCTGAGTGCGTCGTATCGCTGGTCGTCCGTTAAGATGAAGAGCACGTTGGGACGGCTCGGGCTTGCACCAGACTGGGCGTAGGCTCGCTGGCACAGACTAAGAAGGCAAGCGAACATCAACGCGGCGGCGAGTAACTTTTTCATGGAGATTCTTTGCAAGCGAGGTCGTACGTAACTGCCTTCATCATAAGCCAGCACGGGATGCGATCCAAGAAGCGGCAGCGTGACGGCAACTATTCGCTCATTAGGAACTCAATGGCTTCCGGTATCCAGCCGCTGTCCCACGTGTGTTTGCGGTGCGGTTCCATCACATAGCGATGGGGGATCTGTTTCTCGACGAGCAAGCGATGGATTTCCACGCCTCCGATCGCTCTTTTTCCTTCGGTACTGAAGGAGAATAGTCGGGCCTTAGGACCGAGACGCTTTCCGTGTTGCGTAATCAAGCTGGAAAGGCGGTTGGCTTCGAAATTCTTCGCGGAACCCCAGTTGCGAGCGATCCTGGCTGAGCGTTCAGGTTCCTCGATTGGTCCGGTGTCAACGCGAATGCCGGGATCCCAAGCCGCTGCACGGTGGAACACTTCGGGATTGCGAAGCAGCAAAGTTGCAGCGCCCCAGCCTGATTTGCTGAATCCGATTAGCAGTCGACTTTTGGCATCCGTTTGTACTGGGTATTTATCTTCGACGAACGGAACGACGGTCTTCAGAATGTGACTCTCGTCTCGCTTTTTCGGATCTAGATCGTGGTCGCCATACCAAGGCTCGCTGGTGAAGCTTGGTGAGATGCAGATCAGTTGGTGATCGTTGTGAACGTTGAGTTTTTTGACTTCATCCAAACCATCGCCATGCTTGTGCACGCCGTCTTCGTGGACTGGCAGCACGTAAAGCACCCGGTATTTCTTACTCGGAACCAGATTGTCCGGCACTAGGACACGCAAGCTTGTTTCGCCGGCTTGGTAAGGCGAGCGGACCTGATGCGTCCGAAACGCGGACCTATCTGGCTTTAAGGCCGGCTGTTGTGCGTTGGTGGTCTGGCAATTAATTACGCCCAGCAAGCTTGCGACGAAGGCTGCGAGAAATCTGGATTTCATGAACGCAAAGATCATTCATAAGGTCTCGCTGCTGGGAGCTGTTCTTCTTTTTGCCGAAGCATCTCCAGTAATTGTTCGATTTCCTTGTGCACTGAATTGATGGTCAAGACGACTAGTTTGTCTTTGGAGAAGGTCTGGATGGTGCTTGGGCCGCCAACTTCATCCCACGTCGATGTGTCTGTCGTTGCGGTAATAAGCTGTTGGAGTTTTTTGAGTTCTTCCTCGTTGGTGGAAAGATCCGACACGTAATAGACTTTAGGTTTTAGAGTTTCTTCCTGCACTGTGGCACTCATCACGCGGATTACGCCTCCGTCGAGTTTGTACGTTAATCCCCGTGGCTTCAGTAGAAGTTCAAGGCCGTCTCTGCCACTCACTGGATTCTTTAATTGCAGTGAGGCCGGAGAGTTCTTCGCGTATCCTTCGGCTTCCAATTCTATGGAGTCCAGCGTGATATCAACTCCCATGTTCTTGGCTATCGATTGAACAACGGTTTCCAGTGTTGAGTCGGCAAAGTCCATCGGTGGCAGCTTCTTACGTAACGCTTTGCGTATCGCCGCACTGGCCAACTGAGTATCCTTGAGATCCGCGATAAGGTCCGCGACTTCTTGGTCTTCTGCTTGTTGCAGGGCCGCGATATTTTGCTTCAGATCGCTTGCCTTGCTTCGAATCGCTTGCACGGTTTCGCGGTTCGCTTCGGTTTCTTTCAGGCGATTGGCAAGTTGCACTGCTTTTGCATACTCCCCTGCCTTTACTAGCCTGTTGAACTTTTCGGTGATCGTTCGCGAGCTTTCGTTGTCTAGCGGGTAGTCGTCGGGATAGTTGTCGGATATGAAGAGACGGTCGCCGGGTAGGAGTTGGAAATTGGTGCTTGTATCCGCGCCGCGTGTAATCGCATTCCAATCAACGGGCATCAGTTTGTTGTCTCCGTCCTTGCCGGGGCGAGACACCCAAATCTTCTTCTGGCTCGCGCTGTTGAAACCGCCCAGCTGGGCGATCGCGTCGAGCACGGTTTCATTGCCGTAAACCGGTATGCGATACACAGCATCACCTTTGCCGTCGGTTGCGGTGATCGCGTAGTAGAACTTACTGTTGTAGACGTGAACGTTCAGCGAGACCGTGGGGTTCGCAAAGAACTGTTCAAGCTGTTGTTCGACGAGTTTCTTGCCCTCTTCCACGGTTTTCCCAGCAAGCATCACGCGACCGTACATTCCCAGGTCGACCTTTCCGTCGGGGCCCACAAGGTGTTCTCCGGCGATGAACTGCTTGCCGCTAGACTGGAAGAGCGATACCGAAGCTCTTGGATTTGCCAAGTACTGTTGCAGATACTTGCGGAGCGTATCTTCCGCTTCGGTTGTCGTCAGGCCAGCTAGTTTCACACGGCCGTACGTCGGTCCAAGAACAACCTCGCCTTGGTTTTCGATTTTGTACTGCCCTGCAATAGGACTATCCTTTGGCGTTCCTGATACGACGACTTGAACAATGTCTTGTGCCTTGAGTTTTAACGGGTCCTTTGGGATAAGACGAATGCCTTCAATCGATAGGATGTCGGGCGGTTCGATCACGTAGCTGGGAAGCGTAACTTTGTTGGCTTCTGTGGGGGCATTTTTCATCGCCTTATCAAAACGCCAAGCGAGATGGTTTTTCTTCCCAGTCGGGTGAGTGACAATGCCGCCCGGTTTGGGGTCAACTGTAATTGCCCCTCCTTCATCCGCACTAAGAATCTGAAAAGGAGCCTCTTTTCCTTTGTCGGGCGAAACGCCAGGATTTTCTTTCGCCCCAGGCCCATGCACAAGACCACCCGGCTTGCTTATAAGAACGCCCTTTTGAGGGTCAACCGTAATTGCAGTGCCTTCCTCCACGATGGAGAATTGAAATGGAGCCCCTTTTCCTTTGACGGGAAAGTCTATGAACTCCTCTTCAGCCAACGACGTCGCTTCAGGTCCACCCCAAGCAAGAAGGACCGGCAGCAGCAACGCGAAAAGTCCGAGTTGCCAGTGATGCACAGGAGGTGCGTGGTGAGGTCTGTTTAAAACGCGGTTGACTCGATTCAGCAATGACATTTGGTTGTCTCCAAGATTTGAAACGAACGCTAATTCCAAGCCAGCGCGAGAGCGGGCTGCTAACTCCAGTGTTTTTGCAAATAGGCCGGCGTCGCCAGTGATGCGGACTGCCTCGGTGTCGCAACGGTGTTCTCGCTCCACACGCAATTGACGCGACAGCCACCAAACGGCGGGATGGAAGAAGAACAGGACTTCCAGCAATCGCTGCGTTAAGTTCACCCACGAATCGTATCTGCGGACATGTGCTAGTTCGTGAGCCAACACGGCCTCGATCATCTCCGGCGTCATTTCCGTGAGCCATGATGTAGGAAGCAGGACAATGCTGCGAAAGACGCCGTACGTCGACGCGTCGCGAATGCGTTCACTCGCAAGCACGAGCGGGACTCGCGACAGCCCCATCTGTTCAGCGATCCGTTTCGCGATCGTCTGGACTTCGCTAGAAACCATTTCTGCTTGGCGACGGATTCGCCAAAGTAATGCCGCGCCAAGCAGGAGTCGTCCGGCAAGCAGTATTTCGGCGCACAGCCAGACGACGAACACCGAGGCACGTAAGATCTCGATGTTGAACGTCCAGGTACTAGTGACTGGTGTTTCGGTTGTCTCAGTTTCTACCGGCATTTCGACGTTCGAAAACTCTTCGGCCATGTCGATGGTCGCGACCGCTGGTGCTGCGATATTTGGGATCGGAGCAGCGCTTACAGCGATGCTTTCGACAGGCTTAGAAGAAAAAGGGGTCGCAGAAGTGAGTGGTTCAGCAGGTTTGATCACACTCCAGGTCAGCAGCGGCGCGGTGAACATGCAGAGCATCGCGAGTAGGCAAAGCAAATAACGCTGCCCTGCATTTTCGGACTTGGTTTGGCGAAGCAATACGCTCAGGCAGCCCGCAATGACGAAGCCCTGCCACACGAAATGCAAAAGAACGGAGCTCCAGGTTTGGACGGTGGGGTCGTGAAGGTAGGTCCAGATCAGATTCATTTCTGCTCCCCTTGCTCTCGCTCATGGTCTTTGATCGCGGCACGAATGGATTGCAGTTCGTCGGCCGAAGGAGAAGCTTGGTCTAAAAGATGCATAACCAACGCACTGCTTGAACCTTGAAAGGCTCGGTTCAAAAGATCGCCAACCATCTTCTTCAGCGTCTTCGCTTGATCTGCCTTGGCCGAGTACACGAACGCACGGCCTTGGCTCTTTCGCCGCAGTAAACCCTTCCCATGCATCACATCCATCAGGCTCAGTACAGTCGTATAACCACGAGGGCGATCCGAGTTTAGACGCTCCATGACTTGCCGTACCGTGGCAGGGCCGTCGTCCCACAGGGTCTGCAGAACCTCCAATTCCGCCGGTGTTGGATGCGTTTGTTTGGGTCTCGCCATGTTCCAATCCTTTCGCTGCTGAGCAGTTGAGGACCATATGCTACGGTTTAACCCGTAGTTGTCAACGGGTTAAACCGTAGATCTTTGCGTTTCGCTGGAGTCTACAATCCACATTCGATTTAGTTATGATGCGAAACAGAATTCAGCGTTGACCGAAACGAATGAGAGGGCATCATGGAAGTCAAGATTCTTAACGACTACGAGCAAGTCAGCAAAGCCGCGGCGCTTGAGGTAAAGCACGCGCTAAATTCCAAGCCGGATGCGGTGCTGGGACTCGCCACCGGCAGTACTCCGCTAGGGCTTTATAAGGAACTCGTTCGCATGCATCGCGAAGAGAGTTTGGATTTCTCGCAGGTCACGACGTTCAATCTGGACGAGTACGTGGGTTTGGGCCGCGAAGACAAACAGAGCTATCACTACTTCATGCACGAAAATCTGTTTCGGCATATCAATATTCCGGCGCAGAATATCTTTATTCCCTCGGGAACCACCGACAACTACGAAGCGTTCTGCGCATGGTACGAGCAGCGAATCGCCAAGTGCGGCGGTATCGATTTGCAGATCTTGGGCATTGGTTCCGACGGGCACATTGCCTTCAACGAGCCAACCAGTTCGCTGGGTTCTCGCACGCGCATCAAGACGCTGGCAAAGCAAACGATCGACGACAATTCTCGATTCTTTGATCGAGCGGAAGATGTTCCCGTCTACGCAATCACGATGGGCGTCGGCACGATACTAGAAGCGAGAAAGATTGTATTGCTGGCCACCGGTGAAAACAAAGCCGAGGCAGTCGCGGCTGCGATTGAGGGACCGGTCACCAGCATGATCACAGCGAGCGCATTACAAATGCATCAAAACGTTTCCACGTACATTGATGAAGAGGCCGCGGCCAACCTGAAAATGGTCGAGTACTATCGTTGGATCGAATCGAATCGGCCCAGTGCACCACGCAATGTGACGAAGCCACACTTTACCATTCGGATGGATCAGAAGGTTACGTAAGAGCGGCTTCTGTTCGAGCGAGCGTAAAGAAGAGAACCACGAATAGAATAGACACCAGCAAAATCGCACATAGTAGTCCCCAGCCAGCAGCCGCCCATTTGCTACAAAAACGACCGCCAGCTGCTATGTGTCGAGCGAGCAGTTCTCCTTGCAGTATCTTGCTTGCAAAATAAGCGATCGCGAGTTGAGGCATCAGTATCGCAAAGCTCGGTACGTTTTCTGGCAAAACGAAGGCAATCGCAAATGCCACGACGGTCAACACAAATGCCCCAAGCAACGTGAGCCACGCGTGACCTGATTGTTTGGTTCGCCAATAGTTCATGGCCACCAACCAACCACCGGCGGGGATTGAACCCAAAAAAGTGGCCAACACGATGGCGCCTAGGGAGTATAGTTTCTGCTGCTGCGCGGAATTGGGAGACGTCGGTGTGGCATAGGGATTGGGATCATTCATGGTAGTCTTGCTGCAACTTTTTGCCTTCCAACAATAGATTCTCTTTCAGTCAGCCAGCTACTGAAGGAAATCCCGATACGCTTCTGCGGCATCGAACTGCTTTTCTTTTTCGTGGGTGTGAACCAAGACGCCAACGAGGCAGGAGTTATTCGTATGTCGAGTTAAACGATCGAAATCCGGCTTGAACCTGTAGTTCGATCTCTTGCAGGCCAAGATTCCTTAGGAAGGTGACGACTTCAAGTTGATAGTCCGAGCCTTGCTTGACCTGTCGCATATTCTCGCCCGGGTCATCTGAATTTGTTGGCTTGATCGTAGCGCGGAGCGTGGCCTTTCCGTTTTGGGGAAGCGAGGTCGACTCAATTGCTTTTCGAATGATGGCTTGGTCCGCTGCGGTTAACAACTGTTCCGAATCAGATGACCGCTCGATAGCCAGTTCGATGTAGACATCGCTTTGGCTGAAGTAGCGTTCTAGCGGTAACTTAGGCGCGAACACGAGAACGTCTTTGTTACCAAGTTGCGGAATAGGCTGTCCGGTGCCGTCCGGAAGTCCCGTCCATGTGTACGTGCTCGCATTGCGGTGGCTTTGCGAGTACTTTAAATCGTCAAAACCAGCTCGCTTGGCCATTCCTTCGAGCGCCGAGCGAACAAAATCGCTCACTCCGCTGCCGTGAACGTCGGCGATTCCAAAGTCGACCACGATGTAGACTTTGCCCGCATCAGAACTCTTGCGAACACTCTCCAGCTGTTGGCGGAACGCCTTGAAGTCAAAGCGTCGCGTATCAATCTTACCTGTGTTGATGTCTATAAATGACATTCCGTCGATACAAGCGTAGGCAACGACATCGTCGGCCCTAACCATATGGCGTTGAAAGTCAGTTTTAATTGGAGCAATGAAAAAGTTCTTGGAGGCCGGTTCGTCCTTCCTTAGATGCTTGGCAAACCCGTGGACCTTGACGCCTTTCGGAAAGTCAATTCGAAACAGAGATTCTGGAATCGACGAATTCACTCGCCAAGTTGTAAATGTCAGTTCCTGTTGGTCCGTGATTTCGCCTTCGTTGTTCAGTGACGCGGTTTTTACACTCTTCGGCATATAAAACCCGTCGACGACTGACTGAGGTTCGCCTACCTCCAGGACATAGTGGGCGCGCCAATCGTGATCCGTTGACTCGCGGCTAAATGACTTTGACCCGATGAGATGCAGTTTTGGTTCGGCGTTGAGTGTGTATTCTTGTTTTGCCAATCCGTTGTCGCCGACGATAGAAACGATTTTTTGCGCGACGTCGTTTTGTTTGGCATTCTCGAGCGAAATAGACACGCTTTTGTCATCATCACCCAGCGAGTCGAGAAGATCGAGCATTGCGTGTCCGGTAACCTCCCATGGAGATATCCCGACATGCGTAAGGAAACGTTGCTTGCCGACTGCTCCCACAATTGAAAGCGAACCGTTGCTTGGCTTTCGTTCTATTGAAGTGTGGAGTTCGCCGTCAAAAGCGTTCTCTCGATCAAAGGTTCGCTGGATCTTCTTGCCTTCCAAGTCTGTCAGGTTGGCAAAGCCGAGGCTGCGAACCCAGCCGCGACCGTCCGTTTCGACTCTCCAGTTTTCGGTGAACTTCGTTGTGGAGCGTTGAATCGGTTCGCTGTTCAAACGTTTCACGCTTTCGGCGACCTGTTCCGGCGTTTTCTCCCAGCTTTTCGTTCCGTTCACGCGCACCGAGAGACTCTTAATAGCGTCACAATTCTCCCTAAGTGTTTCGATCAGCTGAATGTATTCCTTGTCTGACCGTGCGTCCTTTTTTCCGTCTGGAGTTGCCGCGACCAGTTCGAACCGTAAGACA
>CAYNJG010000074.1:0-29764 GCA_964397295.1 uncultured Pirellulaceae bacterium
TATTGAAACCGTGCGAGCACATCAAAATGTTGCCAGGGTCGAGATTGTCTCGAATGCTCTCTTTGTAAACGTCACCTTGAACTTCGTCCGGAAGCAAGATGTTGACGATATCCGCCTTCTTCGTTGCGTCGGCAGCCGAGAGCGGTTCAAAACCGTGGCTCTTGGCCAAGTCGTAGTTCGCTCCACCGGGTCGCTGACCGATGATCACGTTGAGGCCGCTGTCGCGAAGGTTCTGTGCTTGCGCGTGTCCTTGTGAGCCATAACCAAGGATCGCAATCGTCTTGTCCGCGAGGTCTTTTAGGTCAGCATCGTTATCGTAGTAAATAGTTGCAGCCATCGAATTCTTTCAGGTTGTTGCTATGCCACGCCGTGGGTCGCAAACGACGAACGGATGGCGGCTTTGGGTTGTGTTGGAAGCGGAATTGGGAACGTCTTCCCAGGAACCATTTGGAAACGCCGAATCACGTTTCACTAATACGGGTACTCGATTCGGTCCTGAGGCTTAGCTGGCCTTCCGTTGCACGGTCTCAGCGGGTCGCTTTGCATCGCTCCGAATCATGGCGATCCGTCCCGTTCGAACCAATTCGGTAATGCCGAACGGTCGCATGCTATTGATGAAAGCTTCGATTTTGCTCTCACGACCCGAGATCTCGACCATCACTTCGTCGGCACCGACATCGACGATACTGCCTCGAAAGATATCCGTCAGCTCGCGAATCTCCGATCGTTTCCCGGCTGGTGCTTTGACCTTCACCAGCATCAAGTCACGCTCGACAAAGTCTGTAGCACTCACGTCCACGACTTTCACGACCGTCACGATCTTCTCTAGCTGCTTACGAATTTGCTCGAGCACCCGATCGTCGCCACGGACGACGAAAGTCATTCGAGACAATTCTGGTTCTTCAGTTGCACCCACAGCTAGCGAATCGATATTGAAACCGCGTGACGCCAGCATGCCGGAAATGTGTGCGAGCACACCCGGTACGTTTTGTACGAGAGCAGAAACTACATGACGCATCGGAGAGATCCTAATTGTCGCGGCAATTGCCTACAAAGTAATCCCGTAATGTAAACGTCAAAACAGCCATGAACAAGCCGCCGAAAAAGCCTTTCACGGCGTCCTTACACAAAGAAATATTCGACGCCCAAACGCTGATTTCGGTCGAAAACGCCGTTAGATGAATGCTATCACGTCAAAGGTTTTTTGCCGTCAAGTTTTGACAGCATACGAACTTGTGAAATCACACGTCGCCGGCGCGTGCTGGGTATAATGCGGCTCGGCAAAGCGCAGCACTACCAGCACCCGCAGACTCAACGTTTTCCTCAAAGTTTGACTTCGTTGGGCGACGAAACCATAGGTGAGTGAATGTCCTCGAACTTGCAGGACGTCAAAACGAAAAAACGGGCACCGCGACGACGATCGCGTACAGCTCGATCGATCCGAATTGGGAATTCCCAGTTCGACAACGATCTAGCGATTCCAGCCACTGATGCGTTTGCGAGCGAAATGGACTTCCGCGTTGATCTAACGATGTTCCGAGGTCCTCTGGACTTGCTGCTCTACCTCGTGCGCAAGCATGAATTGGATATTCTGAATATTCCGATCTCGATGATCACCGATCAGTACATGCATTATCTCGAGATTCTCGAGGAGCTGGATGTCGATCACGTCGGCGACTTTATTGAACTGGCTAGTCTTTTAATCGAGATCAAGTCTCGCATGGTTCTTCCCCGCGAGGAAGAAGAAGCCGAAACGGCACTCGAAGACGATCCACGCGACGAACTTGTCCAACGCTTGCTGGAGTACAAGAAGTACAAAGACGCCGCGAGCATGTTGAGTGAGTCAAGCCGCGATTGGCAAACCCGATATCCGCGTGCGGCGAACGATCTTCCCACGCGATCAGTGTCGCCTGCCGAACAACCCATCAAGGAAGTCGAGCTTTGGGATTTGGTCAGTGCCATCGGCCGCATCATGCGTGAGAAAGAGCGACTGAAACCAATCACCAATATTGTCTATGACGACACGCCGATTTCGGTCTACATGCAGAAGATGCACGAAGAGCTACTTCGCAACAACCAACTTTCGCTAACAAGCATGTTCGATCCGGGCATCCACAAAGCTCGAATGATTGGCATCTTTCTGGCAGTACTCGAGCTCGCTCGCAACTACGGTGTCATCGTGGAGCAAGATGGTGTGCATGGCAAAATGACACTCCGGCCCGGCGAGCACTTCCAACCTCGCATGGAAATCACAGAAGTCTTCAGCGACTTCGAGGATCAGCCAGAAATCGTGGGACCCGCGAAACCACGCTAGTGGATTGCGCAAGGCTTTCTCAACATTGGATGGGTTTGATGCGATTGACATCTCCGACAATCGTATCGTTATTCGCGAAACCGAGATATAATCATCATCGCATCTCAACGGCTATCGATTGAAGTTTAGAGGCGTGTACGCAACGCATGAATAAACGCCACCATCTGACCTGGTTCGAGACGCTCGAAGCTAGACGCGTCTTGGCTGCCGCTCCCATCATCACGGAATTCGTCGCGAGCAATAATTCGTCTGCCGAGGACGGTTTTGGAGCAGACCCAGACTGGATCGAGATCTACAACTCCGGCGATGAAGTGGTCGACTTGCTGGGCTACCATCTGACCGACGATCAAGACAGTTTGGCCAAGTGGACGTTTACAGAAAGCACGCTTGTCGAGCCTGGCGAGTATCTGCTGATTTTCGCTTCATCAAAAGATACGCGTGATCCGGCCGGCCATTGGCACACCAACTTCAAACTCAGCGGTGGCGGAGAATACCTGGGCTTTAGTTCGCCAACGGGTGAAATGCTAAGCCAATTCGGAACAGCGAACCGAGACTATCCACCACAATTCACCGACGTCTCTTACGGACTCAGTTCCACCGTGTTGTTGTCCGGCGAATCTTCGTCGGAATACTGGATTCCAAACAGCGATACCCACCACCAACGTTGGTTTCTACCGGATTTTGACGCCATCGCTGGTGGCTTCCAGACCGGCAAGGCAGCTATTGGCTTCGAGAGATTGACTAACACTTCAACGAGCTACGTGCCGCATTTCGAAACGGAATTGCCGTCGGGAATCTCCAGTGTTTACGTTCGCACGGAATTCGAGTTGGAAGACGCGAGCGCGATTCCAGACCTGTCGTTGGATTTGCTGCTAGACGATGGTGTCGTGATCTATCTGAATGGCACGCAGATTTACACGGATCAAACCGAACCACCTGATTGGAACGGCAGCTCTTCGCAAGAGACACGCGATTCGATAGTTCTCGAAGGTCGCGATCTGGACCTATCCGAACACACGAACCTGCTACGCGACGGCAACAACTTATTGGCCTTTCACTTACTCAATCGCACGACATCAAGCACCGATCTTTTACTCGTCCCGCTGCTAACGTCCACCATTGCGAGCGACCAGTCTGGCTATCTCGCTAGGCCGACACCTGGTGCACCGAACAAAAACGTGATTGAACTGGGGCCATCCGTTCGAAACGTAACACTCGAAGCTACCGAATTGAACTCGGAAGAACCGCTTATCGTGACTGCCGAAGTGAGCGAGACGGTCAATGCGTTGGATACGACGAATGTTCTGTTGCACTATCGAGTGATGTTCGAAGACGAAGTCGCCGTACGCATGTTTGACGACGGAACCAACGGCGATGAAAGAGCGAACGATGGCATTTTCACAGGCCAAATTCCGGGCGGAGTCGCAAATGTCGGTGAGATGGTGCGGTGGTATGTAACAGCAAGTGACGTTGAAACTGGCGAAACGCGCGAACCCGCGTTCCTCGATTCCAACGACTCGGCAGAGTATTTCGGTACGGTATTTCCAGATCCAACGGCGTCCACCGACATCCCAGTGATCTATTGGTTCGTAAGATCGACGACTGGCGCACAAACGGCGACAGGCACACGAGCCTCGCTCTCAATAGGAGGCGAGTTCTACGACAACGTCAAAGTCGACTTGCACGGCCAATCCACAACCGGCAGCGACTTTCCAAAAAAGTCATTCGACTTTGACGCAAACCAAGGACAAAAGTTCAAACTCGCGGACGACTTGGAACCAGTCAGCGACTTCAACCTACTCACGAATTACGGTGATCAAACCAAGATCCGTAACTCACTGGCCTACGGCGCACACGAAGCATCCGGTGGAGCGTCGCACTTCACATTTCCCGTTTCGATACACCGCAACGGAGAGTTCTTCGGGCTCTACGATATCGTCGAAGAAGGTGACACAGAGTACCTGGATCGAATCGGTCGTGATACAGAAGGCGCCCTTTATAAGGTCGACAATCGTTTGTCTTCGGCTACCGTTGGAGTCGACAAACTGACGCGAGAAGACGAAGGACGAGAAGACCTTCAATCGCTTATCTCTGCGACGGCTATGTCCGATCGTGACGGGCTGATTTGGGACTACGACAACCTTGATCTGGCGGACATGGTCAACTACTTGGCCATCCAAGCAGTAATCCTGAACAAAGACTTTGGCCAAAAGAACATGTACTGGTATCACGATACCAATGGGTCAGAGCTTTGGTCGATTTTGCCGTGGGATGTCGATCTATCGTTCGGCCATCTGTACAACTCGACCGATCTATATTTCGATGACACCCTGTTCCGAACGGGCGGACTGGAACAAGGCCTCAACCCGTTGATCGCACGGATGTATGCTGACCCTGGCATTAGGGCAATGTACTATCGTCGCATCCGGACGTTGATGGACGAGCAACTAGGCCCGCGGGACAGTCCGATCGAGGAAAGCTATCTCGCGACGCGGGCAGCGGAGCTCGAATCACTGATCGCAGACGAAGCCCTACGCGACCACGAACTCTGGGGTAACCACCGCAACTTCACCCACACTCCCGCTGAGGCAGCACAGCAGTTACAAGAGAGTTTCTTCCTCCGCCGACGAGAATATCTAGAAGGGAGGTCCGACATTCCCGATCCGCATGGCGCTACCTCCGACATTGAAATCCGCGTTGTTGAAAACGCGCCGACAAGTGGCCGCGAAGACCAACAATACATCGAGCTCCACAACAACGAAGCTTTTGCGGTCGACATCACTGGCTGGAACCTACGGGGAGCAACCCAGCACACCTTTAAGGCCGGTACCGTCATCCCCGCAAACAGTAGTCTCTACCTGGTCGCGAAGCCGACTGCATTTAAGGCTCGGACAGAGGGACCTCGCGGAGGCCAAAAACTGTTATTGCAAACAAGTCAATCGGGAACGATAGACCAAGTGTCTGGTGAAATTGTTTTGTGGAACGCTACCAGTACGCCGATCGCGAGCAATATCTTCGCCAGCGAAATCCTACGTGGTGACATTAACGCGGATGGAGAAATCAATGCCAATGACATCGATGCTTTGCGGCTAGCCATTCGAGAAGGCGCGACTGATTCCATCTTTGATCTTGATGAAAATCAAACCGTGGACGATGCAGATTTTGATGTCCTCGTGCATGATATTGCGATGATTACACCGGGTGATGTGAACTTCGATGGTACGGTCAGCTTCGCGGACTTCTTGGTGCTATCGACGAATTTTGGCCAAGCCGACCGGGATTGGGCAGATGGGAATTTCGACCTCGATTCGGACGTCACATTCACCGATTTCCTTATCCTAAGCGAATTCTTCGGCTCACTCTGAGCAACCCACGTCGCGAGACCCTGCAATTTACGAAGATTCTACGTGACTTTTCACGCATGGGGTCAATCATTTAGAGTTGGCGGATCTACCCGCTTCCGTCTTTATCTATTCTGATTTTTGAATTGCAAAAGCATGACCTCGATCGATCTGGCACAACACGGAATCATTGTCGCTGACACGCTCAGAAATGCTTCGCCACCGTTGTTGTACGAAGAAGCATTGAAGCAAGGCGGCATCATCACGAACAAGGGAGCACTGGCTTGCGAGTCTGGTGCAAAGACCGGTCGTTGCCCTGGTGACAAACGAATCGTGAACGAGGCGTTGGTGAACGAAGACGTCTGGTGGGGTGATGTAAACATCAAGATGGATCCTGTTGCGTTTGCGATGAACCGACAGCATGCGGTCGGCTATTTGAACACCCTCGACCGACTCTACGTGATCGACGGCTACGCGGGCTGGGACGAACGGTATCGACTAAAGATTCGAGTAATCACGGAATCGGCTTACCATGCGTTGTTCATGCGCAACATGTTGATTCGACCTAGCGAAGAAGAGTTAGGCCAATTCGGTGATCCCGATTTCACAATCATCAATGCTGGTAAGTTTGCAGCCAATCCATTCGTGCCTGGCCTGACCTCGGATACCAGCATTGCCTTGAGTTTTGAGAACCGAGAACTCGTGATCCTCGGTACGGAGTACGCTGGTGAAATGAAGAAAGGCGTTTTCACGCTAATGCACTATCTGATGCCGAAGACTGGCGTCTTGTCGATGCACTGCTCCGCAAACGAAGGACCAGACGGGGATGTTTCGTTGTTCTTTGGATTGTCTGGTACAGGAAAGACGACGCTATCGGCAGATGCGGATCGAAAACTTATCGGCGACGACGAGCACTGCTGGAGCGATCACGGTGTGTTCAATATCGAAGGCGGTTGCTACGCGAAGGCGGTGAACCTGTCGGAAGACAAAGAACCCGAGATCTTCGAAGCGATCCACTTCGGCACAGTTCTTGAAAACGTCGTTGTGGAACCGACTACGCGAATCGTCGACTACACCGATACCTCGCTAACGCCAAACACCAGAGCATCGTATCCCATCGAGCACATGGAAGGCGCAAAGCTGCCCTGCATCGGTGGCCACCCGAAAAACATTATCTTGCTGACCTGCGATGCGTTCGGCGTGTTGCCGCCCGTCAGTTCTCTGACTCCCGAACAAACGATGTACCACTTCATCAGCGGCTACACAGCAAAGGTCGCCGGTACAGAACAAGACGTCAAGGAACCAATCGCCACGTTTTCGGCGTGCTACGGTGAAGCGTTCCTCGTTTGGCACCCAGCAAAATATGCTGAACTGCTTGCAGAGAAGATGAAGCAACACAGTGCCCATGCATGGCTAGTCAACACGGGCTGGGTTGGTGGTCGTCACGGAGTTGGTGAACGCATACCGCTAAAGTACACGAGGCAAATCATTGATTCCATTCACAATGGGTCATTGGCGAAGCAAGAATTCGCTGTCGATCCAATATTTGGCTTGCGAATTCCAAAGTCATGCGAGGGTGTACCCTCGGAATTGTTAAGTCCCGAATCTGGATGGAAAGACGCAGACGAATACAATCGGACGGCCGAAAAATTAGCGAGGTTGTTCAACGAGAACTTCCAAACGTACGCGACCGGCGCTGGAGAATCCGTATCGTCCGCTGGTCCACTCTTAACGGCGAAGCGTAGCAACCGACGACGATCGTCCGTTGGCTAAGCCAAACCTTTAAAGTTCGACCGGCCTCGCTTCGGAAAGAGCTTCGCCGATTCCCAATTCGTATGCCTTGCCATCTTCCGATTCGAGCAACGCAACTGCTCGGACGGGGTCGACGGCTTTTACGATGCCCTGCCATTTTCCAATATCAATCTTGTCACCGGCTACATAACGAAGCCGTTCATCTTTGCTACGAACGTTAAAGACGATCCGCGGATCGGGGTTTCTCGGTCCCTGCAAAAAAGCCGTGATGAAAGCCTGAGTTGCATCGTCGAACTCTTCGACCTTTTTATCTACTTTCTTCTTTTCGGGAACGACTTTTACTGTCAACGTCGCCACGTCGGTTTTCGCTGGTACTCCATCGTCACGGACTTCAACCTTAAACTCGTATTCGCCAAGCTCTTCTGGTTTCCAATCGAGTCTACCTCGCTTGAGTTTCGCAGAGTCGTCGGGTGATTCCAGAAGTGTATATTCGAGTCCGTGATCGTCTGGATCTTTAGCCGTCATCTTCCAATCAAGGCGTTTTCCAAGCTCAACGGTCCTTGATCCACCGTCCATCTTCGGCGAGTTGTTTCCGGGCGCAAACAAGTTGCGAGTGGAAATAATATCTTGATACTCTTCCAGCGTCTTTGGCAACTTAGATTCGACGATCGCTCCGATTTCGGCTTTCGGTTGCTGACCATCGAGATTGCCCATGCTAAGCGCCGCAATGGTCATCTCCACCTTGAGCTTGCCCGATTTCGGTCCCGGACGAATTGCCAATTGCTCAATTCGATGCAAAGTATCGGTGGCAAGTATCCGAAATACCAAATCCGTGATCTGCTTAATGTCACCTTCGCCGTTCGCTGTGTACGTCAATTCCTTGTATTCGTTCTTCTTACCGCGAATGCCGTTGTAGCGAACCAACTCATGCTCAATGCCAGCCTCTTGCACTTGGCGTTTGAGCCATTCGTCGAATTCGCGGTTCGCTTTATCTAGATCGAAATCCAACGAACGATACTTGTACTGCTGCACGAGGTTAGCGTCCTGCAACGCTTGAAGCTTTGTTTGTTTTGTCTTCTCGATCTGTGAATCGAGACTGGTAATGTTAGCGTTCCTGGTGGAGAAACCACTTCTGACGCTGCGAAATATTCCGAACGCAGCGAAGAACAACAACAAAGCACCTACTACGATACCTAGTAGCTTTTCGCGATCTGACATTACATCGCCTCCTTATTTGTCTCGTCGGTGACTTTCTCTTCTGGAGAGTCTTGCACAGCTTCCGGGGGTGGAGGCGGAGCGATCGGCACGATGGGAATCGCCCTGTCGAACACAATATTGGCCTTGAACATCTTGTCGTATCGCTGATCCTTTTGGTTTCGAAGCGGAGCGGACATCTCTGATTCGGCGGCGTGGTCGTCATTCGACAAACCAGCAATCAAAGCAGCCTGGGCATCCATACCTCGCGATTTTCCATCTAGATTCAAAACGCCGCGATTATCGCGAGTCGTTCGGCCTTGGATCGAATTCAACATAAAGTCGTCCGCCGTCAATCCTTCCACGCTAGACAAATGTGAAAGCAACTCCAACCAATTGCGATCCGCTTGCTTCCATTCGTTCAAATCCTTCGTCAACTGTACGGTCGACTGAAGGTTTTTAACATCGTTCTTCAGCTTTGCGAGCTGTTGATTGCGAATGTCGATTGTTTTGTCGAGACCACGGTACTTCCACATCAACAGAGCAAATAGACAGAGCGCCACAACCGCGGCGATTCCACCATAGAACGCTCGCTTGCGGGTGTAGTTTTCCGGTTCTGGTGCCTTTCGCGGATTGGAAAAGTCGATGATCGGTGCTACCGAATTCGCCTCATCCATCAGCATTCCGATCGCTGCCGCATAGCGTTCTGGATGCGTGGGCGAATCACCGGAGATACCATCAAACGGATCAAGCAGCTCCACATCCAGCTTCGTGCGATCCCGCAGGCGATCGCAAACGTCGGCATGCTCGGCTGGTGTACCGAACATCACGATACGTTCGACACGGGAGTCACCCAATTGATTCTGTGCAGCCGCGATCGTTCGACGAACTTCACCCAAGAGCGGTTCGCCTGACTCGCCCGGCACCCAATCCGGTGGCAAACGGAATGACCGCGTAAACACAACCAATCCGTTTTTCACAACCGCTAGTTCGGCCGAGTCCGCTTGTTGGGAAATAATGAGTGCGACCGCCGTGCGAAGCGAAGCTTGACGACGCATGGCAAGCGAAGCTGCAGCGCATGGCCGCATAACTGTGCGTTTGACTTCGTTTCCCTGGCCTGTAAGCGCTGCATCAAGTTGTTGCGACAGCTCCAGAGGAATCGTGGCGGCGATGACTTCGCCCGTTTCCTGACCAGCTTCGCCCAACGGTACGAAGTCCAACGGCGATGTCTCTTGCAGCGACGAAAACTCGCGCATTGCTTGGAAGCGAACCATGCCCGGCAACTCATCATCGGGAGCCGGTGGCAACGTCAAGCGACCTAACTCGATTTGCGCTCGACCAATTGCCGCAAGCGTTTGACACTTGGAAACAACCGCCGTGCGAAGTGCATCACGAAGTTGCGCCGACAACTCTTCGAAATTGCCAAGCTGAGCACTGAGGTTCAACGGAACTGCGACAACCTTGTCCACCGCGATTCCGTTGCCCTTTGCGCGACCAACAACAATTCGGGCTTCGAGTTGGTCCCAATCGAGTGCGAGTAGTTTTGCCATACTGTTTACTTATTGGGTTAACGTTTCTAACGAAAAACCCAGTCCTAAATGAGAAAGGTCTCTCCACGATAATACTTGCGGCGCGTCGCCGGAAGCATCAATTACAACTTCTGCGCGAGCATACACGCCCGGCACTTCGGAATAGCCAACAACCTGAGCGCGAAAAATCCGACCGTTACCCGCGGCAAACGGCAGCAACTGTCTCATTTCCTCAACAGAAACCGCGCCTACGCCTAAGGGCCACGTTGGAAAGGCATAGTTAGCGTCGCCAGACGTTCCCGTGCGATCTTGTAACTGCACAACATTCTGAACAACGTTCGGATCGATCGCTGGAAGTCCAGCCATAACCGCCGAAGAACAGTGATTCATATTCACTCCCGACGATCCACCGAGCTCGGTACTTGCCGTGAGAAGACTCATCATCATAGGTAGTATCGTCGAGAGATCATCGCCGTCCATGTAAGGTGACTCGACCAATACTTGTTGATTCTGCTGCTGTTCCTCGCCTTCCTGACCGCCTTGCCCGCCCTGCTGTTGTTCGCCTTCCTGTTGTCCGCCTTGATCAGGAACGGTTGCCATCGATTGAGAATCAATCAACTCCAACACACTGACAATTTCGGTGCCACCCTCCTGCTCGAAGTCCAAGGTTACTCCGCTGATCGGTGATGGAACGGGAACATCCGTCTCTTCCGCACCGTCTTCCGGGATTTCCGGAGTGAACGGTCCGCTTTGCCGATAGATCACGACATACTTTGCAAAGTCATCCGAAAACTCCGCGGCAAGAAGCGCGTTGTAAAGCGCCTCTAAATCGTCTTGGTTTAAATCAATAGTTTCGTCCGCTTGGACAACAGCATCCACACTGCTCGTCGTCAAGAACGCTGACCAACCGCGAGCCATCGTGCCTCCTAAGCTCTGCTCGTTCGTCTCGAGAATACCGTTGTGATTTCGATCCGCACCATACAGCAGTTCGTTTGTTACCCCTTGAACCAGGAGCAACTCATCGAGACTCGAAATCGGTCCATTGCGAGGCTCGTATCCGAACGCCGAGTAGGCGCTAGCCTCTGCGCCAAAGTCTCGTGCAATGTCGTCAGAATCGATCCAGTCCAAGATCGCATCGGCAATTGGTTCCGTCATCTCAGGCAATTGCATGAGCGCATCTCGCGCTGTTGATGCAGAAATTTCTTCCTCTTCGCCCGAACCTTCTGCGTCTTCTCCTGACAACAACGCTTCAGCATCCGCTTCTTCGGTCTGCGGTTCGTAGGCGTCGCCGACCAAATTATTAACGTTCAATCGAGAACTTTCGTCGAGCAATCCGTAACGGATTTCGGTGGGCTCGCCGCTGTCGTTCTCCACGATCGAAATGATCGAAAATCGCGTATCTCCTTGATCCGGGCCACCCACGACAATGTCTTTGAAGTAATCAGCATTGTCCCAGTGACCGCCAGCGAGATCTTGATCTTCCGCCGACATCATCGTGTATTCCTTGAAATACTCGACGCCCGACGCAACAGCTGCGCGTGCCTGAATACGTCGTCCCGACATCGATGTCGATCTTTCTTGGGCGGTCATCAACTGTGTGTACGAGTATGCGCCCAAAGAAATAACGACGATCAGAACCATCACCATGATCAGAGCAACACCGCGCCGTGGTTTTGAATCCGAAATCATTTTAAATCCCTGCTGCTATTTCGGTATCTTCTGCAGACGTTGGTACCGCGGTTGGCACCGCGACGGTCGTTCGAAAAATGTTGTCTTCGGTGATTTCCGATTCATCATCGGTGGGATCAGCCACGGTGACTGTTAACTGGATTGCCAGCGGCAATCCGTCCAATTCGGTGTCCCAAGAATCCGTCCAACCGAAACCATCGTGGTACTGAAAACTAATGCTTACAACGTGATCGCTTAGCAATTGCTCACCGCGCTGCGAGTCCGTGCCGCCTCCGATGGATGAATCCAACTCGGCTTCAGCTCGTTTTTGTACTCTTCGCACCAAGATCGTCACTTGGTCTGTGGAAACCACAGGAGACTCAAGCGGCGTGCCGGACAGCTCGGAAGCATCACTAGTTCGCAAGTAGTACGTAATGACACGATCGACACTGACAAGATTGTCCACAAACGGGTCCCCGCCAGCTTCAACAATCGAGTCATAGCGAACCGGATGAGCAAATGCACCGCGGACATCCAACCGCAGCTCGGTCGAATTACCGTACACACCTGGAACCGCTGCCACTGCTGTGTTCGTGAGGTCCACCGATGAATCGGTCAATCCCGTGTCTCCGTCGGTGGCGGCTGTGTTTGTGTCGTCCCCGACTCCCGCGTCACCCAAGGCCCCCTCACCATCCGCCGCTAAGCCATCCTCCGGCGCAAGTGAATCGTTGCCGTCATCTGCTTCTTCCGTAAAAATCGCACGGATGTCGTCTGCCATCACACGCAAGACGGCCCGACCGATTTGAGCATTTTTAACGTCTGCACGTTTGTTGGCGACGACTTGTGTGTAGAGTCGCAGACCCGAGGCTATCAGCCCCATCAATATGGCCGCCAAACCTAAAGCAAGTATCGTTTCCAGCAACGTATAACCACGTCGCGATGGGCGGACACTGTGAAGGCGGTACATCATGCTCCGGCCCCCGCATCGGTTTCGATTTCGGTTTCTTCCGCGACGGGCTCCGGTGGTTCGTACACCCACTGCGTTAAACTAAAAGTTGCCGGACTTAGTTCGTGGGTGACCGATACCGTGACAACGTGCATCATTCCCGTCTCGATATCACCTTGTGTTTCAACGAAAACGTCATACGCCCATTGCGGATCTGTTTCCCAGGTACCGTTCGTGTCTTCCGGTAACATCACGCCCGCTTCGACTTCAGCGATGACGGATTCAGCGATTAGCTGAGCTTTTGTCTCATCACGCGACGCCGCTGCGGCACGATTGCCAATCGAAACCAACTGAGCCAGCAATGACATAGCGATGGCAGCAATCGCAAGTGCGAGCACTATTTCTAACAGCGTCAAACCAGATCGTGCATGACGAATCGTGCGCCGTTTTCGAAGATTGCGTTTCGGAATCAAGCCGATCATTGGGCCGCTCCGGACGAAGTACCACCATGTAGCACGCGTACCGTTCCGGCCAATCCATTGATCATGACAGTCATCGTACTGTCCGGATCGTCTTGCTTGTTGAGTGTCAATCGAGCCGCACTGCAGGTGCCATCCGGATAGAAAAACATCGTCGCAGTGCCTGAATCGCTGGTCTCCGTTGACAGACTCATCGTCGTGATGCTGTCGGATTCGCTAATCAACGCTTGAGAGATAACGACGTCGGTTGGCAACGTTTCGGTGAGATTCTGTGAAAGCAAATCCGTCGCGCTGGTTGCTATGCTCACATCGGTCCCCGCCTCTCCGCCAACATTCAGATCCGGGTTGGCTAGACTAATGGCAAACTGCCCGGTTCCGAGTTTGCAGGCCCAAAGCTGCGTTTCGCCCGTCTGCATCGCGAGCGCTCGAGTTCGAGTCCAATCGGCGCCGACAGATTCTGCTGCCTTGCGCAGCCTCTCTTGCTCGAGCGTGCCCACAAACCTTGGAGCTGCGATTGCCGACACAATCACGAGAATTGCCAGCACGAGACTGAGCTCGAGCAAGGTAAAACCTTTGCGAATCGAATTTTGATTGGGAGGTGACATCAGCCGAATCGCGTAACAGGAAAGCTCACATATCCCCAACCCTCTCCCCAATGGAAGAGGGCCAGAAAGGAGACACCGAATCAGAATTGATCCTGAGATGTCACGTCGTCTTCCGTATTCATCGCCTTGTCCGGTCCAGCCGAACGAATGATGAATGACTGTTGGCCGCCCGCAACTTGAACAGGCTCGATCTCGTAAGCAGTCAACCAGGGATCTTTCAGATCGTTGTTCGGTTCGATGTAAGGACCCTTCCAACGATTGTTTTGGTCGACCGATGGCTGCTCAATTAATGCCTGCAATCCATCTTGGCCTGTAGGGTACTGGAACATGGCAAGATGATACTGATTGACGGCTGTTTCGAGCGTCTGAATTTCGGTCGCGGTGGCTTTCATCATCGCGTCCTTCTGCGCCCCGCTGATGAACATTGCAGCCATAGATCCAAGGATACCGAGAATGACCAAGACGAGCATGACTTCCATCAAAGTCAAACCTGCGCGACGACGTGCGTATGAAGTTCGCTTTTTCATAATAACTCCTAGACCAAACTCTTTCTTAAATTGATTACCTGACTGTGCTGCTCATCTTGAGGATTGGCAACAGCAGTGCAATTACGACGACCAGAATCACACTGGCCAAAAGCAATAACATTATGGGCTCGATCAGTTTTACGACCAGATCAAGCTTACGTTCCGTCCGTTTTTCCAAGCCATCCGCGACTTGGATCAAAACTGTATCAAGGGTATTCGCCTCTTCCGCAACAGAAATCATTTCGACCACCGTACGTGGGAAATGACCCGATCGCGCGAGCGGCACGGCCAGCGATTCGCCCGACGAGATGTTGTCCGCCGCATTTTCAATCGCTTCTGACAGAATCTTATTACCGCAAGCATCGCGACTGATCGACAATGACCGAAGGATAGGTACTCCGTTGCGAATAAGTGTTCCTAACACGCGGCAAAATCGGGCGACTGCGAGACTTTGGAAAACGGGACCAATCAATGGTGTCTTGAGTTTCAAAAAGTCAAACCGATAGCGACCTTCTGGCGTCTTCACGTATTGAACCGCGAAAGCCAAAACGATTCCCATCACGGCCAAGATTACGTACCACCACTTTTTGGTGAATCGGCTGACATACAAGAGCCAGTCCGTCATCGGCGGCAGTTCGCCTTGAGATCGGAGGCTATCAAAAATGGGTTCGAATTTCGGAACGAAGAACAATAGCAAGCATGTCAGGATCACGAATCCAACAGCCGCTAAGAAAAACGGATACGCGAGCGCGCCCGTCGTGCGACTCTTCAGGTCTTCTTGCTGTTCGGTAAACATCGAAACGCGTTCGAGTGCGTCTTCTAAGAATCCACCCTCGCCGCCGGCCTTCACCATGCTTACTGGCAATTCACCAAACACCCGTTCGTGCCGACCCATGGCGTCACCGAGCGTAGCACCTTCTTCGACGCGGTGATGAATGTCTTCCAGTGTCGATGACAGCTTTGCGTTGGAACTCTGGTCCTGCAAAATCTTGATCGAACGTAATAGTGGCACGCCGCTACGAAGCAATGAACCCAACTGCGAATAGGTAGTTGCGAGAAGCTGGCCATTGACGCGGCCACCACCGAGCGAGATTCCGCGAGACTTTTCCGGTGAAACCTCTAGCGGAAATAGCGAGTTGCCGGACAACTGAGCAATCGCATCGCGTTCCGTCTGCGCATTCAACGTGCCAGTGACACGTTTGCCTTCCAAATTTCGGGCGACGTAAGCAAATGCGGGCATGATGATGGAAACTCAGGACGATTCAGGAAGTTATCAACAGCCTTGAACTTTGTTGATTGGAATTTATCTTAACTCGGTTAGTTCGTAGTTCGTATGCGAAAGCTTGCAATGCAAAACTAACGATACGTACAAAAACGCATTTACTCAGAAAAACCTACGCAGTGGCGATTGTTACGCAACGTTACGCGCGGTCTCCCTTTGTAACGCGTTCCACCTCTTCTAGGGTCGTAGTTCCTTCCGTGACCTTGCGATACGCGTCCTGTCGCAACGTCTTCATCCCTGACTTAATCGCGGCTTGCTTTACTTCCCAAGTACTGCCGCGACGGTCCGCGATATCTCGCAACTCCTGATCAGCGACCAACAGTTCGTAGATACCACTTCGTCCTGTATACCCAACGTGCCGACATTTTCGACAACCGACCGACTTCAGAATGGTTCCGTTTACGCTATCTAAAAGCTCACGCGGAAAGTCTTTGGGAATCTCCGCTTCCGTTGGTTTGTAGGATTCTTTGCAATCTTCACACAGACGACGGACCAGACGCTGCGCCATGATGCCCTCGACCGTACTCGCAACAAGGAACGGTTCGACGCCAATGTCGACCAGACGCGTAAACGCACCAGCAGCATCGTTTGTGTGCAGCGTACTGAAGACCAAGTGACCGGTGAGCGAAGCTTGAATCGCGTTTTCCGCGGTTTCTTTGTCACGAATCTCACCAACGAGTACGACGTCGGGGTCGTGACGTAAGATCGCACGCAACGAGGCGGCGAAGCTGAGTCCAATTTTTGATTGGACCTGGATTTGGTTGATGCCTTCCAGCTGATACTCAACTGGATCTTCAGTCGTAATGATTTTCGTTTCTGGTTTTTTGATCTCGACTAACGAGCTGTACAACGTCGTTGTTTTTCCAGATCCCGTTGGCCCCGTTACCAACACAATGCCGTGCGGCATCTTGATCAAATCCATGAAGGTGTCAAATACTTCTTGCGACATCCCCAAACCGCGAAGATTGAACACCATCGCACCCTTATCAAGGATACGCATGACGATACTCTCACCGTTGATCATCGGAATCACCGAAACACGAACGTCCACTTCGCGACCGTGAACCTTCAGCTTCATCCGACCGTCTTGCGGTAGCCTTTTCTCCGCGATGTTCAACCGCGACATGATTTTCAAGCGGCTAATGATCGCGAGATGGAAACGATTGATCTCTGGCGGTATCGGTTGTGGATGCAGCATGCCATCGACGCGGTAGCGAATCACGATACCCGACGCCTGTGATTCGATGTGCACGTCACTTGCGCGGGAGTCGACGGCTTCTAACAAGATCTCGTTGACTAGTCGAACAACGGACGCCTCTTGCGCCATCTCGGACAGTTCTGAACCATCCGTTTCGATGTCGCCCATCAGCTCGACGGCATCGTCAGTATCTTCTTCCGCAGCAAGAACCAGTCCTTCGACTGTTTCGCTACCAACGCCAAGATTGTCTTTGATCAGCTTTGCGATCTCTCGCTTACCCGCGAGCACGGGATTTACGGACAACCCGGTGATCGAGCCAACTTCATCGAGCGGATACAAGTCGAATGGATCGCTAGTCGCGACCGTGATTGAACCGTTTTCGCGACTGATCGGAAACAAAGAATTTCGGTAGATGATCTTCTGCGGAAAGTTGTCCAGCAGTGATACATCAACTTCATGTTTGCTGAGATCCACAAAATCCAGCCCAACCTCTTCGCCGACCGCCTGCAACGCGTTCTCTTCCGTCACGAACCCGAGTTCAATTGCCGAATCGAGTACGCTCGCGCCGTTCCGCTGGTTGTCGCGGGAAAGCTGGAGCTTTCGTTCGTCCAACAAACCGCTGCGCAAAAGTATTTCGCCTGCTTCCATCAATAAAACCTGGCTTCCAATGTTCCGATCAATTACGAATAGCGCAATTGTTTTGGGTGGGCGTCGTTAGGTAGGTAAGCCCTTAATTGGGCTAGTGTTAAAACGAACCCGGGGTGGCCACTTCTACAGCCTTGATTACCAGCGGTTGTCGGACTCTGGCGCGTAGAGGCAGCAGAGACCGGCTAGTTAAGACCGATTGTCTTATTATCTCGACATGGGGATTCCACGTCAATTTAGTTCTAGCCAGCAATACAGACAGAAACAGCTATTTCCGAGAATAGCCGATCCCTCGTCACAGCCCCTTAGCAGTTGTTAGCAAGTTTTCGGGCGTAATGCCCAATTCTTGCATCACTGTGTCGCCAGGAGCACTGATCCCAAATCGCTCGATTCCGACAACTTTCCCACCACTGCCGACGTATTTGTGCCAGAGCCCGGTAACACCGGCTTCGATAGCAACTCGCTTGGTGCACGACGCAGGCAAAACTTCGTCCTGATAGGCCTGAGGCTGGCGGTCAAATCGCTCCATGCACGGCATCGAGACAACTCGGGCACCCGCACCAATCTCTGCAGCAGCAGCAACAGCGTGCTGAAGTTCGCTGCCCGTGGCAATCAGAATAATCTCCAGCGGCCCCGATTCCTTCACACAGACATAGCCGCCCTTTGAAGCACCTTCACGTCGCACCTTCAGATCGACTTGGTTGAGAGTTTCGATTTTTTGGCGAGTAAGTAACAGGACAGTTGGACCGTCCTTCCGCTCGAGAGCCGCAACAACCGAGCCAGCAACTTCTTCTGGGTCACCAGGTCGCATCACGTCGAGTCCAGGAATCACGCGCAGTCCACTGCATGTCTCAACCGGCTGGTGCGTTGGACCGTCTTCGCCAACGCCTACCGAATCGTGCGTGAAGATGTAGATGACGGGCAAATGTGCAAGCGCCGCCAATCGAATGGACGGTCGCAAGTAATCCGCGAAGACTGCGAACGTCGCACCCGACGCTCGAAAGATCCCGTCATAAGCCGCGCCATTGAGTAGTGCGCCCATCGCGTGCTCACGAATTCCGAACCAAAGATTTCGACCTGCGTAGTTCTCGCGGCCAAAGTCACCGCTGTCTTTCAAGTAGTTCTTCGTCGAACCGAACAAATCCGCACTGCCCGTGAACATCATTGGAACTTCTGAAGCGATCGCGTTCAATACAACGCCCCCAGCGCCTCGCGTTGCATCTTTGTAGTCTTCTGCAAACGCAGGTACTTTATCGAGCAAATCGGCTGGCAAATTCCCTGCCAAACCATCGTCCAATTCTTTCGCTAGTGCTGGGTTTGCAGCACGCCATGCTTCATACGTCGCCGACCACGCATCGTATTCTGCGGCTAGTTTCTTTTGATGCTCGGCGAAGTAACTCTTTACTTCATCCGAAACGTGGAACGTCTCTTTCGGCAGCCCCAAGCCCTCGCGAGCAGACTCAGCGAACTTCGCACCACCTTCGCCGTGCCCCTTGGCAGTACCCGCGACTTCTGGAATACCTTTGCCAATGACTGTCTTGGTGATGATGAGTTTTGGCTTTCCGTTGTCATTGGCTTTCGCTGCATCGACTGCGGAGGCCACAGCGTCCAAGTCGTGGCCGTCCACGGTTTGTACTTCGAAGCCATAGGCTTCAAAACGCTTAGCTGTGTTTTCACTTTGCGTGACATCCGCCATCGCATCCAGCGTCACGTCATTTGCATCGTAGATGAGAATCAGATTGTCGAGCCCCACGTGACCGGCGAAGGAAGCCGCTTCGGCCGCGATACCTTCTTGCAGACATCCGTCGCCTGCGAGCGCAATCACGTGATGATCAAAAATCGTATGCTCAGCGGTGTTGAACTTCGCCGCAGCCATCTTGCCAGAAACTGCATAGCCAACCGCGTTACCAACACCTTGGCCGAGCGGACCAGTCGTTGCTTCGACGCCTGGCGTCTCACCAAATTCTGGATGCCCTGGCGTTGTGCTGTGCAGCTGCCGGAAGTTCTTCACTTGCTCAAGCGGCAAGTCGTACCCAGCCAAGTGCAGCCAGCCGTACAAAAACATGCTGCCATGACCTGCCGACAGAATGAATCGATCGCGATTCAACCATTTGGGTTGGCCGGGGTGATAACGAAGCTTTTCACCAAACAAAACGGCACCAACGTCCGCAGCACCCAACGGGAGTCCAAGGTGACCGGAACTACAAGCGTGGATGGCGTCGATGGCGAGGCCACGGGCCATAGTGGCGGCACTGGAGAGAGCTTCGTTATTCATAAGATTGACTGCTGGCTAGTTTTGATTTCTTGTCTTTGCGAAACCCAGCAGTGTACCGATAACCACGTCGTATCGTCAACGAGCCGACATACGTGCAGATAGGGAATGGAGCGTCAAGTCATAGGCTTTCGAACAATGAAAACCCAAGTCTGGGCTTTGGTCCGCGAGCTATTCCGAGAGCTTCGGCCGCGGCTTTACTCGCTCCAGGGTCCAGAGAACCGGATAGACAGATACGAGCGCTAGGAGGGAGCCAAGAAAACTGTTGTGAGGCGATATAACGCGTTCCGGGCAGAAATAGTGACCGACATACGCGGTTAGCGAGAATAGCAAGATTCCAAGTGCCCCGACCAACTGCGTGCCAACCTTGCTGAGTTGCCCCTGACCGCGACGTCCCCGAAGCTCGTTCACGGCAGCTGGCATGAAAACCATAAACGGTAGGACGAGATCCCCTGGTCTCTTTTCAGACGGCAGCATGAGTACAACTGCACAAGCGAACGACGAACCCAAAGTGTAGACCGCAAGAGAGATTCCAATTCGGCGCCAGTTCATCGCCTCAGCCAACTACGAAGTCAACTCAGAAGCTGTACTCGCGCCGATTGAAAATGTTGGTGGCTTCACCTGATGAGCTGAGTGAGCTGCTGACTCGACGTGGCGTCGCACAAGGTGTGGCATCCACAATGCTTTGTCGACCAGCTCCATCAACACGTTGATGTCGAAGGGCTTCGTAAGATAAAACGTCGCACCCGCTTGGCGTGCGTGTTTTACCATCGCGGCGTCTCGTGAGTTACTCATGAAGATCACGGGGCAGTCCGTGAACTTCGTCAACTCTCGCAACAGGTCAAGTCCCGTTTGGTCGCCTAGATTCATATCACAGAGCAACAGACTAGGCGTTTTTTCCTTTGCAGAGCGAATCGCTGCTTCTGCCGAAGCAACCGCTCGACAACCATAGCCATCCGAAAGCAAGACCTCGTGAACCTGACCGCGAACTTCCGCGCTGGGATCGACGACTAAAATACTTACCTGATGATTCTGCACAAGTGACATAACGCGAACTCCACTTAACAAAGCTGCTATGGCCGATTACCTGACCGTCGTGGAAAGACTACCTCGCAAAGTACAAACGTGCACTAAACTCAACTACGTTTCACTAAAACAACCAAGCGGCGGCGACCGCAAAACCGCTACAACCACATCTCAGGAACGCGAGTGCTGTTAATGATCTCGCAGTATTTCTTCGGCCGCATTCTTGCCACACGCACCCATTACACCGCCGCCAGGATGACTGGCGGCTCCGCACAGATACAGATTCTTCACGGGCGTGCGATGGTCTGCCCAGCCAGGTACCGGACGCATCATGAACAGCTGATTGAAATTCATTGCACCCTGCATGATGTTTCCACCCGTGATACCAAACGTGCGTTCGAGATCGAGCGGACTGAGCACTTGCCGATGCTCGATCGCACCCGGAACGTTTGGAGCGTAGCGACTAAGCAGCTCAATGCACCGATCAGCAAACGGTTCTTTTTCTTCGTCCCAACTGCCTTCCTTCAAGTTGTACGGCGCGAACTGTACGAAGATCGACATCACATGCTTTCCCTCTGGCGCCAGCGAATCGTCAACGCTGCTGGCCATCGTCATTTCCAACACCGGTTCGGTACTCGGGCGGCCGTACTTTGCGTCGTCGTAGGCTCGCTCAAGAAAATCCATGGTCGGCGAAACGTGCATGGTTCCTCGATGATGATCAGCTAACCCGCCGTTTGACGGTGATGCGGTAAAGTTAGGCGGTTCCGCCAGCGCCAAGTTGATCTTCGCCGATGCCGACGCATAGTCGATTCGCGAAACCGCTTTTCGAAAGTGCTCGGGCAAAACGCTAGGATCTAAAAACCGCTCAAACGTCAGATGTGCATCAACACTAGACGCAACAACGTCCGCTTCTATCTGCGTACCGTCTTCCAATATGACGCCACTCGCGACGCCTTTGTTTGTGGTGATCGAAGCCACCGGTGACTCTCGTAGAATCTCGACACGCAGATCCTTACACGCTTTTTCCAATGAGTCTGCTAAACCTCCCATGCCACCTCGAACATAGCCCCATACGCCTCGCGCTCCACCAGCCTCACCCATCACATGGTGAAGCAAAACATAAGCCGTGCCAGGTGACGAAATCGAAGAGAACGCGCCGATGATCGCATCCGTAGCCAGGGTCGCTCGTAACACTTCCGCCTCGAACCAACGCTCCAACAATGGCCGCGCCGCACCGGTCAGTAACTCGATAGCCTCGGGCAAGTCGTGGCCCAACCCATCAAGCGACCGATACATATCCAGCATCTTTGCACCGTCTCGCAAGCGTTTGCCAACGCCTACTTTCCGCCACTCTTTCGGCAACGGAAACGGATCCGGCGCAGCCTTGTTTAATGTCGGCTCCAACACTTTTGCGACGCGTTCTAGTAGCGCGTTGTATTTGGGATAGGCTTCCGCATCGTGGCGACTAAATTTTCCAATCTCGCGCTGACTGGCAACCATATCTGGCCCCAGCGTTAGCGACCGTCCGTCCAACAAAGGCGTGAACGAAGAAGGATTGCGAGGCAGGACTTCTAGGCCATATTGCTTCAGTCGCAAGTCACGAGTGATCTCAGGCAAAAAGAGACTGATAACGTAGGCCGCAGTCGAGACGCGATAGCCTGGCCAAACCTCCTCGGTGCAAGCACAGCCACCGAGAATGTGACGACGCTCGAGCACACAAACAGACTTACCCGCCTTCGCAAGGTAAGCAGCCGTAACCAATCCGTTGTGACCGCCGCCAATGACGACGCAGTCAAAATGCTTCTTCGCAAGATTCATAAAAACGCTTTGATTTCGATGCTATCGAGTTACCGCTACCATGCTCGGCAAAGCGTAGTAGCCCTTATCAGCATCGACTAAAGCGAGGTAGGAAGTTGAGGCGAGCAAGTGATCAGGACAACAAACATCGCATGCGTCGATTGTTGGCAGCTATGAACCGCTTTCGAATCCGGTAGAAGCCTTAGCCACGAATGTCACGAGGCCTGAATTCCGTGAATATCAATGTTCATTCAAGGAAGGCTTTAATCAGCCAAATGCTTGTCTGCGAAGTCCATGTAGACCTGCCAGTCTTGCAGCTTGACGTCATGCCCTCCGGGTCGCATGTGATAGCCGATGCGACTCATTATCGGCGTGTTGACTGCTGGCCAAGAATCGGCGGAAATGCCATCGGTTCCAAGAAGTCGATACACGCTGTCGGCGCCTTTTCCGGACAGGAATTCACCTTTCGGGTCAGCCCAACGATCGTCTTGGGCGCTACAGATTAGTACCGGACGCGGCGCGATGAGTGCGATCAGAGTGTGTTGGTCCACAGGACACTCATCCTCGCGATCATTGTATTTCCTGTAGTTTTCGCAGAACCAGTGCGGAAAGCTTGTGTTGATTCGCTTTACGGTTTCTCCGAATCGACGACGACTAAGTGCTGCTCCACCGCAGCCGGAATCGTTCGAGACAACCATCGCAAATCGCTCGTCCGCCACCCCGCCCCACAACGAGGTTTTGCCCAAACGCGAGTGCCCCATCAATGCCACCTTTTTGGCGTCAATGTCGGGATCTTGCTCGCAGTAATCCAACGCTCGCGAAAGCCCCCATGACCAGGCCGCGATAGAGCCCCAGCTAGTTGGCTTTCTGTCTTCGTCGGCAAACAACGCGTGAATGCCGTTTTCGAATTTGTCGTGGAAGTCGGGATCGATATCTCCGTAGTACATTGTGGCGAGACCGTAGCCTCGTGCGGTAATCGCATCGACCGGCCAGCGTGATTTGGCAGAACCGCGAGATTCTTCAGTCGCGCGGTGATTGGTATAGCCTTTTTTCTTGTCGTTACGCACCCAGCTCTCGGTAACAGGAATGTCGGAGTCGTCGGTGATCGTGTGGTTGCCGTTGAAGTTCAGACCTAAGAATGTTTTGACAGGCCCGCTGGCGCTCGCTGGTAGGTAAATCAACAAATGCATGTCAATCGACTTGCCATTCCGAGTGCAGCGAAGCGTGACTAGCTTGCGTTTGATGTCGTTGGTTGTTTTTGTGGACTGGTTGGCGACTTCCATTTGCACCGTTGCGATTTCTGGTGGCAGGTTGCCGTAGACTTCGTCAGCGACCACCTGCAACCATTTAGCGCGGCCAGAAGTGCGCCACGTATCCGCTGTTTCTATCTTTTGTCCATCTGGATCAACGAGTACATCGGGAAGTTCGTAGTTGGGCACTTTAGATTCATCGTAGTTAAACTCGTCCGCGCCGTTTGTGCAGGACGCGATCGAGAAAAACATCAATAGTGTGACTATGGTTTTGTTCATATCACCAACGTGGGTTAGGGATGTACGCGATGAGGTTCGGGACGGTGGACTTGTTCCCATTCCGTTTCGTTACCAGACCTCGCTGCGTGCTTTCATTAGTTCGGGGTACGCTTCGTCTTTGTCGCCGATGTGTTCTTTAAGTGACAAAAGTCGCTTCTTCAAATCGTTCGCGATCGAATCGTAAATGGGATCCTCGTAGACGTTGTTTTGCTCGTGTGGGTCCTTTTCTAAGTCGTAAAGCTCCCAGTGCGGCTTTGTGGCTGTCGGTTTTGCACCGGCTGCATCCAGAGCCAATCCGTAGAAGAAAATCAGCTTGTGCGTTTTCGTGCGAATCCCGTAGTGGGCAGGGTTGTCGTGATGCGCCATGTGCATCCAGTAGCGATAGTAAGTTTCCTGTGGCCAATCGTCGGGCGTATTGCCTTCGAGGTTACTCACAATGCTCCGGCCCTGAAACGACTCCGGCATCTCGGTGACTCCTGCCAGTTCTAGCAGTGTTGGTGCGTAGTCCACGTTGTTCACGATGTCGTCGTTCACCGCTGGTTTGAATCGCTTCGGATAGCGAATAATGAACGGCATCCGCATCGACTCGTCATACATCCAACGTTTGTCGATGTAGTCGTGCTCGCCTAGCATAAAGCCCTGATCGGCGGAATAGATGATCACGGTATTGTCGAGCTGGCCAGTGTCTTCCAGGTGTTTGATGAGCTGCCCCACTCCATCATCGACGCCTTTCACGCAACGAAGAAACTTCTTCAGATAACGCTGATAGGACACCGAGGTGTATTTATCATCGTCCAACGAACGATCCACGAACATATGGTGACCCATGTTTCGTCGCGAGTTTCGTTTTGATACCGACGTGCCATACGCGGGAGCTCCGATGGGACCATGCGTCATGCGATTACGCAGACTGTCGGGCTCGGGAATATCGATATCTTCGTACAACCAATCGTAACGCTCGGCGTTTTCGAAATTGTCATGCGGTGCCTTGAACTGATGCATTAAAAAGAACGGCTTGTCTTTATGCTTCCGCGACTTCAGCCACTTCAGCGAAGCGGCCGTGATCGCATCCGACGAATGAACGCAATCGTACTTGGCCACTCGAGTTGTGTTGTTGGGCCACGGTTTTGGCCCTCGATGACGAAAGATCGGATTGAAGTACGAACCTTGTCCGGGCAAAACGAAATAGTGATCGAACACCGCGGGTTCATGCTTCAGATGCCACTTACCCACCACTGCCGTTTCGTATCCCGCTTCTTTGATCAACCGCGCAACGATCTGGTTCTCTGGCTTAATGCCATTGTTCAGTGTCCTTGCACCATTTTTGTGGCTGTACTGACCGGTGATGATCGTAGCTCGACTCGGGACGCAGATCGAATTCGTGCAAAAGCAGTTCGCTAGTCGAACACCTTCGCGGGCAAGTCGATCAAGATTTGGCGTCGGATCCAATTTCGCCAGCCGACCACCGTAGGCTCCGATCGCGTGAGCCGCATGATCGTCGGACATGATGTAGAGGATGTTTGGTTTGTCCGCGGCACCCGCAAGCGAAACCCCCAGCAACAACAAGACCGAGCACCGCCAGAACATAGAATCTCCCCGTTAGTAAAAGTGAATCGACCCGCATCATAACCCGATGCGATCGCCAATTCACCTAACGCGGCCAGAAACGGCTGTCTAAAATCCTAGGCCGCGTGGTGGAAAGCAAAGCAGTGGAATAAATAGAGAGCAGGCACCTAGAACAATTCGTCCTCGACCCAACGGTACTGAATCATCGCTCGTTGGCGGATGGTAAATCCCAATCACGAGGATCAACAGCAACATGACGATCCAGCCCATCACCTTGTAGGTAATGTAGCTGTAGATGAGGTATGCAACTGCAACGCCGATAAATGCTAACGCGATCGTTCGGCTGTGTTTTCCGAACAATGTATAAGTCACATGTCCGCCATCAAGCTGGCTAACTGGCAACATATTGAGACCCGTGATCAGCAGTCCAACCCAACCGGCCATGAACATCGCGTTAACTTGACTGGCGTACAAGAATTCGATATTCGACACGTCAGGATGTAGCCACGACATTAACCATTTGATGAACAGCGGCAAGTAGAACTTAAAACCACCCATCGCCGTCGGCGTGCTTAGGTCAAGCTGGGCAACTCCTATGCAAACAATGGGAACAGCAAGTACGAGTCCTGCCAACGGGCCCGCGATACCAATGTCAAATATCTCTTTGCGATTTGCTTTCTGTCCCTGCATCGCAATCACAGCGCCCATCGTGCCGATCGGTGGAATGGGAAACGGAATGAAGATCGGGTAGCTCGACGGCACTTTATAAACTCGCGTCATTACATAGTGCCCCATCTCGTGCGCGAACAGAATCGAGACGACACAAACCATGTACGTTAAACCTTGCCCGAAGTGGCTAAGAATCGCGGCGCGTACCACGATGCCAGCGTTACCGCTCGTAGCACCTTCGGTAACTGAATAGAGATCCCACGACATCGCGCCGGCGAAAAACGTAGTCAGGCAAGTTGCGAACAGCAGAAACAATGGCAACCAAAGTCGGTGCGATAGCGGCGGCTCGACCTTGGGACGCGGCGCTGGAATAGGCTTCGGTTTGATGGGCACAGCCAAGAATGGTCCTGGCCGAGAAGCGTCGGGCTGTGGAGCCCCACTTGGATATTGAGACGGAGAACTGTAGGGCGAATTGTCAGCGGACGAATCGCCCGAAAAAGAACCAGTCATTCGGACGAGCATACCAAAAAGGGGTTGCGATTGACTATTCGTCGATTTCGACTTCGTCGCCGAATTCCGGCGATAATCGCTTGTATTCACCCTTTTTCCAGCGATCAACGTCCGACTTGTAGTATCGCGAGAAGCGGCTTTCGCTCGGACCACCCGGCAGATTCGTCCACGCCTCATGCGTATTCATCTCCGCAATGAAGTGATACGACGGAGCGAATGTCTGTTCGTTTTTCGCGGTTTGAAAAACGTGGCCTTGGAATGGCGTAGCGGAACAGCCGGGCATCGGTTGCTTGCCGCTATCGAATCCCAGCAGTCGTCCCACTCGACGGCGACCAAAGAAACGATCCGAAAAATGGAAGTAGTTGAAGTCGCCCCAAGTTTGTTCGGGTTGGGTGACGAGATGTTGATACGCCGTTCGAACCAAGTCGCCACGATCGCGACCGTGCCACCACACGGAATCGTCGTTTAGCAAAACACGATCCGCCAATGACATGATCATATTCGAATAGCCACCACGCGTGCACAGATAGATTATCCGACGCCAACCGATTGCTTTCTCGTGGCCGAAAACTTCGATGATCAGATTGATGTAGAGACGCTGATACCAAACGGCTTCTTTGCTATCGATATCAAAACTGAAGTCCCATTCGCCCAGCCGCGTTTTGATTTCACCATCGGGCAAATGAGGCAACATCCTCGGCAGCATGTCGCGTGCATGTACGTTAATCACGTCGTACTGCAGCGCCTGCATTTCTTCGACCGTTGCGCTTGGCAATTCGGCCAATCGTTCATCAATGCGACGCTTGCGATAGTCGGGCAGCAACTGCGTCACTAGCAATGGACCCTCTTCGGGATTCCAACCTTCGTTTGCCGTCGCAACGAAACCTTCAGCCGGATCGTAGAAACTCGGCAGCAATGCGTTGTCGAGGAAACCTTGCCAGTGATTCGATTCGTCCCAAGCCGCGAGCGGCGCTAGACCGGAATCAGGATTTGGCCGCTTGGGAAATCGGCCTGTTCCCTGCAAGCCGACATGGTCATCGAGATCGGCAAAAACAAAGCACAGTGTTGGTTGCGGACACTGCCGAACCACGTCCATGGCTTCTTTCGTTGTAGGCGACGCAATGACATCCAGCCACGTTGCCATTGCCTTGCCAGAACCAGGTGCAGATCCCGTCCACGCGACCGAAAGGTACATGCCGTCTTCGCCCGGATCGGATTCGAGTACACCGATTTCGTTATGCAACACCCGAACGGTTTCGGAAGTCTTGCTCTGCGGTGCGATTTCTTCTTCGCGAACTTCAAAGTCAAACCAATCATCTCCGCGGCGATATTGCCAGCCCGTTTCGCCACCCTCGCGACAATCCTCGATGAAGAAATCGATCGTGTCGCCTTTCATGTAGGTCACACCCCATGCGAGATTCGGCGTACGCCCCACGGCGAACAGCGGACAACCCGGCAGCGTTGCGCCCATCACGTATTCATTGTCGCCCCACTGCAAAACGGTTTCGTACCAAATACCCGGTAAGCGATTCACTTCCAGATGCGGATCAGAACAAAGAATCGCCGCGCCGCATTCTGTCCGCTCACCCCGAATCGCCCACGCATTGCTGCCGGCGAGCCGCGGTAGATCAGTCATCGTTTCCAGCGCGTCATTCGAAAGCTGGTTGGACATGTGTACGTTTCGCAGCATGTCGAAATCTGCGGAATCGAGCCGCGGCGAATACAGATCTCGTAGCCCTTCGTCATCGGCACCAGCGTGAATGAGTTCCAACAACAAGCGCTCGTTTTGCATTTGACCGATTGCCAAACCGCCAAAGCTCAACAATTGCCCAACCAACAAGACTGCTTCAGCGTCCCACGGATCGGGACGGAATCCCGTCGCCCACATTGGTAGCGATCGACCTCCGGCGGCCACACCGTCGTTGATACCATCGCAGTATGCAGCAATCTGCTCTTTGATATGAGGGTCTAAGTTCTCCGCTTCGGTCGCGAGTCCTTCGTGCAAACCGATCCGCCGAAAGAACCGATCGGTTTCTCGCAAATCGGGACGATCAGAAATAAGCTCAGCCGCTCGACCACTCGCAACCGCACGGGCAAACAGCAACTGTGTCGGTCGATCAGTCGCGTGCATGTAACCGAGTGCATAGATGGCATCGATCCATGTTTCGGCCTTGACCTGCGCAACTCCGGCATCGTTACGCGATACTTTGAAATCTCTCGTCGTATTATTCGATGTCGCGGCCATGCTCACTCGTGCCAAAAAACTCTGTGCTTTTACGGAAGTGTAGCACTCAGCTGACCGAAAGCCGGACGAATAGATTTCGGCATTTTGTGCCGAGACGAGCGCGCAGCACGCTACGCAAAAGAACTGAAACAAAAAAGAAAACACAGCAGAAAGCTGAAGACTTACTTTTTTCGGTGACGGATTTTCGCTCGCATACGTCGTTTTTTACGACCTACTTTGCGGCGACCTTTTCCCGTTTTCTTTGTACCCAAACTAGAGCTCCCAAAAATGGTGGTGAATGTGAACCCTATACCATACCAAAATCTGATAGTTCTTGGAAAGGCGTGAAGGCCTTAATTCGAGCGGCTTTAACCGTTCACTGCCATCATACTGGTTGGACAGCTAGTGCGAGACACGAGTTAATTAGCAGCAGTCGTTAGATTCGGCGATCGCATTCTGAGCCAACAACAGCAGTGCATTGGGATCATAGGGCTTTCGAAGGTAATAATGGCACCCTGCCGCCCGTGCTCGACGGACAACACTTGGCTGCTCCATGCCGCTGACGATAATCACTGGAATACCAGAGGTCGTTTCACCGTCGCAGAATTCCGAGCAAACTTCGAGTCCGTCGCCGTCGGGCATGCCGATATCCAGCAAGATCAGATCTACTTTTTCTGAATTTGCTTTCGCA
>CAYNJG010000075.1:0-28945 GCA_964397295.1 uncultured Pirellulaceae bacterium
GAACATAGCGTTTGATAGCAAGCCAAGGCAACCCAATCTTGGGCTGCTTGCTAGCGGTGTGGGTGCCGCTCTAAGGAGCCATCGCTACTGAAGTGCCGATAGGTCCGATTCCATCGATGAGATTTCTCGTTGCAGAATCGTAAGTAAGACCTGCAAGAATGCGACCACCATCGGTCCGATGAGAATCCCGATTGGCCCTAGTGCTTGCACTCCACCCAAAACACTGAGCAACGCCAATAGTGGGTGCAGTTTCGACTGACCCTGCAACACCCACGGCTTGATGACATTGTCTGCCATCGACACTACTAAAACGCCGTAGACTGCCAAGAATCCCGCTTTTGCGAACATCCACGTGCGTGTTGCTTCTGCGTCGATCGGTTCTTTGATGAACGCGAGATACAAACAAGCGGGTACCCAAATCGCCGCCGCGCCGACGAAAGGAATCAACGCCAGAACTGCTGTCAGCAGCGTTAGCAAGAATACGGAATCCAATCCGACTAGCTTGTAGCCGATGCCGCCCAGGATCCCCTGAGCCACGGCCGACAGAAGCGTGGCCAGTACAACCGCTCGCCCCACTTTGTCGAACTCTTGTAGGAGCTCCATCTCGTGACGATCGTCGAGCGGCGAAAGATGCATGAACGTGTTGACCATCTTGGCACCGTCCAAGAAAAAGTAGAACATCGCTACCGCCATGATGCTCAATCCAACCAGCAAACCCACAATCCATGACGTTGCTGTATTAGTAATCGAAGGAAGCCAACTTCGAACACTGCTAGTGCCTTGCGAAACCCATTCCTTAATCTGCTGCTCGCTGGGGTTGGCAAGTTCCGTAACGGATTCCCAGATGGGGCCGCCCAACAGCGAAGTTCGGAGTGCTCGGAATTCTGTTCGCACTTCTTCCAGTGCGTCCGCGCGTTCGCGACTGGTCGTCAGGTGATCGTCGGCCCTGATCTTCACCGCTTCTAACTTGGTTTCGAAATCCTGGATCAGTTCAAGGAATCCGTTCTTGGGATCGGCTTTGCTTTGTTTCAGTGCATAGCCTATCGCTCGCTTTTCTGGCTCGCGGTTGACTTCTTTTTCTTCTTCCTCGTCCTCGGCTGCGTCGTGCGTGTTGCTGTTTGTGATGCTGACTTGCGCTGCCAGGTTCTTCTTCAATTGGCCTAGTTGAATTGCCGTAGCGCCGTCAGCATCACCCATCACGGCTTTCGCCTTTTCTAGGTCAGCAAAGTACGCCGCTGCATTGGAGAGTTCGTGCTTTTCAAGAAGTTCGTCGCCGAACTCCGAGGCGGCTAAAAAGCCTTCTTTCCGAAGTTGCTTCGTTTGCGTGACGATTCGGTCTTTGCTTTCTTTGATCAGTGATTCGTAGTACGGCGTATCGTCGCCAGAGAAGTTGGTCGTTGAGTCTTCGAGTGCTTTCAGCTCCGCAGTAATTTGATCCAACTGATCAGCGAACGGTTTGTGCAGGCCCGCTGATTGTCCTAGCGACTTTACTTTCGCAATGTATTCGTTCTTCGATCGCAATACTTGGTTCGCCTCGTGAAGGCCCAACAGTATCAGTCCCGTAAGCGGTCCGAGAACGAGCAGCATGATTGTGCCGGTACACAGTGCTGCGGCCAGTCGATGGCGGCCACTGCAACGCGAATTGACCCATTTGTGGTAGGGGCGAAAGATGACCGCGAGCAGAGCAGCGAGAAAAAGCGGCAGCAAGAATCCCTTGATGACGTTGTAGAAAAAGAAGCTGAAGACCAAGATCGTCACGATCAGCATCGCGAACGAGATGTAACGCGAAACGACCGAGTTCTCTTTCGGCGTAATGGCTGACACTGGGGCCTTCGGCTTCGCCTTTTTCGAACTCGCAGCCGTCTTTTTCTTTTTCGTCATCTTTGTTCTCGGATCGAACCGCTTGCACTGTTATTAATCGTCGAAACTTGCGAGAATCCGCGACCGTAACCCACATCGCAGGCTCAATCAATTGCAGTCGACTCTTATACTTCGTTTTCGAGAACCTAAACTTGCCTTCGCCAGAGAATAGTCCGACGCCCGCGGGATCTCAGTCAAACGGGACGTCAAAGAAGCGACGGGGAGTGCCGTGGATGGCGATGCTGAAGCTCGTGATTCTGGTGCTCGTGATTGCCTTTGTGGGTAAGGCGTTTCAAGCAGGCAAGGACAGGATTCTGGCATCCGGCTTCTCGATTTGGAATCTCCACTTCGGTTGGCTATTCGTGTCTGGCGTTTGCTATTTGCTCGGCATGCTGCCGATGGCGTTGAATTGGCATCGGCTTTTGAAGGCCATGGGTGCGGACACGCCAATGGGATACGCCGCCCGTGTGCACTATGTCAGTCAGTTGGGGAAGTACGTTCCAGGTAAGGCTGTCGTTGTGGCAATTCGGCTCGCGATGGTGAAGCGATTTGGCGTGAATCCAATGACACTTTTTATCAGTATCGTTGCCGATACTCTCGCGATGCTTTCCGTGGGCTCGGTCGTGGCCGCAATCGTTGTGTTCTTTTTGTACAACAGTCAAATAGAGATCGCCCTGTCGGCGGCACTTGCAGCGGTGATCGCGACGATTCCGCTTTTGCCACCAGTGTTGCGTTTTGGTTTGGACTTCATTCAAAAACGAAAAGCACAGTTTTTCAAAAGCGAAGCAAATACACCGCCTCCGCCGGATCTGGCAAAAACACTCACCTGGAACACGGTCGTGCCGGGCTGGTTCTTGCTGTTTCCTGGATTCGTGTTTTTCGGAATAGGCTTGTGGGCGGCCATGAAAGCAATGAATGTGGCAGAGTCTGCCGAGCTTAGCATCATGGACCTGCCCTACATTACGGCTGCGTATGCCGTGAGCATCGTCGCAGGTTTTGCGTCGATGTTGCCGGGCGGGCTTGGTGCTCGAGAAATTGTGCTCAAGGAAATGCTGGAACCTCAGCACGGTGAAGTGCTTGCCACCGTCGCTCCGATTTTTTACCGGATGTCGATCATTGTCTCCGAACTCATAGTCGCACCGATCTTTTACTTTATGGCTCGTCAAAAGTAGACGCATTGATGGCAACATGGCTCGCACTGCTGCGTGGTATCAATGTCGGCGGCAAGAACGTTCTGCCGATGGCCGGTTTGAGAATGGACCTCGAGTCACTCAAGTTCAGGAATATTCGCACGTACATTCAAAGTGGCAACGTGTTGTTTGAGTCGCCCGCGAAGAGCCCAAAGTCGCTTGCTAAGAAGATCGCTTCCTTGATTGAAGAACGATACGGATTTTGCCCGCAAGTGTTGGTTCTCGATCACGAGGATCTTGTGGCAGCAGCCGAAGGAAACCCGTTCCCAAAGGCAGCGAAAGATCCAAAGTCGCTGCACTTTTTCTTTCTGTCAGAGCCAGCGAAGGCTGCTGATGTCGAATCGATCGCCAACGCCTGCGCGAAATCGGAAAAGTACGAACTGACCAATCGCGTGTTCTATTTGGCAGCTCCAGATGGCATCGGTCGGTCGAAGTTGGCTGCGAACGCAGAAAAATATCTAGGAGTTAACGCAACCGCACGGAATTTTCGAACGGTGGGAAGGCTGCTCGAATTGGCGACGAAATAGCGAGTCGGTTATCAGGCACTCTCGCCTGCAGCATCGGGCTGAGCGAGAGGGTATGCTATCGAGCAGTGCAGGCGGAGCCAAGTGTTCTGATTAACCGGTTCGATGAGGTAGTAATATGATTCGATCGTTTTGTCTTCGAGTACTCGTTGGGGTTTTTTGCGGGTTGTTGGCGTCGCAGCTTGCTGCACAAGATTCGCTTGTTTCTGAAGTTCGCATTGGGCTTGGCGATCCAATTTCAATACAGCGAGATACTCCGCCGAACGATTTCGTTTTCGATGCGAGTCTAGGTTTGCTGCGGCATCAATCGCTCACGGGCCAGTTGATCCACACCGCAAAGCCTGATCAGCGCGGGCTGTTTGAGACTCGCGCTGTGCGAACGCCCAAGGGAGATCTGCTGTTGATGTTTCCAGCGGGCAATCACTACGCCGCCGGTGCCGGCAAAGTGAACGATCTTCTTTCGTATCGCTCGTCGGACAACGGTAAAACTTGGGTTGGCCCGAAGGTTGCGTTTAACATCGACTATAGCCAGCACGGTTTTATTCCGCTTATCCCGCGCGGCGGTACGCGTATCTATAGTTTCGGTACTCAGCCGATTCCGAGCCAGTACAGTCGCGAAAAAGGCCGGCATGAGAACACTCCCATTGGTTTTCGCCATTCGGATGACGATGGGCACACATGGAGCGACGCGACACTCATTAAACCAAAAAACGATCCAGAGTTTCTCGGGATGTCCGTGACGCGGATGTGCGAAACGGAAAGCGGCACGTGGTTGCTTGGTTCTCATGCTGCGGACTGGTCGAAGAAGCCGCTGACGACGCAACAGTACATTCTGCGCAGTGAAGACAGAGGGGAGTCATGGTCGCTGTTACCGGGAAAGCGGCCGGACGGCTGGTTCGCACCGGAATACAACCGTATGGATGAAGGTCGGCCGATTCACTTGGGTAACGACGAAGTGCTCTTTTTGGCGCGCACGCCGACCGGGCGCATTTGGGAGACTCGAAGCTTGGACGACGGAAAGACGTGGGCCGATCCGAAGGCCTCGAAGCTGATTCATCCCGACGCGCCACCAATGGTTTTTCATCTAAGCGATGGCAAAACGCTGATCTCGTTTCATCACAATCGTCACGCGGGCACGTACGAGGGCCTCAACGGTAAGATGGACGGCATGAAAGATCGCGCCGAGATTTGGATTTCTCTTTCTCACGATGGTGGTAGAAACTGGTCAGAACCACAGTTCTTGTTTGCCAATGCGACGCAGCCGAATCCCAAGAAGAATGGGTGGTTCAATTACAACGTCTCGTACTTGGACGCGGTAATTGATGACGGATTGATTCACATTTTCTGCCCACATCTTTGGAACAGGGCGCTGTATCTGTCGATCAACGAATCGGAGCTCGCAAGATTGCCGAATGTCGATCAGCTTTCAGGTCTCGTGAAAAAATAGGGTCTGCCTCAAAACGTGTCTGGACCGTCGTCCAGACTTTCGACTCCCTCCAAGAAAACGAAACTCTTGGCGAGTTCCGCAACCACGCACCAAGTTTCGATGGAGCCTAGGGCTTGGGTTGCGTCGAAACTGCGCTGTTAGACAGATTTCTTCCGAAGAATTTGCGGAGTATCGAAATCGTACCGACGGCGATCGCCATTTGTACATTTAGTGCGATACCTTGAGTAATCGTCATGAAGAATGTCGATACAGGTGGTTCAGCATTTCCGAAGAGAAACGCAAAAGGCATCATGAGAAATCCACCGAAGAGCATAAAGGCAAACATGTCATTGATTATGCCGATCGGGTAGATGATTGACGCGGCCATCCGGAGCCCATACGCCCAGTAGATGCTATTGCGAGTAACTGGATCGGCCATAAGCTTTCGCCAGAACAATGTGCGATCAACAAAAGCGTAAGCGACGGCAAACACCACGATGCCCGAAACCATGGCGGCAACAAGACTGAGATTACTTCTGCCTTCGAGTCCAAGGATGAAGCTTGAGATCGCGGAGATTCCGCACACTACTGTCCATCTGGCCAGTGAGTTGACGAACGAAGTTGCAGGTGGAACCTCTTGGGGACTCGTAGGCGGTGGTTCGGAAAACTCTTTGGGGGCAGCGTAGGGATTTGTCACGTTGATCAATGCGTTGAAGTGATGTGTGGTAGCTGACTCTACCTTACTTTGAGCTATTGTTGATTTCTTACAGGTAGATTGGCCATTCGGTCACATGTGTCCGTTGTGCGTACTTGGTAAAATAAAGGTCCCGCCCGTTACTTTCTCTTCTCGGAAAGAACCATGTTTTCGATCGTTATTCCCGTCTTCAACGAAGAAGACACGATTCACACGTTGCGTGATGAAATCGACGCGGTCGCTCGCGAGAACGGCTACGAACACGAGTTAGTGCTCATTGATGATGGCTCAAGCGATGCTTCATGGCAACGCATCACCGAGCTTTGCGAATCGAACGACAATGTAAAAGCCATTCGTTTTCGACGTAACTTCGGTAAGGCAGCTGCGTTGACCGCCGGCTTCGAAGCTGCTTCGGGTGATCTTGTATTCACGATGGATGCGGATTTGCAGGACGATCCAAAGGAGATTCCTCGCTTTCTAGAGATGATGGAAAATGGCGTAGACGTCGTCAGTGGCTGGAAGAAAGTGCGTCATGATCCGTGGCACAAGGTTGGGCCCTCTCGCATTTTTAATGCACTTGTGAGCAAGCTAACGGGCGTGAAACTTCACGATCATAACTGCGGTTTTAAGTGCTATCGGCGCGAGATATTTCGTGAAGTACAGCTATACGGCGAGCTTCATCGGTTCGTGCCAGTGTTGGCGGCTGCTCGCGGTTGGAAAGTTGGAGAGATCGTGGTCGATCATCGGGCTCGTGAGCATGGTGTTTCGAAGTACGGCATCTTGCGTATGCCCAAAGGTTTCCTTGACTTGCTTACCGTGAAGTTCCTTACGGGCTTTGGCCAGCGACCGCAACACGTGCTCGGCATGTTCGGAATGATTTGCTTCATGCTGAGCCTGCTAGGAATCTCGGTGTTAACGCTGATGTGGTTGGTGAGCCGCATTTCCTTGTTTGGTCTTGAGCCTGTGCATTTGCACCAGCGGGCGATATTTTACTACAGTCTTGCAGGCTTGCTCTTGAGTGCTCAATTCATGTTGACCGGATTTCTTGCCGAACAAATTACGGCCATGAACTTGCGGTCGGCCGATACTTACTCGGTCGCGTCGCGTGCCGGTGGGGCCGAAGATTGGCGTGGCCAGATCCCACACGAGGGACGGGGCCGTGGTTAGCAGGATCAGTGGAAGGAAATAAGAGTCATGCTAGACGATGAGTTCATTGTAAGTGCAAAGATGCGTCGAGTAATCTACGTATTGTTGATCGTTTCATCGTTAGCCGCGTGCTTGGGTCGCATTGTTACCGTGCGATCAAAGAATGGACGCGGGCCCTTCCTTAGTGCGAATGATCGCAGTCGTTGGTGCACGATACGTTCGTTGGTGGACAGCAACTCGTACGTGATCGATCGACTGCAAAAAGATAGTCAATGGCAGACGATTGACAAAGTTCGGCATCAAGGTCCGGACAAGAAACTGCATTACTATTCGAGTAAGCCACCGCTATTTCCGACACTTGTGGCCAGTCAGTACTGGCTGATGAAAAACGTGGCTGGCGCGACTTATAAAGATCATCCGTTTCCAATCACTCGAACTATCCTCGTGATTACGAATCTCGTACCGATGGTCGTTTATTTCTGGTTGCTGGTTGGGCTTATCGAGCGTTGGTGCGAAACTGATTGGGCTAAAGTCTTCGCCTGCTGTGCCGCGGCTTGGGGGACGTATCTGACTACCTTTGCGGTAACTCTGAACAATCATTTGCCCGCAGCGGTTTGTACGTTGGTTGCGCTGCACGTTTTCATTTCGATCTGGTACGACGAAAAGCTGAATCGTTGGCTATTCGTGGTCGCGGGGATGGCCGCCGCCTTTGCCGCGGCGAACGAGTTGCCGGCGCTGTCGCTGTTGGGCTTGCTGGGGCTTGCGCTGCTTTACAAGAATTGGCGTTCGACTTTACTGTACGGAGTGCCCGCAGTAGCTGCTGTCGTTATCCCGTTTTTTGTGCTGTGTTACGTGGCGCACGGAAGTTTCCGGCCTCCTTACATGCATCGTAATTCGGAAGTCGCCGGTTTGGGTGAGCATGGAGACGACAACTGGTACGACTACGAAAAGAGTCACTGGTCGAAAGAAAAGACGGGCGTTGACGGCGGCGAGTCATCGAAAGTCGTCTACGCCGTTCATTGTCTCGTGGGCCACCATGGCATCTTTTCGCTTACGCCAATCTGGATTTTTAGTATCGGTGGCCTGTTTCTATTGGCTGGTCGGAATCGCGAAGTTCCGATGCCGACGTTGGCAACCGGAATTGCGCTGCTTACGGTCGTATGCTTATGTTTCTATCTAGTCCTGCGGCCGGTGCAGGATCGAAACTATGGCGGAGTTTGCTCAGGATTTCGCTGGATGTTTTGGTTTACGCCCCTGTGGCTGTTTGCGATGTTCCCGATGCTGGATCGCATTTCCTATTCACGCATATGGCGCCGCATCGCCTATTTGTGTTTGGCGATTAGCGTTGCGTCGGCTTCGTACCCGAGTGCGAACCCGTGGCAGCATCCTTGGCCGTACGAGATCGCTCACTACCTGGGTTGGGTCTAAGATACTTTATTTAACGTTGTAAGTTATCGTGCCTACTTGGGCGTAGGGATTCGTTGTGTCAAGCGCGACGCTCTCTGTTGTTTCGGTGTTGTACTTCGCTTTGATGTCGTGGTCGGGGTGCGTGATCTCGACTCTATAGATACCGGGCACGGTACCGAGAAGGCCGTCGTCACCGGTCACTGAACAATTGCCGTCTTTGTCGGTTTCTCCGGAAGCGGATTGTACGTCGCCCATGAATGATTCGGGCACTAGCGTAACGATTGCACCTTTCAGCGGTTTACCTCTGTACTTAACTGCGCAGCTGAAAGACTGTCGTTTGTCTGCGAAACAGGCTGTGAGTTTGTCGGTGAACTCCTTTTGGGAAATGGATCCGTTGCCGTCTTGGTCCAGGCGATATTGCGGCTGCAATTCCTCTTGTCCGGCCGCAAGCATTTGCAGGCCCTTGCATTTCTTAAGCTCCGATCTCGAAACCTCTCCGTCTCCGTCCGCGTCGTATTCAGCCATGATGGCTTCCGCAACGACCGCTGGATCCAGGGCGACTTTGGAGAACGATTTTTCACCACCTCCATCGCAGCCGAATAGCAGCGGAAGGTAAAAAAATAGCACGGTGAGGAAGCAAGAGGATTGTTTCATCTTAGGCTCACAAGCGAAAGGAATTCTCGTAAATGCGTTACCAATGCGCATTTCATTTCTGGCAGTACCATACACAAAAACCGACGCTCAGTCATACAGCCGGATCGGGTCGCGCACAAAAAAAACGGCGCTGAGCAGAACCTCTCAGCGCCGTGTTTCAGGTTGTCGTTATCGTTGCCGTTACTGATTGGTTGGCAGTAACGCGAAGGCGCCGTCGGAACGATGTCCGCTCGAATTCCATACTGCTTGTTCGACACCGTATTCGACTAACTTCACCGATCCGTCACCATTGCAAACATTGACACCGCCAGGATGCGTGCTGCCTGAAAGGAAGCGAGCGCGATCTCTGGTGATTTGGTCCGAGGTTGCATCAAGTTGTGGCGGGAAGAAAGTCACTCGGAAGTTGTCGTTGTTGAAGCCTGTGCACCAAGTTTCATTGTCTCCCCAGTCCTCACCCGTGTTGTAAAAGTCGATGATGACGAACTTTTCCATGATCATGACTGTCTTGCTTAATCCGTCTTCCACATGTTGGACACCAACCTTGCTGTTGGTGAAACTAAAGCCACTGTAGGCCATTCTTCCGCCTGAGGCTCGCCCAGTCTTGCTGATATTCCCATGACCATCTTCACCCTCCTCGATGGATGGTGGGCCAGCGTCGAGTTCGTTTGCATTTTGCGATCCGCAATTGATTCCATAATCGGATCGTCCCGCAAGTTCGTTTGGGCTTGAGTTAAAAGGCGTGCGTGTCTGGTTTGGATAGGGCCGCGACTCACGACGCGATGGGCAGTTAATCAAATCCAGTGGTTGCGAAATGACTTGCGAGATTCCGTCTCTTTGTCGTTGCGTAATCTCGTTTGCCAATCCGTCACCGGCGCTGGCGTGGAAAGCGCCCTCTTCCATATACGGCAGAATGTTGTACAGCCAACCACCAGGCTGTTGTTCGCCTTGACCTCGGTCGGCATCGCCAACCCAGCTCCAACCCCACCCGCCGGTTGGGAAAAATCCATTGGCTGACTCGTGATTATGACATGCCAAACCCATGTTTTTTAGATTGTTGACACACTGTGTTCGTCGTGCCGCCTCACGCGCGGCCTGTACCGCTGGGAGGAGTAATGTCACTAGCATTGCAATGATGGCTATCACCACAAGAAGTTCAACTAAAGTAAAGCCATGACTTTTCCGCATCGAATCGCCTTTCGTGAGGAATTGAAGGTGGGAGATACGACCAGGCCCTGTGGTCTTTAATCCAGTACCACTTATACACCGAACGCCCGCTTCATTGAAGGTCTTATCGGCATTCAGTCTGTTGGACGCAGAACCAAAAGGCTTCCCTGGCCCATTAAAACTGTTTTTGTTACTTTTTGTTACACGTTAAGCTTGTTGTGTTTGGTGTACCCACTTCTGCGGCGGACTTTCGCGTAAAATGAAGGCACCAACTTCGATTCTTGCGATGCCAAACTAGGACTTGCCTGAGTTTATCCATGTCACGACGACCATTAAGACTGCCGATCAGCCTCGCCGTGGTGATGCTCGTCCTGCTGGTGTTGATCATTGTCGGCTTCGTTCTGATTCCAGTCACGGAGGGGCTGGCGTATTGGGCGTTGCTGGTCGTCGGACTGATTTTTCTAGGCATGGTTGTCGCCGGTGTCGTTGTCTATCTGACGCTTTCGATCAAAGCCATTAACCTGAATCGCCGCCAATCGAACTTTATTGATAGCGTGACCCATGAATTGAAGTCGCCCATCGCGTCGCTGAAACTCTATTTGCAGACGCTTGATCGTCGGCCAGTCAGTCGCGAAGAGCAGGCGGGTTTCTACAAGTCGATGTTGGAGGATGTCGAGCGGTTGGATTTATTGATCAACCACATTCTGACAGCAGCTCGACTCGATAACGACGTTTTGAACGCGGCAGAGCGCATCGATCTCTCGGAGTTGCTTCGCGCGGGTGCCCGAGAGGTTTGCACACGACATCGAATTTCGTTGGATGCTTGCACATTCGATCTGGCTCCGTGCACGGTGCTTGGTAATCGCATGGATGTGGGGCTCATATGCAGTAACCTGATCGACAACGCAATAAAGTATGGCGATGCGAAGGATCCGCAGTGTCGAATTGAGACGGAATACGTCGCTGCTCGCGGGACCGTCGTGATTCGCATTCGAGACAACGGTCCAGGGATTCCTCGCAATCTGCAACGAAAGATTTTTGGCCGATTTGTCCGGCTGGGGACAGAGCTTGAGCGAAAGAAGCCGGGCACTGGGCTTGGTCTGTATATTGTGCGAACGCTGGTTAGTCGTTGTAAAGGCAAAGTGAAGGTTGCTAGTGCAAGTCGCGCGGGCACGACCTTCGAAGTCATCCTGCCTAACGCAACAACATTTGGTCCGCGAGCGGGTGAGATAGAGTTAGGACTTGGCGATGCGAGTGTTGAAAGGGAGCTCACAGAATCGAGCGAAAAATTGAAGTCGAAGCAAACCATTGAAATCCCCAAAGGTGATTCGAACAAGGCAGCGAGCTCAGGTGAACTGGATGCTTCTCCTGTTGGACAAACTCCGTTGCCGCAAGCACCAGCGACACCGAGGCAATCGTGACGCCAGGTTCTGACGGCGTGTATCTAGACAATCACGCGACTACGCCGCTGGACCCAGCGGTTCTCGAAGCGATGATGCCTTGGTTGACCGTACACTTTGGCAATCCAGGTAGCGTTGGGCATGCGTTTGGCGATCGCGCACGCAAAGCAGTGTCCGATGCGCGCGAGTTGGTGGCGGCCTGCTTGAACGTGCAGCCAACGGAGATCGTTTTCACGAGCGGAGCGACGGAGAGCAACAACTTGGCGTTGCGTGGGATTGCAGAACGCTACGGCGCAAGCGGGGCGCACTTCATCAGCGCCACGACGGAACACAAGGCTGTGCTGGACCCGCTCGAAAAGATCGCAGCCAGCGCAGGTTTGGTTACGCTTCTTCCGCCAAGTCAGAGTCCAAATCAAAACGCTGGCTATATCGATCCGCAGCAAGTCGCCGCGGCAATTCAAGCGGAGACTCGACTTGCTTCGGTGATGTATGTGAACAACGAGATCGGTATCATTCAGCCGATTCGCGAGATCGCCGCCGTTTGCCACGAAGACGGCGTGCTATTGCACTGCGATGCGACCCAGGCGGTTGGCAAATTGCCGATCGACCTGCAAGAGCTGGATGCAGACCTAGTCAGCTTTTCCGGTCACAAAGTCTATGGCCCGCGCGGAGTTGGCGCGTTGGTTGTGCGTCGTCGCCGACCGAGGATCAAACTTTCCTCACAAATGGACGGTGGAGGGCAAGAGCAGGGCAGGCGAAGCGGAACACTCAATGTACCTGGCATCGTTGGATTGGCCAAAGCTGTCGAACTCGCGACGTCGAGTCTGGTAGAAGAGTCGAAAAGGATCGTGGTGTTGCGAGACGACCTCTACTCGCAAATCTCGAAATCGGTCAGCAACGTTACGTTGAACGGTCCGGAGATATCGCTTCGAGTGCCCGGAAACCTGAATCTGCGTTTTGATGGAGTGGATGGCGAAGCGCTCATGATGAACATGGGCGATGTGGCGGTTTCAAGCGGCAGTGCTTGCACGTCGGCAAATCCGGAGCCCAGCCACGTGCTGCGAGCCATAGGGCTTAGTGAAGATGAAACGCGTAGTAGCTTACGTTTCGGTATCGGCCGATTCAATACGCAAGCTGACATCGATCTTGCTGCGTCGACGGTGGCAGGAGCGGTTGCACGACTTCGTGACCTCGCCTAGCCCGCAAACTTCTTCCCGATCCTGACGGCTGTAACTATTCCACGTCCGTTCCCATTGGAAACGCAGCCCGGTAGTCGTCGTGACGATCAATACGATACCGAACCTCTTACCCACTTGCACGGTTCGCCCATCACCACGGGATGATTTATGAAAAGTCAAATCGCATTCACGCTAGCATTGGTCGTCTTGTTCTCCGCAGCAACGATCACTCACGCGCAGGATAGTCTCGATGATGAGACCGGAGCATCGAAATTTGACGCGTGTGAGGCGGTGCGAACGGGATCGGTTTTCAAGCCGCTTGGCGAGATTCATGCAACCATCAAAGATGATGGGCTGAGGCTACCGCCTGATTGTTCGAGCTTGCATTTTACGTCTCAGAAGAGCGGCTCTGAACCGCGTTTTCTTACGGATCTCGAGTATCATTGGGCGCCAACCAACTTCTTTCATATGCCAACGTACTTTGACGACGTCCCATTGGAACGCTATGGCCAGTCGAAGTATCCGTTTTTGCAGCCCGTGATTTCAGGGACCAAGTTTGTCTTGCAGGTTCCGGCGGTGCCTTACAAAATGGGCATCGATCGTCCGCACGCTTGCATCACGACACTGGGTCATCGTCCGCCGGGCGACTGTGTCCCGTGCATTCGCCAGCGCTTGCCGAAAGAGTTGGATGCTTCTTTCTTGGAAGCTGCTGCAACGGTTGGGTTGGTGTTCTTGTTGCCGTAGTCGGCCTTGAGGAGGCAGGCGCTGCGTGGAGGCGATTACTCGAGAAGCAGTAGATACTTCGTCGGAACGGGATCGCTCGGCGTTCGCGTGGCGAGGCGAGAGTAGATTTGCCGTAGTCGCCGTTGTGTTTGGGGTGTTAGTTTTTTCAGGTTTGATAGTCCGCCGGATTGGCCCTTCTGCGATAGTTGCTCACCAACGATGTACATGATGAGCGTGTTGGCGGGGTCGAATCCGATTCGGAAGTCTTCTTTTCGAGCTGCTCCGTCAGCAAGTTCAGAACGCATAGCGGATTTCTTGTCGGTGCTGTGACAAGCGCCCAGAAAATGCCCCAGTTCGTGGACCAGCAACTCGACGCGTTCCGCTTCCGAGATTGTTCGCTCCCATTCGCGGACCAAGATATGTTGATCGAGAGGCTGCCGCGTGCCTGCGATGCGAGTCGATCCGCTCGCGTCAACGCGTGAGTACTGTCTTGAAAACCCAATGGCGAGCGTGTCTTTCGGGTTTACTTCGTCGATGAACTCGTGCAACGAACCGCTGAATACGCGAATGCGATTACTTGATCTCCAGCGACCCACGAACGAGACCTCGAACTCGACACCACTGTATCGTTTGATGATTTTGGCTGCTTCAGCAAAACGCTCTCGAAGTTTGGGCTCCCATTTGGTTTGCGGGTCCAGATGGTCGTCGTCGACCCAAAGCGAAACCGGAATCTTCTTTTTCTTTCCGGAAGCTTGCAGCTTTAGCAAGTCTGGATCGGGCTTCAGCGTGAACTCGTTGCCACCCAGATTGGAACGTGCAACCTTGGTTTCCTCATCTATCGTGGACAGCCTGTAGACGGCATTGGGTCGCAGTTTGGTCGTTGGAAATTGTTTGCCAACCGCGAGTCGGCTGTTTCCCAAGATCAGTACGGGATCCCCGGACGTTGGGAACGGTCGGGATTCGTTGGGCTCGAGTTTGGCGTCGATGAATTCTAGCTGGCTGTCAATGGAGAAGTGCTGTATGTCTGTCGTGCGGTTCACAACGACCACGACGTCAGCCAGAGCTGCTGCGGAAACGAAGCCGATCAGAACGCAAGAGACAGCACCAAGTCTGAGCATAGAGGTGGAGAGGCGATACAAAAGTGTCGATGTAAGGATAGCTGCGTATTCTAGCTTAAATGAATACGAGTTGTGCGTTCACCTATCGCAATCGGTCGGCTAGTCCGACTTTGTTAGTTGAAAGACGTGAATAAAAGACGAATTCCGGAATATCTCCCAAAGAGCAAGCGTCTAACATTAAGCGACGCGCCTTTTCAGCGTCATTCAGATTTCATACGATGATGGTTGGAAATACAAACCCTCCTCGCTTCTCTTTCAATCTCCTCGGAGCAGATGATGAAAAAGCTATTGTGCGTTTTTGCTGTAATTGGCCTATCTTGCGTTTTGGGCTGTGCGCCAACTGACAATGGTGGTGCCGATGAAGACAATACCACGTCACACATCCAAAGCCAGCAAATCGAGACTTTGATCGCCAAGGTCTAAGCAAACGATTCGGCAACGAAAAGAAAAAAGGCTGCAGTTTGAACTGCGGCTTTTTTCATGCGCTTTGCGCTCAAGCATTCCATAAAAAACGGCCACCATGTAATGGTGGCCGTTTTGATTCTCGTTTTAGTGTCTTGTGACTAGGATCTGCGACGACGGATTGATAAGCCGGTCAGCAAGGCAAACGTCAACAGCCCTACACCGGCGGGCTCCGGAACAGCTTGAGCACCAGATGGATTCGCATTCACGTAGGCGTTCTTGAATCCAAGCCAGTCTTGCCCGTCGACGACTCCATCGAAGTTGAAATCGCCGTCTGAAGATGCAGTGCCGAAGTTATTAGTGAAGATCAAAAAGTCTGCAAAGTCCAGCGAACCATTGCCGTTGAAGTCGCCTAGCAGAATCTCTTCGAAGCCCGTGATCAATACGTTGTCCAGGAAATACCCAGAGTTGAAACCCGTGTTGGTTGAACCGACATACTCGAATTGAACAACGGCTAGGTCTGAGGCTGAACCGTTATAAGGAAGTAACGCGCTTTTGTACGCGTTAGCCTCAGCACTGGTATTCTCTGGTTGATGGGCCAGATCGATTGTGTAGCCGTCGTCACCCAGGGTCAATACGATTTCGGGGAACTCAGCCGTTGGGTCAGGACCGCCCAAGTCATCGTACGGGCCTTCTAGATTGGCGTTGTAGCCGGTGTTGTTGAGGTCAGTAGGAGCGTCGTTGCCTACGACCGTTGGTAGGTCAAAGGTTGTAGCTCCATCCGAAACGTAGCCAAGTCGTTGGCCATTGTTGCTGTTAGTGCCAACGCGGAGTCGGAACGATTCGTTGCCGTCACTGCCGAGACCAACGATGTCAAAGTCTTTGTTGTTGTTGCCGTTTGTTCGACGGACACCCAATTCAAAAGAAATCTGTGCTCCCAGTAGCAGAACCGGATCGGATAGCTCCGCGTCGATCGTACCGACGAAATCGGAATCGTCATCTAGAGAGCCGCCAGGACGATCCAATACTAAAAGTCGTCCGCCATCATACGGGTTATTCTTAAAGCCCGCCCAGTCCGGGATTGGGATGATGTCGCCACCAACGCCGTCTGGGAATTCCTCGCCAACCCAAGTGCCAATTTGGTCCTCGGCTCCATTGAGATGTTCCGGCGCGAACACGACTGGCTCATCTGCGAGGCTGCCATACTCGAAACTCGAAAAAAATCTCGTCTCACGCTGGGCAAACAGCGAGCTACTGAACAGCAGCACAGTCGTCATCGTTATGAAAACTCTTTTAGTCATATCTAATCCTCACTCAGTTTGATTTCCTGTGGTTATTGGTGACCGATGGGTTAACGCTTCTTGCGAAACGAAAGACCCATTAGCACGGCCAACAACCCAAGGGTCACGCTGGCTGGCTCTGGAACTGAAGCAGCACCTGTAGCTGCTCCGGTACCTTGCATGGCGAAAGCCGCTTTCAATTCGGCGAAGTCAGCTAAGTCGACGACGCCGTCGAAGTTGTAGTCGCCATTGGAAGTTTCTTCGCCGAAGTTGTTTGACAGAATCAAAAAGTCTGCGAAGCCGAGTGTTCCGTCGTTATTGAAATCACCCTGCAGGAATTCTTGGAACCCGCTTATGAGCACGTTGTCCAAGAACCATCCTGAATTTAGACCTGTCGCTCCGGCTCCTCTGTATTGGAACTCGACCGTGGCTAGATCCATTGCTGATCCGTTGTACGGGAGGGTTTCAGTCCTGTAGGCGTTTGCCTCGGCGCTGGTGTTTCGCTCGTCGTGTGCAAGATCGATGACGAAGCCATCGGCTCCCAGCGATAGTGTGATGTCAGGGAATTCTGCATTGACTCCAATTCCGCCTAGGTCGTCGTACGGCCCAGTCTGACCCGTGTTGTAGCCGGTGTTGTTAAGGTCGGCTGGTCTGTCGTCACCGAATACGGTCGGTAAATCGAAAACTACGTCAACGCCGTCGTTGGTTACATATCCCAGTCGTTCCCCACCATTGTTGTTGGTGCCGACGCGAACTCGGAACGATTCGGCACCGTCAGTTCCCCGACCAATAATGTCGAAGTCCTTGTTGTTGTTGCCACCAGTTCGGCGAACACCTAGCTGGAAGGAGACTTCGGCACCGAGAAGTAACACTGGATCAGCCAGGTTGGCGTCAATCGAGCCGAAGAAATCACCGTCTGGCCCTGGGCCCGGGCGATCTATTGCCAAGAATCGTCCGCCGTCGTACGGGCTGTTTTTGAAGCCGCCAGTTATGAATTCATCCAAAAACGCTGAGCCATCGTTGACGGAATCGGGGAGGTCTACACCAGACCAATCGCCAATCTGATCTTCAGCGCCGTTTAATTCTGCAGGGTCGATGAATGCTTCCGGTTCATTCTCGAAGCTTCCATACTCAAAGCTCGTAAAGAACTGTGTTTCGCGCTGCGCTTGAACGGTGCTCGTGATGAGCAACAGCGCCGCGAGTATTCTGAAAAGTAACTTAGTCATTTGTTTAATCTCACAATGTGCTATTTCGGTTCAGGATTTGGTCTAGCGTCTTTTCCGTAACGAAAGACCCATCAGCGCGGCCAGCATTCCCAGTGTCATGCTGGCTGGCTCTGGAACAGATGATGCCGCTCCGGTCTGACCGAAGTTTTGTGACAATACAAGGAAGTCCGCGAACGAAACGTCCCCACTGCAGTCGATGTCGCCGTCTTCATATCCAACGCCCGAGGTTCGCCCAAAGTTCTGAGACAGCGTTAGGAAGTCAGCGAATTGGACTCCGCCACCGCCGTTGAGGTCACCAGCGATGCTGCGAGAAGCCGCGATGTCCGCACAGGAGTTTCCGGTAGAACCGAATACGTATTGAACGGAACCGAATGCTTTGTCCACGGTTGGTGTGGAGTACTCGAAAATGAGGTCATTGTCGCTGCCGACAAAGATGCTACCCAGGTTGTGTGAGGTTCCGTTTGAGAACGTCATCGTGCCATCAAGGTTGACTTCTGCGATCGCACCAGCTCTTGGGCTTGCTTCAGTGAAAGAGCCGCCGAGTGTGTTCCATGCTCCCGTATCAAGTCCGTCACTAGCTGACAGAACGGAATAGCCAGTGATCTCGAGAGCACCGACGTTTGGAGACATGTGTTCGATGGTCGCCATGCCCGAGAGTTCATCGACTTTCAAAACCAAGTCGTTGACATTGCCAGTGTATTCGACAATGCCTTGGAAGACCTCTGTGCTATCAGGTCGGGTGTACCTCAGCGTTAGATCTTCATCAGCCAAAGCGACAACGCCACCGGGTGAGAAGACATTGCCCACGTTGAGCGTGGCAGGAAACGAAGCTGCACCTGTCCAGTTTAAAGCCGTCACCAAGTTGGTCGACGAGTTAGAATTGGTGAAGCCAGAAATGGTTGCTTGAGACGCGGGATTGAGTAATCCGCCGTCTGATCTAATTGAAAACCCGTCAACATCGAAGCCGCCGGGATTCGAAAGCGAGATAGCTCCGGTGCCTCGATCGACGGTGATCTTTGGCGTTGGTAGGTCGCCTTGGTAGATGACCGATCCGTTGATGATAGTTCCTTGTTGTCCGCCAGATGGTGGTGTGAACAGTTGGAAGGTAAGGTCTTCTTCGGATGGCAAAGTTGTCATGCCCGTCACATAGGGCGAGCCGATCGGAACTCCCGAACTATCGAGACTGCCATCCGTCAAAGTGAATTCTGAAAGAAGGTTGGCTGTAGGATTTGCTTCTGCCCATCCAGCGGCGCCTTGATCTTCAAGGCTGCTCCAACCGGCTGCGTCCAGCAGTCCGGACGAAGATGAAATGCTGTAGCCGTCAACGGCGATCGCAGCGGAGGATAAAGCCTCAGCGTTCCCTGTTGCACGGTCGACGACCAAGTACGCGCGTTGTCCGAACGCTCCCGAGGAGACGAACAGGACACACGCCATGGCCATAAACCAAGGTTTGAGGTGTGTATATTTCACGAGTAGTACTCCAGATGTTTTTCTTAGCGGGTGCGTGAGCGTCGAAACAATGGCAATGCGAGTGCAGCCAATAGCAACAACAGCGAGGACGACGGTTCGGGTACGACAGCGGCATTAGCCGGATTCGCACCCCCAATAATTCGTCGGAAGATCGAGAAATCTTCTAGGTCAATCTGACCGTTGAGACTCACGTCGCCCTGTGAATAGCTGCCCGGCACGTTGAAGTTGTTGGTCAAGATCAGGAAGTCTGCGAACTCGACCTCACCGTTTCCATCAAAGTCACCTTGGATATAGTCCCGGGAATCGTAATGAGCTTGCACCTGCGCCGCAGAGAGCGTCGTGTTGTAAAGTGCAACGTCGTCGATGATGCCTTGAAAGTAATAAGGTTCCCGGGCGTCGCTAAAGCCAAGTAGGGCACCATCGTCACCGAATGGGGTGTCTCCCGAGTGATCGACGTCGAAGTGAGTCTGTGCCACAACTCCGCCAATTCCGATCCCATCTGTGTGTGCGTAGAAGGTGCCGATATTGACTAGGTCGCCATTCGAAGCTTCGTCAACTCCACCTTCAACAGTCTGGAATTCGACACCGTTCAAGTAGCCCGTGATTCTTCCGTCGAGAATAAAGTCGTCGTCGAAAGCATCGTCACCTTCGAACGTAAATGCCAAATGGTAGGGGGTGTTACTTTCGATAGGCGTACTCACGTAAACAAGTTCGTTGTCGCCAAGAACACCTGTCGGCCAAGGACCAGCAGTACCGCCATCAGCGGCCGCATTGTGAAGTCCGGCGTAAACACGTCCTTCGCGAACGTAGATCGCAAGGCCCCGAGTAGAACCTCCTTGCTCGTAGATCACTTGCTCGGTATCGGTGTCGGCATCATCCACACTGAACCAGGCTTCCACGGATTTTGCGAGCCAGGGCCCACCTGAGTTGGAATCAGCGCTGTTGTTGACGTTGACAATTCCGCCAGAACCATCCAGGAAGCCGTTGAACCTGATCGCGGTTTGAAATGGATCAGCCAGACCGGGCACACCTAGTTCAAGTTGAGGCGTATCAGGAATTGATGCCGTGTCGGAGCCGTTGCCAGCATTCTGTGCTGCACCTGGTCCTGTTTCGTTAAGCGTCCAGTAGGCAAAAGCGCCGTCGTTTCGGACTTGTTCGCCAAACTGTGCCGAGCCGACACTTGTAAAGCAGAATAACGTGAGAAATATCACCAAGTGTGATATTTTTGAACTCCCCATACAGGGACGTAGAATTGTCATTTGCATTCCCCAGGATTTGCTAGTTTCGCTCGATCAAGATTGAAACGGACGTGGCGGGACCGCTCCCGCGGTGGCTGGCAAGCTAACATGGCTTAATCAGCGGTTCTACTACAAACCGTAATAAATCCCACAATACTTCTAGCCGACAGCCGGAATCAGGTATGCCGACCTCGACTGAAAGAGAGATCAAAGGCCATCCTTGGCGTAAGGTGCTATTGGCACTTTCCGCAGTAATGCTGGCGATGGCTGTCGGCGAATTGGTGGTTCGTCTTTCGCGTCTAGCGCCAAAAATCAAAGCGATACAGGTTGTGGGGCAAGATTGCGTCTATCAAAGGTCCACGAATCCAATCCTGGGTTTCGAGTTGAAAGCTGGTTACCGAAACGCGAATCCAGACTTCATTGAGAGTTACGAGTACACCAATTCGCATGGTCAGCGAGACAGAGAACGCTCTTTGGTTCCTGATGAAACCGTGCGTCGCGTTCTCGTGCTAGGTGACTCCGTTGTGGAAGGGTACGGTTTGTCTTTTGACGAAACGATCCCAAGCCAACTGCAGTCGTTTTACGACAAAGCGTCCGATGCCGTCGAAGTCCTGAACTTTGGTGTTAGCGCCTACTGCACTCTGGCGGAAATCGAACTCCTGGAAACGAAAGGGATACAGTTCGCGCCTGATGTGGTTGTGCTTGTGTTCGTTGAGAATGATTTTGACAACTTCAATCGCGAAGCGTTTCCGCTTGGCCAGTCTGTCAGCCGGCCGGCCGTGGTGGAGTCACTGTTTAGACGGTCGCACCTATTCCGACTCACCAGTATCAATTTGAATCTTTTCGGATTCCGGCAGTCGGATCCCGTGAAATGGAACCACGAAGCTATTGGCGACAACAACGTTGCGGCTGGGCTGGAACGCTTCCGCAAACTGGCGGATGAGTATAAATTCCGACCACTCATCGCAATCTGGCCTCGCTTCACGGATCGCGAAATCGTTGACCCGCTTCCCCTGCCTGAAAGCGACTCGCTAATCGTTGAGGCGTTGGCCGAGAAATATCAATTGCCGACGGTTCGTATTTCCAATCACTTTCGTGGGCAAGCAAAATCAGCAATGTCGCCCAGATTCGAATTTACACAGGGCGACGAGTTACACCCCAATGCGAAAGGCGCTTTCATTGCCGCCGACGCGATTCGAATTGCTTTAGCAAATAAGTCTTCGCCGCCGACGCAAACCCCGGTGGACGTTGCTGTAATAGAAGCAGCGATTCAGGCACTTCCGCAAACAGCCCCCAACTATTCGCGAGTCTATAATCGCATCGCGAATGAACTGTTGGCCGACGGGAACGTTGAAGAAGCAATCGAACGGTACAAAAAATCGCTGCAAGAGGATCCGAACAATTCAGCTACTCACAATAACCTTGCAATCGCATTGCAACGTCGCGCTGCGGGGGATGATCGGCCGCGAGCTCGTGGGCACTTTGAAAAGGCGCTCGCCAATCAGCCCGACTTCGCTGAAGCACACTTCAACCTTGCTGGGCTGTTAGACGAAGAGGCCGGTACTCGTGATTTAGCCCAGCAGCACTTTATCCAGGCAATTAAAATTCAGCCAACGTTCACTGCGGCACATTTCGGCCTTTCACGTTCGCTTCTTCGGTCAGAGCGTCCAACGGCAGCGGAAGCGGGCTTCCGTGAAGCTCTCAGATTGGACAATGATCACTTACCTGCATTGCGGCAACTCGCGTCACTGTTGGCAAAACAGAATCGGTATGTGGAATCGCGAGATTTGTTTGAGCGAGTTGTTCGACTTGATTCTCAGGACGCCGAGTCTTTAAACAACTTGGCCGCCATGTGTGCGAACCTTGGAGATCGAAAGGCAGCGATTCAATATCTCGAGGCAGCCATTACTGCTGATCCGTCTCACCCGACCGCAGCCGGAAGCCTCGGGAAATTGAGAGGCAATCCATGAACGGACGCAAGCTGAACAGCTGGGCTAATTTCCTTCGGCTGTTGGATGCTAAACTGTTGGCTGGTGATTGTTCTTTCCGTCATGGAGGATGTAGGTTTGCTTGAGGTTTTGCCATGGTTGATTGCCATGGCTGTATTGATCGGCTGCTCGGCTTTCTTCTCTGCAAGCGAAGCAGCTTTGTTTTCGCTCCGTCCTGCTGATCGACATGCGTTGTCGAACGGAACGCGATCGCAACGCATGGCCGCGTCACTGCTAGAAGATCCTGAGAGGGTGCTTTCCGCGGTTCTGTTTTGGAATCTCGTCGTCAATATCGCCTACTTTGCGATTGCGTCGATCGTCGAACGCCAACTGCCCGACGGTAGTTCCTTGCGGTGGCCACTGCGAATTGGATCGCTGCTGGTGATTATCTTTTTCAGCGAGATGCTCCCCAAAACGGTTGCTGTGTTGATCACGCGCAGCTTGTCCTCCGTCGTGAGTCTGCCGCTGTCGTTCATGATTCGCGTGATCGATCCGATCATGCCTACGCTCCGCTTGTTGATGCTGGCCTCTCGGCGATTGGTGTGGCCAGGATTTAAGCCGGAAGAAGGACTGGTTACCGCCGACCTCGAACGCGCGATCAAGCTTTCTACGACGGACGCGAAGTTGCTAGACCAAGAACGTACGATACTCGAGAATATCGTCGCGCTTTCGGAACTCCGTGCCGATGAGGCCATGCGTCCGAATACGCAGCTGAAAGTCTTCCGTCCACCTGTGCGACTAGAAGACCTGCAGGGGACGAAAACGCGTAGTGGTTACCTTTTCCTCACCGAGCCCGATTCGGAGAATATTGGCGAGGCTGTGCGACTCGAAAGTCTCTGGTCGCTTCATCCAGATCATCTCGAAGCCGCAGCGGAGCCGGTGGACTACGTCCCATGGTGCGCGACGCTTGCCGACGTGGCAGGATTGTTGCTCGGCAAAGATCGTGAGGTGGCTGCCGTGGTCAATGAACGTGGCGAAACAATCGGCGCGATCACCACCGACGATTTGATGGACGTGCTGTTTTCCAAAAGCCCTAGTCGAAGTATGCGGATTCTAAACCGTGAGCCTATTCAACAGGTTTCGGACGGTGTGTGGCACGCAACGAGTATGACGAACTTACGTCGTCTGGGCGACTACTTTGAACTAGAGTTGCCATCCAGTCAGAACAATACGGTGGGTGGAGTGATTCAAGAATCGCTTCAGCGGATACCAGAGGTTGGCGACGCATGTACTTGGGGGCCGTTCCGTTTTGAGATCCTAGAAACTGTCGAAGGTGAGCAGTTGGTCGTGCAAGTCAAGCGGCACACGGAGGATGTCGAAGAATGATGGCGATCCTTCTACTACTAGCGATTGGTCTGTTTCTAAGCGCCTTCTTCAGCGGAAGTGAAACAGGGTTCTACCGTGCAACACGCACGAAGCTCGCCCTCGACACCCTCGACGGAGATCGCATTGCAAGCGGTCTGCTTTGGTTAACGAACAATCCAGCGTTGTTCGTGGCGACGACGCTGGTCGGCAATAACTTGGCGAACTACATGACCAGTTACGCGATCGTTTTGGGTACTGCGTATTGTTTGGGAGTTCATACGAATGGTGTAGATCTAGCCGTCTCGATTTTGATGTCGCCGATGATCTTCATCTACGGCGAGCTTATGCCCAAGAACTTGTTCTTTCACTCACCGAACCAGCTGTTGCGGTTGTCGGGGCCGCTCTTCTTGTTCTTCGCGATACTGTTCGCTCCCTTGGCGGCGATTCTTTGGGCGTTGGGTCGCGTGCTGGAGTATTTGCTGGGGCAGTCGCCAACACGAACTCAATTGCAGCTTGTCCGAAGGGAGCTTAAACGCGTGCTATCCGAAGGCCATGAGGCCGGGGTTCTCTTGCCGACGCAACGGCAGATGGCGGAAGGCATGTTCGAAATTTCAACGATGTCGCTCGACCGCTTTTGTGTTTCGACATCGCGAATGGCGGTGGTCCGAGAAAGCATGTCGACGATGGAGATGCTGAGGATTGCGCGTCGCTTTCGATCGCCAGTTTTGTTCGTCCAAGACCAGCGTCGCGAACTAAAAGGCTTCTATCACGTGGTGGACCTGCATTTAGTCGAAGATCAGCCGAAGCCGCGATTGCGGACTATTGAACGAATTTCTCGTCGCACGTCCTCGATTGCGGCACTCAACAAGATGCACACGGAGGATTTACCCTTCGCGGCGGTGACAGGAGATGCTGGGCAGATCGTTGGCATCGTCGATGCGCGTGATTTAGGTGAGAGACTGTTGCTGACCGGTGCGTCCGTTTAAGAAGCCGCTGGCGTTTGACGGTTTTCGAGCATACATCTGTGTTCCCGTGAGTTGGCGAAATGATTCATGTTCGAATCAATACGCCAACTTATTTATTGGTCTAGCGTTAATTCGTTTTTCTTTTCAGTGCGGTTGTTGTATCGGGTAAGACGCATAAGTAGTATCCAAACTCACTTAACCAAACCAATCTCTAGATCTCTGGATTTAGCTACTGCAAACAGTCATTACCAGCGAACACCTTTTCTGCAATAGCAGGCCCGGTGTTCGTTGGTGGTGGCTGTTTTTTTATTGCCCCAACTGAGGAAAGATTTAATGAAGCCTACGTTTACATTGCTGGTTGCAGCTCTTTTTTCTTTGTTCGCAAACTCCGCGTTTGCACAGCTTTCTGCATACTGGAGCTTTGACGATGCTTCTGACGCAGCTCAAGCGGTTGACGCCGTGAGCGGCCTTACGGGTTCGCTCGAAGGTGGAGCGGCCTATTCTGCTGACGCAGGTGGCTTTTCTGGATCCGCGGGTGATTACTCACTTGTGTTCGGCCAGTCAGAAGAACGCAATGAGCATGTGCTAGTTGATGGTAGCTTCGTTAGTTCGCTTGCAGCTGACGATCAATTGACGGTTTCGTTTTGGCAAAAATTGGATGCGACGCCTAATTCGAGTGCCTTCTTTGCTGTGTCTCCTTCATCCTCCGGCAATGAGCGTGGTGCACAAGCACACGTGCCGTGGAGCAATGGTCAGATCTTTTTCGATACTGCTGGTTGCTGTGCTGGCGGATCGCAGCGTGTAAATGGTGCTGTCGACGTTGACTACGCCGTGTGGAATCACTTCGCTTTTGTTAAAAACGGTGAATCGAAAGAAGTTTACGTCAACGGCGAGTTGATGTTGTCCAGCGAAGGAGCGAACCCGCTGCCAACGGACTTCACTAGCTTTGTAATTGGAAACACTGGCACAGGCGAAGGGCTGTCACCGGTTGGTGTGATCGACGACTTCGCTATCTTTGGCAACAGCTTAAGTGCGGGTGCGATTGGACGATTAGCTGGTGGCGAGTCACCTCAATCAGTTCCAGAGCCTGCCGGTCTTGCTCTACTCCTATGTGGAGCGATTGTTGGGCTTCGATTCCGAGCTCGTCGCTAGGCTCGCTAAGTCGAAGCCAAGCGAATAATGACCGATTGATGAAGCCATCTTTCCGTCCCCAAGAAACGCCGGTGTTCATGCACCGGCGTTCTTTTTTGTAGATCGCCTTTGGCTTTTATCTTGCGCTGATCTGCGATGTGTCACCGGTTGGCTGTGATCAAAATGAACGTCCGCGACTATGTGGAGATGCATTCAGAAATGAAGTTGCGGAAGTGGCTGAATTGAGACGTATGTCGCCGGAGTCAGTATGCTCGATTACCGGATCGAATTGATTCGCTGGGCTATTGTGCGGCGGCTCACTACTCTCGCGCGTTCGTAAGGCGACCGCAGAATTGACAGTAAGTCCGCTTCGCTTACGATTATGAACATAGGAGGCTAGGCATTACTACTTTAGTCGAGACACCACATGAAAACGCACTTTACCGTCTTATTAATGACCATCTTCTTTGCGGCTTCCGCGTCAGCTCAATTCTTTGAGTCGGTCATCGGAGACGCTTCGAATGACGCCAATAACCCCACGTTGATCGACCTAAACGTCGGTAGCACATTGGTGGGCGGATCCGTCACCAATAGCAATGATACGGTGGATGGAGACATCGACTTCTACACGTTTGTTATCGAAGAAGGCGAATTGTTGACTGGCATTTTCCTGCCAAATTACACACCTAACGATCCCGGTTTCCACGGAATCTCCGTGGGCTCGACAGGCATTGCTCCAAGCGGTCCGAATGCTGGCGACGTGACTCAGTTCCTCGGTTCGCAGCACCTAGGAGTCACCACCAGCAACCTGTTGGACGGCTTGTCAAATCCAGTCGCTGGTAGCGGTTTTGAAGGGCCTCTCGGTCCTGGAACTTACTCCTACATCATTCAGCAAACGGGCGGAGTGGTAGTAGATTACACCCTTGATTTTCAGGTTGTGCCCGAGCCGGCGGCCGCGTCGATTGCCAATTTCTTCGCTCTAGGCGCGCTCGCTCTAGTTCGTCGTCGACGTCGAAATCGTTAGTTAGTCTGGAATGTGACGGACGAACGGACGCGCATTGTGAACCTAGGTTAGAGCAGCAGAGATAATGGTTCTAACCTAGGTTGATCGTCTATCGACCAAACACGGGTTCTTGAAGTCTGGCCTGTGGTTGCGGCGATTTCCGTTCGCTAAACGCACTGCGAGGCTGGTCAGCTGCCTCGGTCCCCGCTGAACGCGTAGTGCCAAAGTTCGCGTCTTCGAAATTCGAATACTGTGGGTTCGAAAGTGTGTCGCTGGGTGAAGTTGCCTCGACCGGTGAAGCGAAGATATCGCTGGCAATTTGTTCGATCGGCTGGTCGAAACTGTCTTGTGCAAATTGTGGATGCTCCTCTACCGTTTCTAGGTAAGGTTGCATCGCTTGTTGCCATTCCGTTGGTACGAAGCGGTGGGCTCGGTTAATCAGACGGCACATGTTGTAGCCGCTGAAACTTCCCAGCACCGAGTCTCGTTGCGCGTCACCCAGCATCACAACAGAGAACATCGTGATCGCCAAAGCAATCAAGAATCCTTTGGCTAAGCCGAAGAGGCCACCCATCTGCATGTCGAACGCTTCGAGTCCCGTCTTTTCGATCGTGCCGTTGACGAATCGAAAACCGATCCAGACGATGAGCGAAGTCACCATGAACAGGCCCAACATCGCGGCAAAGTGATTCCAGGGATACGGAGCGTCGACCATCGGGGCGATTGACTCATGGAAGTTCACGGCAACGACGTATCCCAATACCAGGCTCAGCAAGGTTGCCAGTTGTTTGGCGAAACCACGTCGGGCTCCCCAGATGGTGGCGAAAACTAACAGGGCGATAACGATCATGTCGTAAGCTTGCATAGCCGACTCCTTCATTGCTTGCACGGTGAGTGCGGTTATCTCATCAGGAATATCGACAGCAAGCGACACTGTCTGCACCGAAACTCTGCAGTGGATCTTGCAAAAACCTCAATGGTGACTGGATCGAGCACGGTGAAATCAGCAAGCTACTGAGTTAATGGCACCTCGTTTAATGTCGTGCTAGGATTCACTGATTCCACACTCATTGCAGGAGTCTCGAATGCGATTGTCCATGCTACCGACCATTTTGTTGTCGCTTTGTCTAACCCTAGTGCTATCGCCGATCGCTTTGACGCAGCAGGTCGCGGTGCAGCCCCTTCGAGCTCAAGCCAAACGCATTGTGCAAGCTCTGGAGTTTCTTGGTCAGCCGTTGCCTCAAACGACGTCGGATAGGCTCGATACTGCAATCGCTGCCGACAATGCCGTCGTTGCGATTCAAGAGACGCTGGACCCGTTGTGTTTGGCGATGGTCGATATTAACGCCGAAAGTCGTGTGAAGGTAAAAGCGGGGCCGGCCGCGAAGGAACTGGTCGAGCACGGCTGGACCACGTTCTTGGTGAAGGTGAACAATGCGGCTGGTGTGACCGCAGCCTTAAAAGTTGCAAGTCCCAATGCAAAGCCGATGGTGGTTCGTTCGACGAGCGCGCCTCGGGCGAAAGAGAAGATCAGCAAAGCGGAATTAGAAGACCGCTGGATGGAGATCACGATGTTCGATAGTCAGCCACTCACTCCGACGCTTTCTGGTTTGGGGGTCGAATACCGGATCGTGCAAATCTACGCTCGAGACAGCGGCAAACGCGATGCGGAGCTGGCTTTTGACGTCGGGCAAGGCACGCAGGACATCGGTTTTCGCAACGCTGCATCGATATTGTTCGACTGCAAGCCAGCGAGCAAGTTACGTCTGAGCATTCTGGACTTCGACGGAAAGCCAACGACTGCTGAATTTGTTGTGCGTGACGAGCAAGGACGCGTTTATCCGGCGAGGTCACGTCGGCTCGAACCCGATTTCTTCTTTCATGATCAAGTGTATCGGCGGGATGGCGACGAACTTATGCTGCCGTCGGGCAAATACAAGGTAACGTTCTCTCGCGGGCCCGAGTATTTAGTGGAAGACCGTGAACTGAACGTCGTCGAAGGGGAAACTGTGACGGCGTCTTTTCGACTGAAGCGTTGGATACACATGGCCGAACGCGGTTGGTATTCGGGCGATCATCACATTCATGCTGCAGGGTGTTCGCACTACGAAGCACCGACCGAAGGCGTGCTGCCGGATGCGATGATGCGACATATCAAAGGCGAAGATCTGAACGTTGGTTGTGTGCTGACGTGGGGCCCGTGTTGGTACCACCAAAAGAAGTTTTTCGATGGTGAAGTGCACGAGTTGTCGGAGGATGGGTCATTGATGCGTTACGACGTCGAAGTGTCTGGCTTTCCTAGTTCCCACGCGGGGCATTTGTGTCTGTTACGTCTGAAAGAAGACGACTATCCCGGCACGACGAAGATTGAGGAATGGCCGAGTTGGGATTTGCCAGTGTTGAAGTGGGGGAAAGAGCAGGGCGGTGTGGTCGGGTTTTCGCACAGTGGTTGG
>CAYNJG010000076.1:0-28759 GCA_964397295.1 uncultured Pirellulaceae bacterium
CTGTACCTTAGGAACGATGAACTCTAGCTCTTCCCCCAAGCCAGACCACCATTTCGATTCGCCTTGCGGCTGAAACACGATCGCTTGATCGACATCCGACCAACTACCTTGGTCGATAACGATATCGGGTGATTCCGTGACAAGATTCAGCAAACCCGAACCAGACGAAAACGCTAAAACACTGTTTTCAAAGAAGAAGCGATTGTCGGTCGCGACTTGAACTCGAATTGGATCGTATTCAGGTACCGACAGATGAGCCACATTATCGTTCGCAAGCGAATCCGGTGATGTGACCTCTTCGGTATCAAGCACAATTCGCCAAGTACCAGGTCTTGCGTTTTCGAGATTGAACAATTGTGGTTCGTTCAACCCCGGCTTCACTTCGAGAGGAATCAATCGGAACAAACTCGATTCGTCCGTTCCTTCATAGACCAGCAGATCTACGTTCTGGATTTGTGAGTACGTCGAATGAAGCTGTAAATACAAGCCAAGTCGCTCGGACGCGCCAGGTAATCGCCGCAGATCCGCCGAAACCAATCCTACATTGGTGACGCGTTCGCCGACTTTCAAAACCTCGACACGATCGGGAAGCTGGCTTGCATCAAAGCAGCCGTCAGTGATCAGTACAACTCGCTGGCCTTCCAGCCAATCTTTTGCGGTAGCCGCACCCGTCTTGGACTCAGTCTCTGTATCTATTGGGGTGTTATCTTCATCATCTACATCTTGAATTGGATCACTGAATTGATCGACGCGGAACTCGAAGCTCGTCGGCTCGATCGCATTCACGGCATCGATCAACTCGCGAGGGTTGTCCGAAACATGCGATTGATAGACAATTTCATTCGCAACACTTGCAATCGCCGCGCGTTGATTCCCATTAAAGGCCCGCAGGATTTCCACTGCAACGTTCTTTGCGCCTTGCAACCGGGACTCCGCGTTGTCAACAGTGTTCATGGATGCACTGTTGTCGATCAGGATCAGCACATCTTTCCGCTCGTCATCGCCAAATTCTGGACGAGTGAGCGCAAGACACACCGCACAAAACGCCATAGCCATCAAGATCAGCGACCAGAAATCTCTCAACCGCTGCAGTAGTCGATTTGGGCGACGCTCTTGGAAAATGTCTTCCCAAAGAAAGTAGGCCGTAGTTGGCTTTCTGCGTGGCCGCACTTTCAACAAATAGATCAAAGCGAGCGGAATCAGGCTCAGAAACGACCAAAAGAACAGCGGGCTCAGGAAATTCACGCGACAAGCCCTCCTCGACGCAAGATGTCCTGAATCACCAAATCAAAAGCGATGTCTGGCGACGTCGATGCTAGACCGATTCCACGTTGGGCGCAGGTGCGTTTTAAATCCGCGTTCCACTTTGCGACCGCCTGCTCATACATGTTCGCTTCACGCGGCGAAATCGTAATTCGCTGCATTTGATTCGTCTCGACACATTGAATCTCGACATCACCTTTCCAGTCGCACTGTGTGTCGTTCTCATCGAGCACTTGAAGGCAGTAGACATCGTGCTTGTAGAACTGCAAAAACTTCAGCCCCTCTTGGTAGCCCGATGGAAAGAGAAAGTCAGAGATGACGAGGACCATACCTTTGCGACGATGTCGAGCTTGAAACAATTTGCTGCAAGCGGTGAAGTCAGAGTCGCTACCAAACGTTCTTGCATCCTCCAGCGATTGGAGGAACCGCATCGCGTTTCCTCGCCCTCGACTCGGATCCATCATCGGCACAAGAGTATCCGCGATGCCATAAACGCAGACTCGATCGAGACAGTTCAACCCGATGTATCCTAGTCCTGCAGCAAGCTGCTTCGCATAGTCGAACTTACTTTCCATCGAATTACTGCAATCGACGAGCAAGTAAATGGTGGCGTCTTCTTCAAGCTCAAAAAGTTTAATAACGAGCGACTCGAACTTGGCAAACACTCGCCAATCGATCGCACGATAGTCGGCCCCATAGTAGTACTCGGCATAGTCTGCGAACGTGATGCCCGTACCCTTTTTCGTGGACTTACGATCCGCTTGTAGCGTACCGCCAAGTACCTTGCGCGCAAGCAAGTACAACGAGTCAAGTCGGCGAATGAACGCAGCATCAGTGAGCATGGATTGACTTTCAATCAAGCAAGACTGTCAATCAAACCAGCGATAATTTTGTCGCTACGAACTCCCTCGGCCTCGCCTTCGAAACTGAGAATCAAACGATGTCGTAGCGCGGGAACTGCAGTCGCGTTCACATCTTCGCGGGCAACGTGGTATCGCCCATCTAGCACGGCTCGAGCTCGACTGGCAGCAAGAATTGCTTGAGCACCACGAGGCGAAGCGCCGTTGCGAACGAAGCGTTTCACTTCTTCGCTGGCATGTTCATTGTCCGGATGTGTAGCTCGGACTATTCGGACGAGATGATCTTGGACAGTCTTGTCGATTGGAATTTCACGCAGCGTGCGGCCAAGTCGCAGAATATCTTCACCACGAGCGACCGGATTGATTTCCGGTTCCGTATTGCCACCCGTTCGATTAAGGATTTCACAAAAGTCGTCGTGACCTGGCAGTTCTACAAACAGCTTGAAGAAGAAACGGTCGAGCTGCGCTTCCGGAAGCGGATAAGTTCCGTCTTGCTCGATTGGGTTTTGTGTCGCTAGTACGAAGAACGGCGAACCAAGCGAGTGTGTTTCACCGGCCACGGTGCACGACTTTTCTTGCATCGTCTCGAGTAGGGCGGATTGTGTCTTTGGCGTCGCGCGATTGATCTCATCAGCAAGCAAAAGATTGCAAAAAACAGGTCCGGGTTGAAAGGTGAGCTGCTTCGAGCCATCACGATCCTCGAGCACTTGCGTGCCGACGATGTCCGCCGGGAGCAGGTCAGGAGTGAACTGGATACGCTGGAATTTCAGATCCAACGCTTTGCTAATAGTGGAGACAAGCGCTGTCTTACCGAGTCCAGGTACGCCTTCGAGCAACACGTGCCCACCGCACAGGATCGCGATCAAGACATCTTCCACGATCGCATCTTGTCCGACGATAAACTTGCCAATTTCGGCCTGGATACGACGAAAAGTTTGGCCGAATTCGGCCGCGGCTTCTTTCGGGTTGTGCGTAGCAGCAGTCATAGAGCCTCTAGTTGTTCGTTGAAAATGCTTTGCAATGAATGCTTGGATCGATCGTATCCACCCATTTTCGGCTTAACGACCTGACACGTACTACTCCGACTTGTGAATCATTTCGAAGTAGTTGCGAACGCCTGACTTCACGTCGTCTGGCACGTCTTCGCGTTCGACAAACGATTCCATCTGCCGCTGGAAAGAACGTGATGCCTGACCACCTCTCGCGGTCGTGACGCCAGAGCCATCTTCTGCCGCTTCCGTGGTTACGATCGATGGCCCGGAACCCTTTTGCCCTTTGAGCTTTGTGAATTGATCGTTGTCGACTAGATCGTCGCGTTCGTCTCGGCGCGAGTCACTCGCTCCCGTGCCGGCTTTCTTTCCGCCTGCATCGGGCGACTCACAAAGGCCAGCGCAATCCGATTGGCATTGACTACAAGCTTTCGCTAGTTTTCCAAGCTTGGATTGCAGCTTTTTCTTCATGCCCATCCGTCCGAGCTTTTCACCAAGCTTGCCAAAGGCCTTGTCCAAATCGCCGTCGAGAGTGTCCAGCTTTGCTAGTCTCTTTTCGTCGAGGTCCCCGTCTAACTCTTCCATCTCAGCGTCAGCTAGTTCTCCATCAAATTCTTCGAGGGCATCCTCCAAGTCCTCAACGAGTTCTTCGACGCTTTCTTCGCTCGTTTCAGATGGCTCGGATTCACTTCCTTTGGACGCATTGGCTTTCTGAGCCTCGTTTGTGGATTTCGAGTTTTGGGCTGACGAGGTTTTCGACACCTTTTGAGCGTCTGCCTGTGCCTTTTTCAGTGCATCATTAGGCGATTTTCGTTTTGCGTTCTGCTGCTTCGCAGAAGCCATCCGCTTGGATGCGGCACGCATTTTGGCCAGCTGCTTGCGGCGTTCGCTGAGTTCTTTGGCAGCCTTGGGTTTGAGTTTGGCAAGCTCTTTTGCCGCATCGTTATACTTCTTCTGCTCAAGCTTTTCGGCGAGTTCTTTCGTTTCTTTACCCTTACGGAGTTCCTTCGAGGCACGCTCCAGATACTGTTCGTCGCGTTTCTGCTCGAGTTTCGCGGATGCCTTCTGTAGCTTCTGCTCGAGCTTGGCGTATTGCCGAAGTGCTACTTTCTGATCTTTCGTTTCATGTAGTTCTTTTACCCACTCACGAAGCTTTTCGGGCTCAACGAGTTTTCGCTCGTCTTCGTCTTTGATCTCTTCATCCAATTCCTCGATTAACTCTTCGAGTCGTTCGTTGAGCGACTTTGTTTGATCAGCCGTTGCAATTTCCAGTGCCATGCGATCCTTGACGGCTTGGCTTGGTCCTACAAACGCCATTAACGCCGCAGCAGCTCCGAAGACCAGTCCAATGGCCAACGTTCGACGCGGGAAAGCAAATGGAATCTTTGTTGATTCGAGACGATCGACGCGTGTGTCTGTTTGCTTAGCTTGGAGGTCGAAGTAGCCGCCCTCTTTGCCATCGTCTGCAAAGTTGCGACATGACGTCACGCTGTCCTTCAGCCCAAAATGTTCGTCAGCGTATTTCGAGGCATCGGCAACGGTAACTCGCCGAGCAAACCATGCACCGCCAGCCGCCAGCAGGGAACAAACGGCAGTCAGCAAGTAGACAAGTTTCGGTACCGAGTGCCCTTGCGCGATGTAGAGCAAACCGATCAATACCGTCACGAATGCTCCAACCGTAGCCGCCCAAATCAACACAGTTTGAAGCAAGTTCTTGTTGAGTTGCGATCGGACCAGCTGTGCAAATTTTTCGACTCGATTGTTGGGCATGAGTGTGCCTTATTCTTGCGCAAAAGTTGTTGTTAGGCAAAAGCCATCGGGGGGCTGTAGGCGCCGCTATTCGGATATGTAACCCATGATAACGACTTCAATAAACGATCGACCTGAGGTTTTACGAGAGGATGCACTTCTTTTTGCTCGGAAATTACCTTTTTCGCCTCGTCGTTACGTTTCAAACGTTTGTAGAGGTTCGCTAAAGCCAAGCGAAATCTTGTCTGAGATTCTGAATTCTTAGCCGCAGCGATCGCACTCTTCCACGCGTCGATCGCTTTTTCGGATGGATCGACACCATCGTCAGGCTTCGCTTTCTCATGTGCTTCCGCGTGAGGCTGTGGCCGCCCTCCACCACCCCGACGAATCTTCTTTTCAAAATCAATTGCGACCATCACCCACCCGTAGCCACCGTCGATCTTGGCCAATTCTTCTGCAGACCCAGCCAACTCGCCACTCTTGAACAATCGCATTTGCTCCAATGATTGTTGGATCTCGCCATGGTTCTGCAGGCGCAGGGATGAACTACTTCCTCGCTGTTCGAGCTGAAGTTGGCCCATCCCATCCAAGCATCGCAGAAGACTACCGACTATTTCAATTCGCCTCTCAATGGGAATTGAATTCTTGTCATCTTTCGACGAGCGAGAACCAAACATGTTGATCAGGTCGTGCGGATAGAAACGTATACCTCTCGAACGTGCTCTGCTCGTGGACTGACTGTTGTTAGCCTTCTTCGTTTCTGTAAAGAGTTTCTCGAACGCTTCGTGCTCACCTGCGAGAACATGGAATGCGATCGATTGAGTCATAACATTGCGTTCATATCGATGTAGCTGTTCGTGTTTTGGGTCAGACAGTTTCCGATACGCTTCAGCAAGTCTTGTCAGATCTTTCTTCTGCCATGACATGAACTCTTTCTTCTGCATCGATTCGGAAACCGGATTCAAAACGGTTTGCAACATCTGCCGCAAACCGTGATCCCGTTCCTCAATTTCGACCGCATCAATCTGGTCAATCAACTTCGCAATGACACTTGGGTCCTGTCGTTGGATTGACTCACGAACGTGGCCTTTGTACAGCGGCAGCCGCGTGTTCATCAAACCCGATCGATAGTCCAACGAGTCCGCCATATCGTAGCTTGAAATCAGCTTCGTAACTTCGTCTCGGATTGGAGATGTGTCGCCAGACATTGAATCCGGGTAGTGCGTTAGCAGTAACGCAAGAACCGCTTCCTTCATTTGCTCGGTGCCGAACTCGATGGAAGCGAACTTCTGCGATAATTCTCGCAAACGCGTTTTGCGAGGTGAATCTTCTTGTTTGCGACGGTTTGGGTCGTTCTGCAATTGATCTGGCAACGACGCCAAAAGCAACTGTGCAACATACCGTTCGTCAGTGTGCTTAAGTTTTTCCAAAAACGCCGGAATCCGTTTTTTCAACTCTTCGCTATACGCAATACCACCACCCGAGTAACCACGCAGCAACTGATTTCCATTTTGAAGTCGCATGTTGAAGAGTCCCCGGGCTTCGTCCAGTTGGTCATAGCGAACCATCATGGCCATCAAGGCGGTGCTGTGCGAAAAGTTCTGGCCGTACATCCGAAACAGTTTCATAAACTCTTTCGACTGGCCGAGCTCACTGTTTATCGCCATCATCGGCAGAATAACGGACTCCTGTCGAAAGTAGTTGCCACGCGCCGATTGCGCGTTTTGAGGACGTAAGAGTGTCTTGTTCCAGTAGGCGGTGAGTTTCGTAGCTGCCGCCTTCCAGTTGTCGGACTTTCGGTCGACACTTGAGAATCGCCGCAGAACATTCTGCAGAAAATCGTGAGAATGCACGAGACTCTTCTTATCAGTCGACAGTAAGTCAGCGCCTACGAAAACCAGTTCTTCACGCGGACCTCGGGTATTCAACAGCCAAAGGCAAATGTGCTCGCGTGTCGTTACCGGCAACGCTTCATCGCTGAGTGTCGTGAAGTAGTGTTCATACGCATCCAACGGGAGTTGCCGCGGAGCCTTAGGAGCCGCTCCTCCGTGCTTGTCGTCGCTGGTTGACCAGTTTACTGCCTTTCTGGCGGCGGCCAACTTGGCAGCGGCCAGAAGCTCTTTCGCAACGTTTTGGTGTTCACCAGACTCAGATTCTACCTTGGACCACTCCACAATCTTCTCCAAGTCCTCCGCTGAGAATTGTTGCATCATTTGGTGGAACGATGCCGAGAGAATTGCGACCGGTGTATCTCCAACAGCAGTGCCAAGTTCCTTGTAGACTTTCTTCACTCGTTCGAGCGAAGAAGAACTGCCGTTGCGATTTCTTTGGAACAAACGGTTTATTCGATAGGCAAAGTTGTCGCTTGGTGGAATTTCGGGATCTGCGGTTGCCATCAGATCCAAAACAAACCCAAGACTCTTCATATTGATTTCACCGTTCGAATGCTCTCCCATCATGAGGCCGATAAGATGGCCGCTGAAGGATTGCGATTCATCGTAGAAAGTGAATAGCCCTGGTCCGCCACCGTAACCACCACCGAAAGGACCTCCTGGGCCGCCAGATCCACTTCTCGCGGCTAACTTAACGACATGATGGAAGACTTCTTTTGCTTTCTTTCGATCAGAGTCGGCGAGCGTCATCATCTGCTTTTGAAATCGATCCGTACTGCCCACGTCTTTAGAAAGCTGTTGAGTGTTTCTGGCTTTGAGAATTTTCTCTGCGAATCCGGTCTCTTTCTTGGTAACGTCGAGCGTATTCAACCACGCTACTACTTCGTCATATTTGTCGTCCGAACTACCTCCGAATCGATTCAGGACATTCTTTGCCATGATGCTGATTTCGCGTTTACGATCATTCGGCAGCGCATCAATCTTCTCCCTATATTCTTGCATCAACTTCACGGTCGCTGAGCGAACATCTTGTGAAACGGTCGCGCGAATCAACTCCCAACCAAATGTCTTGGGAGCGCCTTCTAAGAGCTGCTTCGTTTTCTCGTGGTGATTCTTGGCGTAGCCCAACGCTTGATCCCAAACGGTTTGCGGTTGGTTCGCACTCACGTAAGCCCGGAACTCTTCGACGTCTTTCACAAACATACTCTTCGCGAGCAGTTCTTTAGCTTTCTCGGGTTTTTCGCTGTTGAAGAGCGCTTCCCCAAGTTGATTACCGAAGCCCATATCACCAGTGAGACCCAACTCCGATGCGTGCAGAATGACTGGCAATACGATTCCTTGTTTCTGAACCATCTGTTGAAGCAGGTTCCGGTACGCATGAATACGAGAGTTTGGCGTGTTGCCGCTAACTTGGTTGCGGTTGTAATGCTTCGCGATGAACGCGGACTGACCGGCTTTTGGACCGAGGAAGGCTTCCGAAACTAAGTCCATAAACGGTTCAATCGTTCCCTTTCGCATCAGAAGTTCGGCCGCATACTCTTGAAGCACCCCGCTCTGTTGATAATAGTTACTCGACCGTAACTGCTGCTCAATTTGGCCAGTCATGACCGAACTGATGTCGACATCCAATTTGCGATCTTTCCAAACTTCAAAGATACGACGTGATTCGTCGCCATAAGGATTAACGCGTGCGCGACTCTTCACATAAGCAGACGCGGATTCAACAAACTTGCCCGGTTCGATAGAGAGCAACTTGAGGTAGGCTTCCATTGCAAGAGCGTCATTTCCACGACCGGATTTCTTGAGCAACGGTATCAGCTCGTTGCGGACGAAGTCGAGATTGCCAGCTTTCCCGGCTTGTTGAACCAAGTATTCAGCCGGTGTGCGGAACGTGTACTGCCGTCCGTACTGTTGCATGACATTGTTGCCTGGACCTCGCGAGGCGTCTTTGCCGATTGCCAAGGCTTTGTTCGCCAACTTCGTGAAGTCATAGTCGCCGACTTTGTTTGCTTCATGCGCTGCGAGTAGCAATGCAAAGCCCGCGTCAGCAGTCGAAGGAAACTTCATCATGGTCTTACAAAGATTGTCGTGCAATTCACGACGCGCCTCAGCATGAACTCCCTCTTCACGATTGGCTCTGATCTTCTGGTACAGCGGATAATAGTTTCCGTAACCACGGCTATTCATGTGTTGGCCAAGTCGAATCGTGACTTGCGACAGCCAAGACATATCGGTCTTTTCCAACCCTTGCATTTCGTCGAGATATCGCCGGACTCCATCCAACAACTTCAACCGTTTTTCAACGGGCGTGTCATAACCGTTTACCATCTGCTGCACCATGGTGCCGAACATCGGAATTGCACGATGATCGAGCCCCTTGGCGTACTTCAACATCGTGTCCGCATCGTCCGCCATCATCATCAGTTGCGTACGGGTTTGGAAATCCTTCGGACGTATTTCAAGAATCTTCTCGAATGCTGTACGTGCCTTGTCTTTTTCCTCAAGCACAAGACAAACAGAAGCGTACCGTGTCAGCTTTGACGTACTCTTTGCATCGCCAGGATCGACACTCTTGAGAATATCGGGTTTGAGTTTGTAGCGACTGATCAAGCTTTTTATCTGAGGGTCGATCAAGTTCCGACTTCGGCTGCGAAACCCCATCATTGGATTTGCCAACAAGTTGGTGGCGGCGGACGAAAGTTGCGTCGTGATCGCTCGAACCGCCTTTTCTTTCTTGCCGTCTTTCAGCAGTTTTTCAATTGGATTCGTTTGACCGCGACTCATCCGACTTGGTCGAAATGACCCTAGCCCTTGACGTATGGAGTATCCTCCACCTGGCGTCGGGAAACGTTGCGCATTTGCAAGCTTGGCCTGCTGCTCCTGCAATTTATCAGCTTCCTTTTCTAGCCCGAGTGAGGCCAGTGCCGGAATCAATGCTTGCCGATCGTTTGGCTGCAACTTCGCCGCACGCAAACGCAAAGCAGCATCGACTGCGATACGTTTTTGTTCGTCGGAGAGTTTGTCGATTTCGAGAGCACTCGCAACCATTGCCGCATCTACTTGCTTTCGCGTTTCACGGTTCATCGGCAAGTGACGACCTTTCTCCAAAAGTTTCAATGCTTCATCTGGCTTCTCATTCGACTGCGCGTATCCCGCTGCCAACAAATAACCTTCGACAGTCGGTAGTTCGGCATTCAGCAGTTGCTGTAAGCCTTGCTTGACCTCGTCTATTTGGTCGAGCTTGCTCGCAAACAACAATCGCAACGTAGGATCTTTGATCTTCTTCAACGATGCAGGTTTGACGAACTCTTCTTGCTCTTGCCCCGGTTGCATACCACCTGGGGCGAACGCCATCTGCATAGCGATTTGAATCTGGGGATTCGTACTTTGGTTGCCATTCAACGAATACGTTTGAGCCAGAACGTGAGATGGAAACCCACTCAACGTCAAAGGCGGGAACTGCAAGGGAGTGAGCAACGTCGACATGCCGCCACGCCCCGACATGGCAAGATAGCGTGAGTAAGGCGATGCTATATTCCCCTTGCTCGTACCCCGAGACCGTGCAACTTCCTCGTCAAGAAAATTTAGAAATGCATCCTCGTTCTTTTGTTGTTTCAATTGAGTCACGATAATGCTGAACAACTGAGGTCCCTGATAGTTCGCTCGTTTTTGAACTTCTGGATACCATCGCAATAATTGCTTCGTAAGCGATTCACGCATTTTTGCGTCCTCGCCATCGTCTTCTTCGCTATCGCCGGCACCCACCAAAGAACTCGGCATACCGCCGCGTTGCATCAGACCTTGCATCAGCCCCGAAATCAAAAAGTCGGTCGGTTTCTCAACCTTTTCCAGCAACGGAAAGACAGTCTTGCGGAACTCGGGATTTGTCCTCATGGCGGTCATTCCGGTAAAGATCGCCAATTGAGGATACTTGTCCTTAAAAGTCTCGATTACTTTTTTGGCAAGTTCTTCATTAGGATTGCCTCGCTGCGCGCCGGTCATTGCCCACAAGCCGAGCATCGCTTCGTCGTCGGGAAAGTCTTCGAAGATGCTCGGGGCGATCTGCGGGTTTTGCATCGAAGGAAACATGCGACGAAGCAACGCCAAGTCGCTTACACCCTTAGCTTTTGCTCGCTGGTCGAGCGATTCTACTTCGGCTTCATCCAGTCCAATACGCCCGATCTCCATGAGATGCATCAGTGCGTATTGCCGAGCCGAGTCAACGTCAGGTGGCATCTGCAAGCTACCCGTTTGGGAGTAACCACCTCGATAACCGCGCTGACGATGCAAGTAGACAGAACGGGTCTGGAACGTCAGTGACATGTATTCCAAAGTCTTCGGTGGAACGACGCCTTGCAGTTGACCTAAGTAGTTTTGAGAATAAGCGTTAAGATTGAGAGCGGTCTTACGATTCGGAAGTTCTTGCCTGTGGTCCAACAGGTTGAGAAACTGATCAACCGCGAGCGATAGCGAATCGGTTTCCTCTAGCGCAGATGCGTACATATACGCGAGGCGATAATTGTTTGGAAAGCGTTCGATTTGAGGCTGCAAGAATGTTACGGCTCGTTCCCAGTCTTGCTGTCCGATCATAGCGTCCGCAATCGCCTCGGCGCTCTGCCAATCCGAGTTCTCACGTCCAGCCAGCTCATAAAGAATCCCATATGCTTTGTCTGGATCGCCGTAACGAAGATGCAACCGAGCCATCCGTTCTTTTGCTCGCGTGCTCTTATCAATACTTGCGGCGCGCTCGAGCGTCTTAAGCGACTGTTCCCAATCGTTTTCTGTCTCTTCGATGCGAGCGATGTGAAACAACAGTTCCAAGTCATCCGGCTTTACACGCGTCGCTTCGAGCAACGCGTCACGACGTTTTTCGTAATCACCCGATTCGCGATGCACTTCTGCGAGCGCTAACAACGGCACGATCGATTGGCGATTGTTCTCGCGTCGTTGTTCGAACTGATCAACCAAGCGATCCACGCTACCACCCGAACGAGCAAGCCGACCGAGTTCCTGAGCCCAACGCAATTTCGAACTCACGTCTTCACTGTCTTCGTACAGCCGCCAATAGATGCGTCGAGCATCAGGCAACTTACTAGCAGCCGCGTAAGCCTGAGCCAAACGAGCTCGTAAATCCATGTCCGTGTCGAATTGCTGCACTGCAGCGCGAAGCACGTTGAGTGACTCGGTCTCTTTGCCTTGCATCGACAAGAGTCGCGATTCGGTTAACCACGGCAATGTGCTTCCAGGGGAGAGTTTTTTCCATTGCTGCGTCCAAGTGAGCGCGTCTTCAAGTTTCGAATCACGTTGGTAAAGTTCAACAAGTCGCCGTACGTGGATGCTCTTTCGGCCACCCGGTAAGCCAATCAACTTCTTGGTCGCTTCCGCAGCTTTCGCCCATTCACCACGCTGATTAAGCAAGCGAATCTGCTGACTAACGATGAATAGTTTGCGACCTTCAGCCTGACCTTGCTCAGCTTTCTCGAGCACAGCATCCGCTTTCGCCGAATCGCCTTCTAATTCCATCAGCTCAGCAAGCAAACAGGACTGTTGTATAGAAGGCTTCGCGTTCTTCGACATTTTCGCAATGATCTCGGGGCTTTTGTCAGCCTTTGTCACAACGTCTGCGGCTTGCATGATTGCCGCTTCCAGATCGGAAAGCGTTTTCGCAGATTGCACGCGGCGCGAAGCCCATGGAATCGCATCCTCAAACCTCTCTAGCGCGATGCTTGTATTAACGAGCTGCCCTAAATAGATCGGATCGTTGCGGAGTTTCTCTTCGCGGGCTTTCAATAGATCAAACGCCGCCTGATGTTCTTTCCGGCCCGACAGAATCCGAGCTACGCGAACGAGCTGCGACCGATCTTCCGTCGCAGCAATCTGTTTCCAAATCGCGATCGCTTCTTCTTTCTTCTCTTGCTGGTCGTAGAGGAATGCAGCAAGCGCCTCCTTCGCAGCTAAGGACTCAGGAAACTCTTTTGCTAGTGTCTGGTACACGGCGTTTGCGTCATCGAGCAACTCAAACCGAGCCAGCAAACGCGCTGCACGCAGATACGCGTATTCGCTTTTCTCAGCCACAGAAAGATACTGCTTTACAGCTGCACCTGCCTCTTGCTTCTTATCTTGTTGCTGTAGCAAATTCGCGAGCTGAATGCGCAGCTCCGGATCATCCGCATTTTGCTTGATCAGCGATTGCAGTTGCGTGGTCGCTTCCGCTGGCTTTTCAAGTCGGCTCAGTAGCGCAATGTACTCTTCACGATTCTTTCGGTCGCCGGGTGTGAGCTTTAGGATTTGCTCGAACTGTTCGATCGCTTTATCTTGCTCGCCCAAGTCTACGAGCAAGTCCGCGTATCGCTTGCGAAGCGATATGCGTTTGGGATATTTCTCCAGCAGTTTGTCGTACTGAGCCTTCAGACCGTTGAGATCATCTTCACGCCGAAATAGTTGCTCGATCTGAGCCAACACTTCTTTTTCGATCCACGAATCAGAACCCAGCTTCTCCAGGTTGCTGGAGTAAGCCTCGAGTGCTTTCTCGCGTTTACCACCGCGATGATAGATATCACCGGTACGAATCCCGCGGATAACTTTCTTGTACGGATCTTTGGTGTTCGTAACGAACGTCTCAGAGAGTTTGGCAGCTTGCTCGTACAGACCTTCGTTCAATTGCAATTCGATGATGTCTTCGTAGAGATCTTCATCGCGGGAGTTCTTTTGCAAGAGTTGCTGCCAAACCGCAATCGCTTCATCGACTTTCTGGCTACGAACAAGCAGCTTGCCACGCAGCTTTGCGATCTTCGGCCCCAGTTTCGTATCAACCTTTTGCTCGCTCGCTTTTTTTAAATCTGCCAGGGCCGATTCGTAGTCCAGTGTGCGAGCCTCGACAACCGCTTTCTCATACCAAATCCCTGCGTTGCCTGGATCGTCTTTCAACGCGGTGCGAAACTGTTGCAACGAGAGCGCATCGTCACCTTGCTTTGCATGAAAGAACGCGAGCAGCAAACGGTTCGCGGATGTGTCTTCGCCGGTTTTGACCTGTCCCTCTAAGAACTGCTGAAGATTCTCGACCGTACTTTGATCGAGCCATGCATCATAGAACCGATCGAACAAGTAACCTGGTGATGGCCGCTTGACCAAGATCGCATGATACTTCCTCGCCTTCGTTAGCTTGTCAGACTGTGCATGAGCAGCAAGCGGAATGCTTACTACCAGTAGACAAAGAGGAAGAAGAACTCTAACCGCCCGATGGATTCCCGTAACCAACATCCGCACGTCCTTATCCGTTCGAATAGATTCGCTAGGTCAAACGAACTAGCATCTTACGGATACCTCAGAATGATGGCAAATAAAAATGGATCGATTGCGAGCCGATATCAAGATTGGATGCGAATATGCTTGCTATTTTGTGAAGGAAAGGCTTTGTAAACAATGCACAAGTTTCCAGGCTTGCCGGACACTAGGAATACGTATTGCCTACTCATCGATGATAAAACGATGCTGGATCAGAAATACAGTTAGGGAATGCGGCCGCATGCAACCTAAAAGACTAGCTTTGCAGTTTTCTCTGGCGGCGCTGATGCTGATCATCACGTTTTCGGCGGTCGGAATGGGTGTTTGGCGGCACTTTCAAGAGTACAAAGCGTTTCATCGCAATCTGATGAATCAAGCCGAACACATCCGCCCTGAACCCGGCCCCGCAACCTTCAAAAACTTTTTGTTTGGTAAAGCGTACGACGTCGACCACCTGAGCTTTCGGGACAATCGATCGTTTGGCGACGATGAAATGGCCGCACTTTTGCCGCTCACGAAACTTCGCCGACTCTCGCTACAAAACACGTCTATCTCCGACGATGTAGCCGAAACGCTGACTCAGTTTCCAGAACTGCGCGTGCTTTCAGTCGCGGGGACGAACGTAGGCGACCCGTTTGCGGATCAAATCAGCGAGCTCAGTCAACTTGAGGAACTCTATGTCAGCACGACGACAATTTCCGACGAAGGCGCAGCCTCAATCGCAAAGCTCGGGACTCTGCGAGTTCTTACGCTGAGTGAGACGTCCGTTTCGAACGTGGGATTGCGCGAAGTCGCTAAGCTGCAAAATCTTGAATCGCTGTCTTTGCAGTTACGGAGAATGCCAACGCATTGGCTGGCTGAACTGGAACCACTTAAGAACTTGCGATCGCTAAAGCTGGACGCCGTCGATGACTTGGGTGTGCAGGAATTGGCCAAACTCGAGCGGCTTGAAGAGCTGCAAGTTCTCGGAGCGGGCTACAACGGAAACATTGAGTGCCTCGGAACACTCTCCAACTTGAAACAACTGCAAATGCGTGTTTCTACAGATGCACGCGGCGGACGGCTGCCAACAATGCCAAAGCTAGAGTTTCTAGAACTGAAGTCTGAAGTTGGGTTCAGCATAATCGATCAGCCAAGCCTAAAGCGGTTGGAATACCGTATGCGGAGACTTCCTCGCGACATAGAGATTTCTAATTCTCCGGTTTTAGACTACTTGCAGATCGAGCAGGAGAGTTCGTCTGGTACCAACGTCGAGATGGTTGTTCAACTTTCGGATTTGCCACAATTGGTATGGCTGAAGGTAGTCTGTTGTAGCCTGAAAATCTCTGGCCGCTTAGACAACTTGGAAAAACTCGACGTGTACGACCAAGGACCGAAGGGATCGTTTTCTCCGCCCGGAACTTTTACCTTGAAGGTGGAAGAAAAACTGCCCGCGCTGGGATTAGTGGGTGTTCCCAAGGGCTATCAACGAGATGAGAGCACGGAAAAAATCATACGATATCGCCGTCACAGGAAGTGATATTCACGGCTAGCCCGGTGGCCACGTCAAACTTCGTCCGCCAAGCATGTGGTAGTGCAGGTGATGAACGGTTTGACCGCCCTGCTCGCCGCAGTTAACGACGACACGGTAACCATTACCTAACTCTAGTTTCTTGGCGATATCGCGGATAACACACCACATGTGGCCGATAGTGGCTTGGTCTTCGTCAGTGATCGCGTCGATGGAAGCGATTTCTTTTCGCGGAATTATCAGTACGTGTACCGGTGCTTGCGGGCTTACATCGTGAAATGCCAAGCACAGCTCGTCTTCGTGAACCATGTTTGCTGGGATTTCGCCGTCGATGATCTTTTTGAAAATCGTCTTTTCACTCATTGCTTGCCTCACTCGATTGCGTCAGTGGGATCGACTCGTCACGCATCATTTGAATCGCTCCGTCCACGATTGGGTAGAGGACCGTTGCATCTTCATTGACAAGTCCACGATGTATCGGTTGATCCACCGTACGTCCTAGAGCGTCTCGAAGCGTTCTTTGCTGGACCAAGGCATTCACACGAGCAATGATAGACTCTGATGCCTCTCGCAGTCTTGAGCCGGTCTGCATGCAGCGAAGTTTCGCAAGTTGATGCGGCAAAATCTCTTGCAATGCCGCCATCGCTCGTCGATCGCTTTCGAATTTCTCGCGGCTCAAACGATAGAGCAAATGAGGTCTGAGTTCGTGACCTTCGGGCACGCGTGGATGCTCGAAGTCATCCGCCGGGTCTCGCTCCATCCCAACTTTTTCCATGACCCGCCGTGAACGTACGTTCGCTGGCACTGTCATCGACACGACTTCATCCAATGCAAGTTCGTCGAACGCATATGCCACGGCGGCTTTTGCTGCCTCACTGGCGTAGCCTTGGCCCCAATGCTCTCGAGCCAAACGCCAACCGACTTCGACGCATGGCGTAAAGTGAGCTTCGAACGAATGCACGACGAGCCCAACGAATCCGACAAATGGAACCAGATCACTTGATTGCGGCTTGCATTCAACCGCCCACAATCCGAAACCGTGTTCGGCAAAGTGCTGACGAATAGAATCAACGAACTCGTCACACACTTCTCGAGTGAGAGTACCCGCAAAGAACTCCATCACCGCCGGATCCGCCGACATAGCAGCGAACGGATCTCGATCAGAATCGCGCCACTCGCGCATTAGTAGACGATCTGTTTCAAGACGTTTGGGCATCATGGACCAAAAAAAGAGGTTTCACCGAACTGCGGATCCCAGCACCGCCGTCTGATGAAACCTCAATGTAGCTCAATCAAATCGATCGGCTACCTCTACCGGTTGGCTTAGGCCTAGATGAAACTAGCTAGAAGGCAACTCCACATTAGTGGCTGGCGTGGTCGTCTCAGGTGTCGACTCGATCGTAATGCCAGGCTGCGCTTCCGCCGTTTCTGTGGCCGGCTTACTACGTCGCCGACGACGCTTCTTTTCTGCAGGCTGTGCCGTCCACTCTTTGGTCAAGGCCTCAAACACGTCCGGTGTTTCGTAACGAACAACCGTTTTGTCTTCCGCCATAGGACCAATGAGACCGCGAAACACAGGCATGCCTCGAAGATCCAAATCAGTGCTGCAATCGTCAACGCCGATCTGCGTGTGCAGACGTAGCAAGTCTTCCTTGGTGTCGTAGTCTTTGATGCGCAACTGCCCATCAAGGCCTCGCGTCACAACTCGGTAGGTATCTTTTTTCATAACGTCCTTCCACACATCCCTAAAAACCGAGTGACCGCATTGCTAGCAAGCGGACTCGGGCTGAGGGGAGTATCGACGGGAAAGAGGATAAGCGCTCAGGAGAATTTACGAATCGCGACAACGACCAGCGACTATCGCACGAAAATCCGTCGCAGGCCGTTACAACCGCACAACCTGCATTCCACTGAGCCGCTTGATCAGACGTCGCATCTCAAGCACGCTGACAGTGGAAAGAACTCGATGGACTGGCAACCCGCATCCTTCAACAACGTCGTCGATCGACGTTGGGTCACTGCGAATGGCATCAAGAACGACTCGCTCCTGATCATTCAGCTGGAATTCTGCCGGGTGGTGAACTTCACGCCCTTCGGCATCGGTCGTCGACTTAAACATCGGACCAAGTTCTTCCAACACGTCATCGGGACCTTCCACTAATTTTGCACCGTCACGGATAAGCTGATGGCAACCACGCGAAGTTCGACTATCCACTGGCCCTGGTACCGCAAAAACTTCGCGACCTTGTTCCATGGAGAGCCTAGCGGATATCAGCGCGCCGGATCGGTCGCCAGCTTCGATAACAATGACGCCTTGGCAGAGCCCCGTAACGATTCGGTTGCGACGTGGAAATGAACCACGCGACGGTTTCGATAAGGTCGAGCTTTCGCTGATGAGTACACCGTTTTGGACGACCTGTTCCGCCAACGCTTTATTTTCTGTTGGGTAGATGCTTAGCAAACCACTGCCAAGTACCGCGATCGTTCGACCGCCGGCTTCCAAAGTCGCCTGATGAGCTTCGGTATCAATTCCCCTCGCCAATCCGCTCACCACCGTCAATCCAGCGCGCGACAGGCCTGCAGCAAGTCGCCGCGCCTGCTTGCGACCATAGTGCGTCGCGTGTCTTGTACCTACGATTGCAATCGCGATCTCATCTTGCGGTAAGAACGAACCGCGTGTGAAGAGTATGCCCGGCGGATCGATGATTTCTTGTAGCGGATCGGGATAGCCCTCCTCACCGCATGCCAATAGCTGAATGTCATGACTACGACATCGTTCCAACTCGGCTTGCACGTCAATTGTTTCGGTTGCCTTGCTGATAGCCTGGCAAAGCTTGGGACCGAGTCGTGGTACTTCGCGTAGTTCAGAGGGAGCTGCGTTTAAAATGGCTCTTGCCGAACCGAAACGTCCGAGCAACTCACGCCGCATCAACGGTCCAACACCGGGAATCATCGAAAGCGTTAGCCACGACTCAATGTCGCGATCGTTCGATTCTTCCGACATTTGACGGTTACCCAGTCCAAGCGGCTCGAATCAGTTCCTGGCTAACGCCGTCCACTAACTCCACATTTCCGATCCGATCGGGAAGTATGAAACGCAGCTGACCATGCTCGACTTTTTTATCATGCATCATCAATTCGACAAGTCGATCGATGCCAAGATCCGGAACCGTCACGGGCAAACCGACAGCTTGCAATAAGGCGTGCTGCCGCGCGGTAACCGTGCCATCAATACGATCGAGCGACTCAGCCAATCGGGCGGCACACATCATGCCGATCGCGACCGCCTCGCCGTGCATGAGTTCGCCGTAGCCACTGGCTGCTTCCAACGCGTGCGCAAAAGTGTGACCGTAATTCAAAATCGCGCGACGACCGCTTGTTTCTCTTTCGTCTGCCTCGACAACATCCGCTTTCAATCGACAACAGCGAGAAATCACGTAACACAGTGTTTCGGGATCACGTGCCTTCAGCTCGAAAACGTGATCTTCCAAGTAACCGAAGAATTCTTCGTCTTGGATCATGCCGTATTTGATAACCTCACCGAGTCCGGAGATATAGTCTCGCTCGGACAATGTCTTTAGCACATCCGTGTCGATCAACACCGTCTCGGGTTGCCAAAAAGCCCCGACCATATTCTTAGCCGACGAAAGATTGATCGCTGTCTTTCCACCGACACTACTATCGACTTGCGCCAGTAACGTAGTTGGAACCTGAACGAACGCTAGGCCACGTGCGTAGGTTGCAGCGATGAAGCCAGCCAAGTCTCCAACAACGCCTCCGCCTACGGCAATGACCATCGACTTTCGATCCGCGCCGGCAGAAAGCAGCTCCTCCCACAAGGTCGCCGCAATGGCTGCGGATTTGGAAGGCTCACCGGCGGCGATCGTTAGCAAGTCAACGTTCACGCCTGATTCCGCCAGAGATTCTGCGACGATCGTAGCGTATTCCGTTACGTTCTCGTCCGTGATCAACACAGCATGTGACAACGGTTGCGTTGTGATCAGAATCGAGCCGATCTGAGAAAGCTGGCCACTACCAATATGAATGTCGTAGCTGCGGTCGCCTAAATTGACGTGAACATCGTGAGACGAATCACTCACGACGCAACTCGTTCCAGATCATCGGGCGTGACGGTGATCTTACGACAGAAACCAGTGTGTACCCGGAAGTACTCGAGTTCCGACGCATTCTCAGGGTCACTGTGGAGCAGCTCCTCAAGACGCGTTTTTTCTTCCGCATCGAGGTGGTCGTACTCTTCAGGCCAAACGGTTTCGGTCTCCATAATCAGAGCTTCGCGATAAGCATCAAACTTGTCCGGCACCGTGTTTTTCTCCGCTGTAGATTTCGGTTGAATGAATGTAGGCCGTGGGTGGTTTACGTCCGCTGGCCTATAATATCGGAAAATTGGCGAAGTAAATAGGACGCAGATGAACAAGGGAAAGTTTGTAATCGTGACCATGGTGGCCATCGGCCTGGCCATGGCGGTTTTCGCTTGGTGGGCTCGCTACGAAGCCAGCCAACGCGTCCTCGAACGCTTCGGTCCACAGGTCGCCGTGGCGGTAAGGAAAGGTCAACGGGTCGAACTGCTAACGCTCAGTCAATCCAAGCCGGCGGACGAAAGTAGCCTCGAAATACTCTCTGTGGGAGACGAGCAGCTCTACGTTTCGTCAAGCCAGGAGATTGCCGACGCGCCGGGATTGATTCACGCCCGGCATCACCTTCTTCACGAGAAAGGCTTTCACTGGGACGAGCCGCCGTCGACCACCCCGCCGAACTGGACACGAGCACTACGGTTTTCCCATGACGAAGGCGTGGCGACTTGGATTCTGGACTTCACTGATAACCGCGCATTCATCGTCGAACGGAAAGCTGAAGTCGGCATGGCGCCCATCGCACCGGCGCTAAAAAAATTCTTGGACGAGCTTTAACTCTCCGCGTCACGCCTTCATCTGTTTTCGAATAATGGGTTCAAAAAAACCGAACACGACACCGGTGATGAATCCACCGCCGTGCGCCCAGACTGCAATATTCGATTCCGTCATTCTCGCTGGCGTGAAGTCCAACACGAGAAAGACCAGCAAAATTGCGATCGTAAAATCGCTGAGCATGTACCCGTCAATTCGCCGAGCCAACATGTAACCGAATAGACCGTAGACTACGCCACTGATTCCCAAAAAGTTGGGCCCGACGATCGATGCCTGCAACACGTTCGGCACAATTGCTGTCAGCAACAGAAGCATGACAAAACGAAGCTTGCCCATTCGCGGTTCCAACTGAGAACCGAAATAGAACATCCAATATAGGTTGAACAGCAAGTGAAAGAATCCGCCGTGCAATAGTACCGGTGTCACCAACCGCCAAACTTGGCCTCGGCCAATGTCGACAAAGGCACTGGGTGACGACGACGGATCTACGGTGAACATCAGAAGCTGGTCCACCCACGTCGTATCATTGAAGCCGCCCCCTAAGGCAGCCGCGGCAACGCAGGTCAAAAGCAATCCAAAGAGAATTGGTGCTCGCTTAGCCAACGGACCAGACCATTGCTCACTTCCCACATGCACGTTCTTGCGTGCTTCGATCTTCTTCCGCACGGCCTTTTCGCGAATCTCTAAAGCGCGGGCTGCGGCGGACAAATACCGCGAGTGATTCGAATCTTCGTTGAATGTGGTGAGCTCCGTCTTCGCTTGCTCAAGCTGATCCTCATCTCGGACCCAGATTACCCACTGGCCGTCATCTTCGTCACACTGGGCTGGAATTTCGACCGTCGTCAGGTAATCGACAAATCGTTGAGCCAGGGTTTCACTGGTAAGTGAACCGATTTGACGCATAAAACTGGACTACCTGCAAAGGACGAGCAAATCAGATCTGGCCTTGTGGGCTTCGAAGTATCGACGAAAATCCCGTCAGAAGCGAGGGGCACACAACTCTCGGCACGCTAATCTGCGGACCCGTCTAGGTTTCGGAAACTGCATGCATCTATAATCGTTTTGGAAATCCAGGCTGGATTGAGACGAGACGAAACGGAGTTTGCGATGCGTTCGATTGCCATTATGAATCAGAAAGGTGGCGTTGGAAAAACAACGACTGCCGTCAATTTGGCTGCCGCGTTGGGTGAAAATGGAAAGCGTGTGTGTCTGGTCGACCTCGACCCGCAAGCACATGCTTCTCTGCATCTGGGTCTCTACGCGGATGATGCTGGTCCATCGATCTACGATGTATTGCTGGAATCTGCGTCGATCGAAGATGTGCGCAAAGAAGTCAATGAAAACTTACACGTTGTTCCATCCAGTTTGGATCTCGCTGCGGCGGAGCTGGAACTAGCCGGGCAGGTCGGTCGCGAAACTCTGCTTCGTGACAAACTTCACGCCGACCCAGAAACGTTTGATTTCCTGCTGATTGACTGCCCACCTTCTTTGGGTCTGCTGACGCTTAGCGCTCTTGCTGCGGTAAACGAAGTATTTTTACCACTGCAGCCGCACTTTCTTGCACTCCACGGGATGAGCAAATTGCTAGGCACCGTCGAAGCGGTAACCGAACAACTCAATACCTCACTCAAGCTCACAGGTGTCATCATTTGCATGAACGAATACACCACCAAGCTCGCACAAGAGGTCCGGTCCGACGCTGAATCGTTTTTCACGGCCGTCGACGATCCACGTTGCCCGTGGTTCGGAGCAAAGTTATTCAGCACGACTATCCGCCGAAACATTCGATTGGCTGAGGCACCGAGCTTTGGCGAATCGATCTTCGAATACGCTCCGTATAGCAACGGCGCCCAGGACTATCGTAATCTGGCCGAAGAGGTTCTCACGGGCAACCAAGTTGCTGTCTCAACCTAGCCGATTCGGGATACCCAACCCGCCCTTCAATTCTACGCAGCCGTCAAGTTTTTTCACGCCTACGAAAACTATGACGATTCTTGCGCCTTCGATCTAACGAACTTGCTCGATCTGAGCAAATCTTTCTGGCGACGCACGCGATCGCGCCGATACACCCATCAGTGCTATCACTGCTATCGATGCTGGCATGTTCCAACGTGGTGCAAACAGCGACATCAGTGATGGTCAGATATTTCGCAAGAGATGTCGGAAGCGAGTTCAGACGTGGAATGGAATCTTCGTACGAGCCCGCGCCTCTGGCGTCGGCATTGAATTGTTTGTGAGTTGGCACGGTGCCAGTTCGGACAATCAAAAATAGGGATTTTTCGTCTACGTAAGGAGACAGCCATGCGATGTTCACTGGGTTGGGCAATTTGCGGCATGCTGTGTTTGCAGTCTGCTTTAGCATTTGCACAAAACCAAACACCAATCAAACCAAACTACGGCCGATCGACTCGGCAAGTTGCGTATAACAGCCTTCCGTCACCAAGCGAAAGCATCGGAACAGGCGTACAGAAGGTTGCCTCGACCGGTTCATCGGTCATTCCGCAACAAGGAAGTGTCGACATGGGTCTGTCGAATTATTCGACGCCATCTTTGCCGACATACTCATACAACTCAGCTCCTGCTGTTTCAGCTCCGACGTATTCGTCGGCACCGGCTTACTCTTCCGCACCGACTTACTCGTCGGCACCGGCTTACTCGTCGGCGCCCGTGTATTCATCGGCGCCTGCCTACTCAGGCGACGTGTTTAGCGGCGGATACGGCGTACCTTGCTCGGATTGTGGCTCGGGGAACTGCGGCGGTGGTTGCAAACTGAAGCACGGTCTCGGTGGTCTGAAAGGTCTGCTCGGCAAAGGTCACCACGGTCTTGGTCACGGCGGTCTTGGTCACGGCGGTCTCGGTCACGGCGGTTTCGGTGGTCACAGCGGTCTTGGTCTAGGTGGTCACGGTCATGGTCGGGGCGGCTCACTTGGTAGCGGTTGGTTCGGCGGACTTTACTACCTGCGATTGTTCCGAACGGACGACAACTTCGGTCGACCTGTAGCGAGAGACGGAGCTGGCAACTTTGCTCTTTCAACCGGTCAAGCTCGCATGAAGAGCGCCAACGGCCTGGGTGTTCGACTTGGCAAAATGTTGAACAGCAACAATGCGATTGAAGCCCTGTATTGGCAGTCTTTTCCACAAGACTCTGTTGCTTTCAACAGTGCAGCCTTTGCAGGATCTCCGCTAACTTCGACGATTGACTTCGACAGCCTGACCTACGACAGTTCAGCTGGTCCTGGTGCGGTTCCTGTCAACGACTTCTTTACTGATTCGCAGTTCATGTCGGTCACACGATCGTTCGACTACCGCAACTTCGAAGTGAATTTCCTGCGGTTGCCGTTCGTCAACCAATGCGGACGCGGACGTGTCGCATTGTTGGCAGGTGCTCGGTACTTCCGAGCCGATGAAGAGCTCCAAATCTTCTCGGACGACCTTAACGACATCCCTGGCGATGATCCGAATCACGAATTGAAATTCGCGGGCGAAACAGAGAATCACCTGGTTGGTTTCCAACTTGGTGGTCTGCTCGACTATCAATTCACGAATCGTCTCTCGGGTCAAGTCACTACCAAGGCTGGTATCTACAACAACCGCATTACGCACACGCAATCAGTGACTGGCGGAGCGGGTGGTGCCATCATCGGTGCTGGTCCAGACGCTGGTCAGCCTTACGGTCTCATCTCGAAGAAAGATGATGTCGCATTCTTGGGTGAGCTTGACGCCGGATTAGCTTACTGCGTCAACTCCAAGTTTCGAATCACTGGTGGTTACAAGGTGCTTGGAATCGCTGGCTATGCGAACCCCGTTCGCCAAATGCCTCGCGGCTTCAACAGTCTTGCGACTGCTGGCCTGATCCAAAATGACGACAGCCTCATTCTGCACGGCGTGTACTTCGGCGGCGAATACTGCTGGTAGTGATTAGCGTCTGCTGAGAATTAGCCGAAAAATCCAGAGCCCTTGCGGAAACGCAAGGGCTTTTTTTTTGTGTCTAGCAGGAGAAATCGCAGACTAAGCAGCGGGGTATGGACGGCCTTTCCATGCCACAGGTTTTTGCGAAAACGAGCCAATGAATGCGGCCCATTGAATACAAAGAAATGCCACAATCGCCAGCGGATGCAAAAGTGCGCCGACGAATGTTTGCCGGTATCGAAAAGCAGAAACGAAACGCGGTAGCCAAGCGACCACGCACCCGAGCAAGGTGACTGCGAGCGCCGTTGAGCCCGAGCTACTCAGAACGCAAACGACAAGCAGAACAAACGGAAGGACTTGGCCGAAGAACAGAAGTAGCGTCACAGGCACGATCAAACCCGCCGATGCCACACCTTCGGTCGCATTCTTTTTTAGTCCGTGCCACACTTCGCCGACGTTACGGTACATTCGACATGTAGCAAGATCCGAAGCATCAAAGAGATCCGTGACGAGTCCCTGGCTACGATAAATGCGGGGCAATTTCAATCCGTCATGCAACGACTTGCGAATCGCCCCGTGGCCACCGGATTGTTGGTAAGCCTCACGCTTCGTCATAAACAACTGACCGCACCCTGCACCGAACGCCGGGTGTTTCGAATTCCGCATGCGACGAAGCGAAAGAAAACCAAGCAATACAAAATGGATCAAGGGTATCAACAGTTTTTCTGAAATTGTGCCTGTCACCTGTCGAGGAAATCCACTCAGCAAATCTACATTCGTGCTGTGCATGCGACTACTCATCCGTACCAAAGCATCAGGCGTCAATCGCACGTCAGCGTCGATGAAGACAAACACATCGTGCTTGGCGAGTTCGCCTAACTGAGAACAAGCATGCTGCTTTCCACACCAGCCTGCGGGTAAACTCGCGGATGACTCCAGCCTGACCCTGGGATCGCGTTCAGAGTAACCACGAACCACCTCGGCTGTCTGGTCGTCGCTTTGATCGTCTAGCACTACGACTTCCAATTTCACATCCCGGCTTGCCAACACGGATTCGATGCACGGACCAATCGACGACTCCTCGTTACGTGCGGGAATCAGAACAGATACCGCAGCTAGTTCGGATTCACCGGACGGGTTAGGCAAACGTTGAAACTGAGAGACGTTTCGAAAGAAAACGTAGGCTGGAATCGCCGCGAACACCAAACACACAAAGGCAAGAATAGTGAGGGTCATTGCAGCTTGTCGCCGTGGGTCTTTTCGAGTTGCTTGCCAGTGAACACAGATCTTAAACGGCGCAGAATGTCGTACATCCAGACGACGCCAGACTGTCCAGAAATTAGAATTTCAAAAGCCTCGTTGTTTCGAACCAACGAGTCTGCTTCCAATTTCTCCTGCGTTTCACGTAATCGTCGTTCCAGTATTTGCCGCCACTCGTCCTTGCCAACCCCCACGTGGTCGGCAATGCGAATCGGCTCGCCAAATCGTCCCAATGCCTCGGGCAAACGCTCCTCCCAGAACGGATACTCCATCGCCAACGGCAACACGACGCCATGCTCCATCTTTGAAACCAGATGTGCCAAACCTGGCTGAAAGGGCAGATTTCGCTCACGAGGATCGGCAAACTGCCCTTCCGGTGTTAGCCAAACGCTCGATCGAGGCGCGTTCAATATGGAACGGGCCGTCTTCAAAAAATTCCCCGCGCCATGCAACTTATCTTGTTCGACGGGGAAGAAACCCAATCGCTGCATGAATGGATATTTTTTTACCGCCTCGGCATCGATTGGAGCATAAAGCTGCCGGTTGGAAAAGTACTTTTTGGCGAGAACCAAAGCAGTCAGCGGATCCCACCAGGACGCGTGGTTCATATAAACGATCAGCGGTTGCTCTTCATCAATCGTCGTCGTCGCCACGACGTTGCTGATCGCAAAAGCATGAAAGTGCTTCGGAAAGTATCGTTGCAAATACCAGTCGAACCAATAAATCAAACGGTCCGATACCTGCGGTATCTTCGTCCTTGATTCTCCCGCTGTCTTGGGTTCGACTTTCGTCGCAGTTGTCATGCTAGGCCGCCACCGGGTTTGCTGACTTCGCGTCTTGATCCAGCGTATCCGCCGCAATCCAACCGCTCATCATCACCATCGGCATACCAGGTCCGGGATGCGCCGCACCACCGGCCAGATACAAGCCTTTCACATCGCGGCTTCGATTACCGGGCTTGAACGCGCCCAAGAATTTTCCGTGACTAGCCAAGCCGTAAATCGCACCGTCGAGCACATGGTATCGATCGCGAATATCAACCGGCGTCAACGCATGCTCACAAACGATGCGCTGTTCAATATCTTCCATGCCGGCGGTCGACTTGAGTTTATCAAGGATTGTCTGACGGTAGCCTGGCATCATCTTTGACCAATCGTGACCGTTTCGCAGGTAAGGCGTGTGCACCAAAATATAAAGTGCTTCACCACCGTCGGGCGCGACTCCCGGTTCGGTGACCGCTGGAGCACAAACGTAGGCCGTCGGATCGGGAGCAGGCTCGCCCTTGTTGTAGATGTAGTCGAATTCTTCATGCGGATCGTTGGAGAATACAAAGTTGTGATGAATCAGCTGCTCGTACCGTCGATCGAGACCCAGATACAACACAACGCCTGAACAAGCGGGCTCATACTTACGGCGTTTCTTGAACTTTTGCCAGACTTTGTCGTCCATCAATTCACGATGCGTCAACACGCTATCGCAATTCGAAACAACTTGACTGACTTCGATTCGCTCACCGCCTTCTAGCTCCACTGCCGTCACTTTTTCATTGTCGACGACAACACGCCGCACATCAGCATTCGTTCGAATATCAACGCCCAATTCCTCCGCCAAACGTACCAGCGCCAATGGAACAGCTCGCGTGCCGCCCATTGGATACCAAACGCCCTCACTAGTCTGCATGTGTGCAATGCTGCAAAGCACAGCCGGCGAGGCGTCCGGCGACGACCCAACGTACTGCGTAAAGTGATCAATCATCTGCGCCGCTCGAGCGTCAGGTACATGACTTCGAACCGTATTAGCGACGGACTGCCCCATCCGCAGTGCCAATAGATCTTTCAAAGTCCCAAGATCAAACGTTGTCTTCAAATCCAACGTATCGCGAATCGATTCAACACTCTTCCAAAAGAAGAATCGATCGCTGATTTCATGTAGCTTCTGCGACATTTGCATGAACTTCTCGTAGCCGGCACTCACACCGGCCCGTGTGGAAAAGTCATCCAGAATTTGCTTCATTTGTGCCGTATCCGCGACCAAGTCCAGTGTCGAACCATCGTCGAAGAAACTTCGCCATTGTGGATCAAGACATACAAGTTCCAAATAGTCTTCAATCGGCTTTTTCGCTTCAGTGAAAATTCGTTTCAGTACGCTGGGCACCGTCAGAATCGTAGGTCCCATATCGAAACGAAAACCTTGGTCGTTCCACTGCGCGGCTTTGCCGCCCAACCAATCGCTACGCTCGAGTAACACGACACGATGTCCGCGAGCTGCCAAGGTGCAAGTCGCAGCCAGACCGCCGAGGCCCGAACCGATTACGGCTACTGGTTTGTTTGACATTTTTTGTTCCTTCAATCCAACTCTTCAACTTTGTTGCTTGTCTGCTTGTTTTGACGCCGACCAATACTCGCGGCCGGACTTCGCCAATCCCTGCATCGCTTTCCACTTATCTTTCCAACTTGCACCATGATCGAATTTCAAGAAATCCAAAAGCAACGGTGCAAGTTCCGGAATTGGACGATCTAAATGGGGAAGCCAACCGCTGGCCTGGGTAACAACAGATTTGACCTGCGTCATCTCCAACAGGCCCTCCGCCCCTCGTGTCGTTCCAAAACCGCTTGCTCGCCGACCGCCAAACGCCACACGTGGATCGGCCGTCGGAGCAATCATGTCATTCACAACCACACAACCCGCATCCAGCCGTCCTGCGAATCGATTGGCCAGTTTCTTCGCACCAAATACAGTAGCTCCCAAAGCATAAGGGCAATCGGAGTCACAGCGAAGAGCCTCTTCCATGTCGTTGACGACAATCAGTGAGATCACCGGCGCAAAAATGTCACTGTGTAGCAGTGAATGCGTGGCGTTTTCAAATTCCAGAACAGTCAACGGAAAGGCATCGCTTGACCATTCCTTCCACATCGATGGCGCCAACAGCTTCGCGCCATTCGCTATTGCGTCTTGCACGAGCTCTGCTGCAAATCGCCCTGCGCCTTCGGCAACCGGCGCCGTTTGGTTTGCTGGGATGCGATTGAATAGCTTTGTCCTTAGTTCCGTAAGCTTCGAACGCAAAACGAAAATGCGACGTGGAGCGATACAGGTCGAACTGCCGTTTATCTGCAAACCA
>CAYNJG010000077.1:0-28618 GCA_964397295.1 uncultured Pirellulaceae bacterium
CACCGGAAATGGGGCCTAACTCATCCGGACTTGGTCAGGTGTTCTGGTACACGGTCGAGCGCGCCGACGAACAACTGAACGCCTCGGTCACCGATATGGACCTTCGAACGCTCCAAGATTGGTCAGTGCGTTTGATTCTTCGCACGGCACCGGGCGTTGACGACGTGCTCTCCTGGGGTGGACAGGAGCGGCAGTACCAGGTCGTCATCGATCCGCTGAGTCTAATCAAGTACGACCTCGCGTTCACGGATGTCATGAGCGTCATCGAAGCCAACAACCGCCAAGTGGGCGGTCAGTACGTGAATCTTGGCGCCGAACAGTACCTTGTTCGCGGCCTGGGATTGGTTGAAGGCGAGCAGGACATCGGGGACATGGTGGTCAAAGTGCAAGACGGCACGCCCGTTTACTTAAGAGACGTCGCCACAATCGAACAAGCCCCTTCGCTACGCTTTGGCGCGGTCACCCGTGACGGCAAGGAAGTGGTACTCGGCATGGCGTTGTCCCGCATCGGCACTAACGCTGCTGATGTCGTCAACGGCGTCAAAGAGAAAGTTGAAATCGCCAGTTCGGCATTACCGGAAGGGGTTGTGCTGGAGCCGGTGTATGAACGAACTGAGCTGGTGGACAAAGCGGTCTCCACCGCAACACAGGCCCTCATTCAGGGCGCCATACTAGTCGTCATCATCCTGTTTTTGTTTCTGGGTGAATTGCGATCGGCTTTGGTTGTGATCATGGCATTGCCGGTGTCCATGCTGATCGCTTTTATCTTTATGCAGGAAGCGGGGCTCTCAGCGAACCTCATGTCGTTGGCAGGTCTTGCCATTGCTGTGGGTATGCTGGCCGATGGCGCGGTTGTTATGGTCGAAAACGCGTTCCGGATCATGGCAGAGCGCAAAGCCGAAGGTCGTGATGTTGACCGCACGTCAGCGGTCCTTGCGGCCGCGAAAGACGTGGTGACGCCGATTTCGTTTTCGGTGCTAATCATTATCGTGGTGTTCATGCCGCTATTCAGCCTCGAGGGGCTGGAGGCGAAACTGTTCAAGCCGATGGCGCTCAACATCAGCTTTGCCATGGCCGGCGCGTTGGTGCTCACACTGACTCTGACGCCAGTGCTCGCCGCCATCATCCTGCGGCCCACGGTGATCCAGGATACCTTTCTGATGCGCTGGATTAAGCGCGGCTATCTGCCATTTTTGAGATGGGCGCTTGCGAGCAAAAAGCAAGTCGTTGTTGGGGCCGGCATCCTGCTTGTTGCGAGCTTTTCATTGTTTCCGCTCCTCGGAAAGGAATTCATGCCGCAGCTTCAAGAAGGCTCGATCATGTGGCGCGTGACATCAATACCATCCACCTCGTTGGATCAGTCGATCGAGATTTCCAAGAAGATCGAAAACGCGCTCAGCGAATTCCCGGAAGTGGCGACCACTATTGCCATGATCGGTCGCGCCGAGAAGGGTGAAACCGCAGACGCCAACTACATGGAGATATACACCGGACTAACGCCGAAAGACGAATGGGCACGCTCGATTGACGAGCTTGCCGAGGACATGCGTGAAACCATGGAGGAGGCTGTTCCCACCGCCGTGTTTGCGTTTACGCAGCCGATTCAGATGCGCGTCGAGGAATTGATCTCCGGTGTTCGAGCGACGTTGGCCGCAAAAATCTACGGAGAAGACCTCGCCACACTGGATCGTTTGAGTGCGGAGGTTCGCGATGTGATTGCCGATGTGGAGGGCGTTGCCGATCTTTCGTTAGAGGCTAACGTGGGTAAACCGCAAATCCGGATTCAGGTCAAACGGGATCAACTGGCGAGATTTGGGCTGAATGCCGACGATGTCTTGTCGGTCGTGCGCACCGGTATCGGCAACGAACCGGTCTCCACGCTAATTGATGGCGTACGCCGATTCGATATCACGGCGCGGCTCGATGACTCCTCAAAGGCGTCGGTACAGTCCATCCAGCGTATTCCACTCAAGACCAGTAGCGGAGCCGTCGTGCCACTGTCGGCGGTCGCAGACGTTAGTGTCGCCGAGGGTTATTCGTTTGTTCGACGAGAGCAACTGCAACGTTACGCCGTTATCCAGATGGATGTGCGAGGCCGCGATGTGGATGGTTTTGTGCAAGACGCCAATGCGGCAATCGCCACACAAATCGATTTACCGCCGGGGTACTGGATCGAGTGGGGTGGGGCATTTGAGAATCAGCAGCGCGCGCTCGACCGATTGTCGATCATCGTACCGCTGACGATCTTTTTTATCTTTGTCTTGCTGTATACGGCATTCAACTCGATGAAGTTCGCGACCATGATCATCGCGAATGTACCGTTTGCGGCAGTCGGCGGTGTGGTATCGCTCTTTATCTCAGGTCAGTACCTGTCGGTGCCTTCCGCAATAGGATTTATTGCAGTGTTCGGTATGGCAATGCTCAACGGCGTTGTGCTGATCTCGTTCATTAACCAACTTCGAGACGAGGGCCTGTCGCTATCCGATGCAGTTCGCAAAGGCTGCGAGCTCCGGTTACGTCCCGTGTTGATGACCGCGTTTACAACGATTCTGGCGATTATCCCGCTCTTACTGTCATCGGGTGTTGGCGCGGAGACGCAACGTCCACTCGCATCCGTCGTGGTTGGAGGCCTGGTCACATCGACCTTACTCACATTGATTTTGTTGCCGGTGATTTATGAGTGGGTTGAATCACGTGTAGAGAGATTATCGGGCGTGGAGAAAACGCGATGAATCAACCAATTTATCAAGTCGGAAAAACCGATTCGCCCGTCTTCGACGCGCTATCACCGACCGTTGGTCGGTACGGTGGTTTTGAATCGAAATATAGCGTCGCCCGTTACAGGTACGAGCTGTGGAGTCGATCATGAGACGAGTTTTCAAAACGAATACACAGATTTCAGAGGTGAAATATGAATGTGAAAGAGGTTAAGGCGTTTATTCTTCGGAATCGCGTCGCAGATGTCGTCAACGCTTTAAACAGCGCCGGTTTCAGAAACATTTCGGTGGTTGATGTCCAAGGCATGTTGAAGGCACTAAGCAGTCAGGAGCAACGCTACTCCGTTGAGATTGGCCAGAAGGTCATCAACGAGGTCAAGTTAGAACTGGTCTGCGATGACGAATCCCGAACCGCTGAGGCCGTCGCGGCCATTCGGGACAACGCAAAGACTGGCCAGCCTTCTGCCGGTTGGATTTTCATTACGGAGATTCAATCGTCGATTGAGATTACAGACTAGACACTGGAACAACACATTTTGGGACCGATAAAAGGAACAACACGATGAGCAAACTTAAGTGGTTTCCCGTGGCCTATCTCATCAGCAGCGTGATCTGTTTCATTCTCGTGGTCGGCATGATCGCCTGGCACTATTTTCACGAACACCACGGTGACACGCGAACCGAGGGCCAGGAAAAGGGCGCACTCGGATCGGGGGTGTCTTATGCACTTAACCAAATCAATCGTGAACGGTTGCTATCGGAGAACCGCCAGACGATTGCGACGGGTGTTCTTGCTCATATCGATCAAAACGACATCAGCTTAAGGAGCGGCGAATGACAACCAATACTCGAATCGATATTGACCTGCTATTACCGAACATTCCGGACGCGAGTGACCAATGTCTGCGAAGGCTGCATGATCGGATCACAGCGAAGGCTGGCGTGGACGCCACGCATCTAGTCGAGCGCCCTACAGACGAACCTGATCAGTTGTGCATCCACTACGATGCCCAAGTTTTGCCGCTCCAAGTGTTGCGGCAGTTCGCCGAGCAATCGGGTGCCGAGCTGGACCGCAAATACGGTCATGTGTTCGTAAACATCGCGCCGCTGGCGGCTAGGCGGGCGAAACGCCTGACGCGCGAACTCTCCAGCACACCCGCTGTCCTCGAAGCGCTTGTATCGCCGGACGGCAGGGTCCGCATTGAATTCGATCGCGAACAGACCAATGAGGATCAAATTCGAGGGAGGCTGGATACCCTGTTCGGTGTTGTCACCGAACCCGACAAGGCCGGACACGTACACGGTGTTGTATTTGGCGAGAAAACGGAACTCGTGTTCGTGGCGTTGTGCGGCATTTGCTTATTATCGGGGTGGTGGTTCCAATCATTTTCCGAGGCACCTCAGTGGGTCGGGCAATCACTGCTCGTGACGGCCTACTTTTTTGGTGGCTGGTTCACGTTCAAGGAAGCCATTGCGCACTTGCGCGCTCGCGAATTCGAAATCGACACCCTGATGTTGGTCGCGGCAATCGGCGCAGCGTTGCTTGGGGAGTGGGCCGAAGGTGCGCTTCTATTGTTCCTCTTCAGTCTTGGCCACGCACTCGAGGCCTATGCCATGGGCCGCGCCAAACGCGCGATTGAGGCATTGGCCGAGTTGGCGCCGGAGACGGCGCAGCGCGTTGTCGAGGACAAGATTGAAGAGGTGCCAGTGGAGGCACTCGCGGTTGGCGATGTCGTGCTCGTGCGGCCGAACTCCCGCTTGCCCGCCGACGGCTTCGTGGTCAAAGGAGAGAGCAGTGTCAACCAGGCGCCCATCACCGGCGAGAGCGTGCCCGTTGATAAACAGCCGGTCGCTGACATCGAGCACGCGTCACGGAATGTGGACGCTGTTGATACCGCAAGTCGCGTGTTTGCCGGTACGGTAAACGGCAACCGAGGACTTCACATCTACGTGACGCGCGTGAGCAGTGAATCAACGCTGGCTCGGGTTGTGAAAATGGTCAATGAAGCGGAAACAAACCAGTCACCGACACAGCAGTTTACGAACCGTTTCGAGCGCATATTCACGCCGGCCGTGCTGTTTGGGGCCATTGTTGTCCTGTTCGTCGGCTTCTTCGTTGACGAGGAAATGAGTACCAGTTTCTACCGCACCATGGCCCTCTTGGTTGCGGCCAGTCCCTGTGCGCTGGCCATTGCGACACCCAGTGCAGTATTGAGCGGTATTGCCCGAGCCGCCCGAGGTGGAGTACTGATTAAGGGCGGCGGACCTCTGGAGAACCTCGGCCGCCTGCAGGCGATTGCATTCGACAAGACCGGAACGTTAACGGAGGGACGGCCGAGACTACTTGATGTGCGACCCGCGACGGGGGGGAATGTGCTTGAACTGCTACAAGTGGCGATCGCCGTCGAAACCCTGAGCGACCATCCGTTGGCAGCGGCGGTAGTGCGGGATGGGACGGAATTGTTGGTTGAGGCGCCAACGTACATTGCCAGTGATCTCAAAAGCATCACCGGCCGGGGAGTCGAGGCACAGGTTAACGGGGAGATTGCTCACATCGGCAAAGACGATTTGTTCAACGAGGTGGATGGTTCGCCATTGCCGCAAGAGATTCGCAGCGTCGTCGAGGAACTCGAAACAACCGGGCGCACCACCATGATCGTACGCAAAGGCGATCGTTACCTGGGTGTGTTGGGTCTGATGGACTCACCGCGACCCGTAGCCCGAGAGGTCATCAATCGGCTTCACACACTTGGTGTGCAGCGGATGATCATGATCTCAGGCGACAATCAGCAAGTAGCTGATGCAGTGGCGCGTGAAATTGGTCTGACAGAGGCGCGTGGCGACCTGATGCCGGAAGATAAGGTCGAGACGATCCGCCGACTGCGCCAGGAAGCGGATGTAGCGATGGTGGGTGACGGCGTTAACGATGCGCCGGCGTTGGCTAATGCGACGGTTGGTATTGCCATGGGCGCGGCCGGTTCCGATGTCGCACTTGAGACCGCCGACGTTGCACTGATGGCTGATGACTTGCGCCATCTACCGTTCGCAGTGGGACTAAGTCGCGCCACTAGCCGTATCATTCGACAAAACCTGTGGATGAGTCTCGGCATCGTGGCAATCCTCGTGCCGACCACATTGGCCGGGCTCAGTATCGGGGCTGCCGTTCTGGTGCACGAAGGCTCTACCGTATTGGTAGTCTTCAACGCATTGCGATTGCTCGCCTACCAGAGCCCTACGTCAGCCGATGATTCAGATGGAGCCACCACATCAGATGCCTCGACATCCGTGGCCGAACCTTAGTTGTTACGGTATGAGGCCCTTCTAAGAACGAATTCGTTCAATCAAACTTGTTAATTCAAGTATCTCGGTTTTCCTTGGGTGAGCCTTTCATTGGTGATCCACTGTAAAGGTCACGTAACCGAAGATCGTCAGTCGGCTTGGAGTGCGTCGATGATTGGGCACGTTGGCGCATCGTCGTCCGTACAGTTTTCGACGAGCGTACGCAACGTGCCTTGCATCTTCCTTAGATCGGCTATCTTGTCCGCAATGTCGGCAAGGTGATCGTCTGCAATGCGTTTGACCTGATCGCACGACACCGCGTCGACGTCCACGAGCGACAACAGTCCGCGCACATCGTCCAATGAAAAGCCGAGTTCACGACAACGGCGGATGAAACACAAGCGCTGAAAATGAGCCTCCCCATAGCGTCGATACCCATTGCTCATTCGCTCGGGTAAGGGGAGGAGTGCTATTTTTTCGTAGTACCGAATCGTCTCTGCGTTGACACCGCTGCGTTGCGCCAAGCTTCCTCGCGTCTGGTGCTGCCTGGGGTTCGTCATCCGCTTGACCCTGTAGTTACTACAGGGTCTACCATAACGCGATCAATGAGCCATGCAAGGTGAACCTTGGTCGACAAGTCAATCACGGATAGAACCCCGCGCGGTCGCCTGGCGGCCGTCGTTGGCGTACTTGGGGCGATATTTGCCTCGTCGTGCTGTGTGGTTCCCTTGGTATTGGTGACGATGGGCGTCAGCGGCGCATGGATTGGAACCTTGTCTGCGCTCGCTCCCTATCAAGGGTATGTGGCCGCATTCACGTTAGGGGTGCTGGGGTTGGGGTTCTGGCGAGTATACGGAGCCAAGGTTGAGATCTGCGCGGACGGTTCCTACTGTGGCAGTCCCGCTGCAAATCGCTTGACCAAAATTGCGTTGTGGTGCGCCCTCGCACTTGTCGGTTCGGCCCTGTCGATCGACTGGTGGGCGCCACTCTTCTACTAGAAAGGACAAATCGATGATACGAACGAATATCGCTTCTAGCGCAGCTTTGGCAACGCTACTGTTATGGTTGATCGTCGATGACGATGCTCGGGCAAGCCCAAACACCGTTGAGCTAGCCGAGCAGGTCTTTACCATTGAAAACATGACCTGCGCGGCCTGTCCAATCACCGTGAAACGCGCGATGTCTCGTGTCAGTGGCGTACATCGTGTCGATGTGAATTTTGAAGACAAAACCGCCACGGCCACCTACGACCGCTCGTTGACGAACGTTGGTGCGATAGCCGATGCGTCGACAGCGGTCGGTTTTCCGGCTCGAGTCCAGCGGGATACGCGCGATGAGTGAGGCGATCGAAAAGTACTCTTCGTTGACGTGCCCAAACTGCCACCATGTCGAAAAGGAAGAAATGCCAACGAATGCCTGCCAGTTCTACTACGACTGTAAAGGCTGTGGTGCGCTGCTGCGGCCACTGAAGGGCGATTGTTGCGTCTTTTGTTCGTATGGGAACGTCAAATGTCCGCCGATCCAAAACGGCAAATGCTGTTAGGAGTCATCCGAATCTTGTCGTTAGTGCGGGAAACTGTAAATGTCACACTTGGAACCATTCCAGTTGGTTGAAGCTGGGACGCTGACGAGACCGGGCCCAATTGGGCGATCCCTTCGGGGACTCCTTGGTCTGCTGTGTCTCTATGTCCTCTGGGAAGGCCTGTCAGATTGGAACCACACGTCAGCGTTTCCGTGGGAAACATTCGTCGATCGATTTGTCGTCTTAGTGATGCCATTGTGGTTACTCAACGATGTGGTGAACATTGGCTTCGCGAAACGCTGGGGGCATCAGCCGGTGTTGGTCTGGAGCTTGTTGTTGCTCGTTCTAGCCATCATCGGGTATGTTGCGACCGGCGACCTAGACAACCTCATCTGGGGCATCCCGCTCAATATGGGGTTGGCGTACTTTTATGCCCACCTCGGTGCATCCTTCGTTTTGGCTTTCCTGATGGCAACGCCTGGCTGCGAAATGCGTGCGATTCCGGAACTGATCGCCCGAATCCAAGGCAGGTCCGCGAAGGAACATGCCTGTCCGGTCGCGCTAGTAACAAAGATTGATGCGTGGGAACGCCATCGTTGAAAGCAGCATCCGACGATCTGCGACATTCTCGTGGTGCTTGTCCTAGCGCCTATGAATACCTGGCTTTACCAATCAAGCCGGATCCTGTCTTTCGTCTCGTGTTGCACACAGCGCACAAGTTGCCCGATGACTAGGAGCGTCGCCCACGCAATGTCTCGATCAATTGCGCCAGAGCGTCACGGGTGGTTTGAACCCGCCGCAGCGCTGTTGTTGGACGGAGTGGGGCTTTTGGCAATGCCGTGGTTAGGCCAAGGCTCACTTCTATCCAACGGAACATGTCATCCCACTTAGCCGAGCGTCCAGCTGTTCAAATAGGCTTTGCGTTCCTCTTGGTCTTTGGAAACGACATCGACTACCGTTGCTTTTTCGACTAGGGTTTCGATCACCGATCCCTGTGTTTCAGTGCCACCCCAATATTCTTTGGCGCATCGTTGCCGCTCCCCATCGTCACCTGACTTATACGCTTGATCAACCAACTGCATATCTCCTCGGTGCAAGATGGAGTCCGGATTCGTTTCCACCACATAGAGTTTTCCATCGGTCATTTTTGACCAGTGCTTCTTCGCATGAACTAGGTCGTCGAAAAGAAACAGACACCCAAATCGATTTGGCTTCCCTTTTGGTTTCATGGTGTCAAAGAGTTGCTCAACCGCGTTCGAACCGGGTGGGTTCTTTGTGGCGAATTCATTCGCGGATTGAATGACTTCACCGATCTTGAAAGTGCGTTTATCAGCTCGATACAGCAACATGATGGATCTCCAGTTTGTGTTGGCTTTCTAGTCTGACAGGGTGTTGACGATCAGCTCGAACAATTCACTTCGTTGGAACGGTTTGCTTAGTAGGGGTAGGGCAGCTCCAGCCACTATGTCCGTCATCGCACGCGATCTATCCCCACTCATGACGATCCCCGGGATGTCCTCGCCAGCCCAGGCTCGAATGTCCATGATCACCTCGACGCCGTTCTTCACAGGCATGTGGAAATCCGTTAGTACGAGATCCGGTCGCTCCCCCGTTTTCGCTCGGAAGATTCCTTGTTCGGCGTGTGATGTTTCAACTACCCGAAACTCCAGTGAGTGTAGAAGTTTCCTTGTCACTTCGAGGGCTGAGAGGTCATCATCGATCAGCAGAATAAGGGCGTTCTGATTTTTCTCTCTGGTATCCGTCATGTCTAAGCCATTCCGTTGGCGCGTGGGTTTTTAATGCAGTATTCGGACGCATCCCAATCGCGTACGCGAGTGATGTCAGTTGGACGGGATGGAAAATTTCCTAGGCGCTCCCTTCGTCCCTCGCCGTTTGACGGGCTCCCGACAACAACGCTCATCTACGTTCGTCTATGCTCGGACGCGTTCGAACAGCCCAACAAGCTCTAGAATTTTCTCTCGTTTTTGTTTGAGAGAGCCTTTCTTGAGCGCATCGTCCACGCATCGTTGCGCATGATCTCGAAGCAACTCAGTCTCCACTTTGGTGAGCGCCGCTTTTGTTGCCTGAACCTGATGAAGTATGTCGATGCAATACCGGTCCTCTTCCAGCATGCGATTCAAACCCTTCACTTGACCTTCGATGCGCTTAAGCCGACGGGAAATTGCTTGACGTTCTTCTGAGAAATCGGTCATGGATTGGTTAATACTCCTCGATACTGATTGACGGATACCCCATAGGGGTATAACGTATCATACGTGATGCGAATCCAAAAAGCCCTACATCTGCTGACAGCCTTGACGTTTGTATTCGTCAATTTGGTCTGTCCCTGTGCATCGGCGTCGATGACGACGGCCGATGAGGCGGGTCATGGCGCGCATCAGCATCATGAAACACCTGCCAACGCACCTGCTGAATCCGATTGTCCGCATGGCGAGTGTCCCGATTGCAACTCAGCGATGGCTGTGAGTTGCGATACGGGTGCGCTGATTCCAACAGCTACGATTGTCAAAATCGATTTAGAAGATGATTCGCCAGTGTTGCTGGCATCGAATTCTTTGCAGACAAATAGAGCCACGCTTCTCTCCACAGGACCGCCTGGTTATGTCTCCTGGCACCCGTCCGCCTCGCCCGTAAGTCGCTACGACTCACAACTCGAATAGCGTCAATTCAGTACCGTTGCAGATTCTGTATCGGTAATTTTCTGTGCCTGACCGATTGGTTGCGCGCAGGACTCGTGAATTGACAGAAAAACATTCGACGCGTGGAGATGCGCTATGAAAACCATCTTAAGCACCCTGGTAGTCAGTGCCGTATTGGCACTTCTAGCTGGAATAGGTTTTGCCTACTCAGGGATTTACAACGTGGGTGCTACTGACCCGCACTGGCCAATAAGCAATTGGCTGATGAAAACTACCATGCACGCGTCGGTTGAGCGACGAGCAGCAGAGGTGGCTGTTCCCGATTTCACCGAAGAGATGAAGCGTGCCGGTGCAAACGACTTCGAAGCGATGTGTGTTAGCTGCCATGGAAGCCCAGCAAAGGGACCAGGGGCGATGGGGCAGGGGCTTAATCCAAAAGCGCCTGAGTTATCACATTCCGCTGAGCACCTAAGTGCTGGCGAGCTGTATTGGATAACCAAAAACGGCATCAAGATGACGGGCATGCCGGCATGGGGTGCATCTCACTCAGACGCTGACCTCTGGCCAGTCGTGGCGTTTGTGACTGAACTGCCAGAGTTAGACAAAGCTGCCTATACACCCTATCTGGAAGCCGCCAGTGGAGTTGGGCATCACGGCTCGCACCATGAAGCGCCGGTTTCAGAGTCTGCTCCAGAACACGCAGACGAAGAGAGCAGCAATGAGCAACCAGAACATGACCACTCAAGCCATGAACATTAAGTTAAGAGAAGTCCCCAAAGGGGCGCTTTGGTTGTTGGCACTGAGCACGCTTGCGGGCTGCTCAGCGCTGGGGCCAAAGCCAGAACAAACATCAGCTGCGCCTTCAGCCCCCACTTATCAGGGCATCAGTGAGGAGCGCGTTGTTAAGCATCACTCGGGCGTTCCCTCTGTAGGGGCGCTTGAGGTGAACGAGCTTCGCTCTCTTGTGGACTACGCGCTGGAGAACAACCCAGAGATAAACGCTGCCTATCAAATGCACCGAGCAGCGCTTGAGCGAGTGCCACAGGTGACCGCGTTGCCGGACCCTAAACTTAGCTACCGCTACTTTTTTGAAGAGGTAGAAACCCGAGTTGGGCCGCAAGAGCATGCGATTGGTCTTTCTCAAACCTTGCCCTGGTTTGGAAAGCTTCGCCTGCAGGGTGTGGCGGCAAGTGAGTCCGCCAAAGCAGCGGCCGAGCGAATAGCCTCCGTTAGAAACAAAGTCATCGCAGAGGTCGCCAGCGCTTGGTATGAGCTTTACTACCTGGGGCAGTCGATAGAGATTGTTCGAGGCAACAGAGACTTGGTGCTGCACCTGGAGCGAGTGGCAAGAGCACGCTACGGAACGGGTGCCGCAACACACGCGGATGTGATTCGCGCCCAAGTTGAGCTTGGCAACATCGAGAATCGATTGGCGAGCTTGGCAGACCGGCGCTCCCCGCTAAGTGCGCGGTTAAACGCTGCCCTCAATCGGCCCACAACGGAGTTGTTCTCCCTCCCAACCGATGTGTCCTTCCTTGCAGTTCCGCTCAGCGATGAGCAAATCCTTGAACGGGTGGCCCTGAATAACCCAGAGCTTCAGGCCACGGATTTTGACATCAAGTCAGCAAGAGCTCTGAAAGAGAGGGCGAAGAAGAACTACTTGCCGAACTTCACCGTGGGGGTTGATTACATCGCCACGGGTGAAGCGAGGATGCCGGGAGTTGCAGACAGCGGAGACAATGCGCTGTCTGCCTCAGTCGGGGTGACGTTACCAATATGGCGCTCCAGCTACGACGCTGGCGTCAAGGAAGCCGAGGCGAAAATTCATCGGCAGCAATACCGAAGGGACCAGCTTCTAAACGGATTTCATGCCGATACCGTCACGGCGCTCTTTAAGCTTCGTGATGCAGAACGTCAAATTGACCTCTATAAAAACACGCTGCTACCCAAAGCAAATGAGTCGTTAGCGGCTACTCAGCGCGCGTATAGCGCGGGCGCATCTCCCTTTGCAGAACTCATCGATTCACAACGTGTGCTACTAAATTTTGAGCTGTCGTATGCACGCTCAATCACTGACCACAACCAGGCAAGAACGCTCATAGAGAAACTAATCGGACAACCCCTCGAGCCAAAACAGGAGAGCGAACATGAAAATCAGTGAAAACATATTCCCTATGATGCGCTCTCGTTGGGCCGTCGCAGCGCTGTCGATTCTACTAATGCTAGGCGCTGTGTCGTCGTGCTCAGACGAAGGTGAAGAGCATCAGATGTCGTCCACGAACGCTGAAGCTCCAGCGGACCCACACGCAGGCCATGACATGGGGCAGATGTCGGAGAGCCCGCAAATGTCACCGGTGGACCATTCCCAACACTCAGACCCGTTGAAGCAAAAAGCTGAGGTGTGGAGCTGTTCCATGCATCCGCACATTCAACGAGATGGTCCAGGGCAGTGCCCGATTTGTGGGATGGACTTAATCCCAGTGCCAGAGCAGGCATCCGATGACATGGATATGGGTCGCCAGTTAAGTGTCAGCGCCTCACAAAAAGCGCTGATGCGAATTGAAACCGCACCAGCTGAGCGACGCTTCCCCGTGGCCTCACTTCGATTGGTGGGCAAGGTTACTTATGACGAGACGAATCTTGCCTACATCACGGCCTGGATACCTGGCCGAATAGACCGTTTGTTTGTGGACTACACAGGGCTAACGGTTAAGAAAGGCGACCACATGGTGGAGCTCTACAGCCCTGAGCTGTTTTCGGCTCAGGAAGAACTTTTGCAAGCGAATCGTGGATTGAGGGAAGTTTCAAAGAGCGGGTTGAGTTCTCTTCGAGAGTCAGCGAAGGGAACCGTGAAAGCGGCCCGCGACAAGCTTCGTTTGTGGGGCCTGACGGCTTCACAAATCAAACAGCTCGAAAAGACCGGTAAGCCGCAAGAGAACGTCACGATTTTCTCGCCAGCCAGTGGTGTGGTGATTCACAAAGATGCACAAGAGGGCATGTATGTGGATACGGGAAGCCGAATCTTCACCGTCGCTGACTTAAGTTCAGTGTGGGTGCAGCTAGATGCTTATGAGTCTGACCTCCAGTGGCTTCGATACGGTCAGGACGCGGAATTCAGCACAGAGGCATTTCCCGGAGAGATATTTCACGGCCAAATTGCCTTCATAGACCCTGTACTGAATCCAAAAACCCGCACCGTAAAGGTCCGGGTCAACGTTGATAACAGTGATGGTCGGCTCAAACCGGATATGTTCGTGCGCGCCAGTGTGTCAGCCCGGTTGGCTACAGGCGGCAAAGTCGTTGATGAGAAGTTAGCTGGCAAGTGGGTATCACCCATGCACCCAGAGGTGCTGAGCGATGAACCGGGCAAGTGTCCAGTCTGCGGAATGGACCTGGTGAAAACCGAGTCACTCGGGTTTGCGGTGGAATCCATGGAAGGTGTTGAGCCGCCGATTGTGATTCCTGCCTCTGCCGCCTTGTTAACCGGCCAACGCGCTGTGGTGTATGTCGAGGACCTGCACGCGGATAAGCCAACCTATCTAGGAAGAGAGGTGACGTTGGGAGCAAGAGCTGGAGACGATTACATCGTCACTAGTGGACTGTCAGAAGGAGACCTGGTGGTTGTATCGGGCAACTTCAAAATCGATAGCGCGCTTCAGATACAAGCGAAGCCCAGCATGATGAATCCAGATGGCGGCGGTTCCACCGGCGGCCATAACCACTAGGGGAGGGGGGCATGGACAAGCAAGATTACTCTTTTCTAGACAAGCTGATTCGCTTTTGCCTTGAGCGAAAGCTCATCGTGTTTCTACTGCTGGCTGGCGTTATTGGCTGGGGGGCGATGGTTGCACCGTTTTCCTGGGAGCTTGGCAGTTTGCCAAGGTCTCCGGTTTCGGTGGATGCGATACCAGACATTGGTGAAAACCAACAAATTGTCTTTACAGAGTGGATGGGCCGCTCGCCGCAGGATGTAGAGGACCAAATCACCTATCCGCTCACTGTCGCCCTTCTGGGAGTGCCGGGCGTGAAGACGGTTCGGAGCTACTCGTTCTTTGGATTCTCAACTGTCTACATCATTTTCGAAGAAGGCATTGAGTTCTATTGGTCCCGAAGTCGGGTGCTTGAAAAACTAAGCAGCCTCCCGCGAGGAACGCTGCCCTCTGATGTGCAACCGGCACTTGGACCGGACGCCACAGCGCTTGGCCAGGTGTATTGGTACACGCTCGAGGGGCAAGACCCGTCTGGAAATCCCACCGGAGGCTGGGGACTGGAGGAGCTGCGAACGGTTCAGGATTGGTATGTGCGCTACGCACTGCTAGCCGCTGAAGGGGTCAGTGAAGTTGGCTCTATCGGGGGCTACCGAGAGGAATACCAGATAGATGTAGACCCGGATGCGATGCGCGCTCATGGGGTAAGCCTCGACCAGGTGTTTCAAGCCACGAAGATGTCAAACCTGGACGTGGGAGCGCGCACCATCGAAGTGAATGGTGCTGAGTATGTGATTCGTGGCCTTGGTTTCATAGAGAGCATTGCGGACATCGAAGAGATAGTCGTTGGTGAGAATCAGAACGTGCCGATTCGCATTCGAGATGTTGCCAACGTGGCCAAGGGGCCAGCACTACGCCGAGGGGCGCTAGATAAAGGTGGAGCAGAAGCGGTGGGCGGCGTTGTTGTCGTGCGCTACGGGTTCAACCCATTAGAAGCGATTGGCAACACCAAAGAGAAGATTGCAGAGGTCTCTCCTGGGCTGCCGTCAAAAGCGATTATCGACTACAAGAAAACAAGTAAAGCCACACTTCAAGCGTTTGCTTCAACAGAAGGCTTTGATGGGTTCGTTGATAACGCACTCAATCAAGAGGGGTGGATTGCCTGGCTTCGAGCAAACGCTCAGGAAGCCTGGCCGGAGGGCATCACCTTAAGTCAGGTTGCCATTGTGCCGTTCTACGACCGCACGAGCCTGATATACGAAACCTTGGGCACACTAAGCGATGCACTGACAGAAGAGATATTCATCACCATGATTGTGGTGCTGATTATGGTCATGCATCTAAGAAGCTCTATTCTCATCAGTGCATTGCTGCCTGTGGCCGTGCTCATGTGCTTTATCGCGATGAAACTCTTTGGCGTATCGGCCAACATCGTGGCGCTCTCTGGCATTGCCATTGCCATCGGCACCATGGTCGATATGGGCGTGATTATCTGTGAGAACGTGCTTAGGCACATGGACGAGGCAGACCCGGAGGACTCGCCTCTTGAGATAGTGTTTGAAGCCACTCGAGAGGTAGCCGGTGCCGTGCTGACTTCTGTGGCGACTACAGTGGTTAGCTTCTTGCCGGTGTTTACGATGAGCGGAGCAGAAGGAAAGCTCTTCACACCGCTAGCGTTCACCAAAACCTTTGCACTGGTGGCTGCCGTGATTGTTGCCTTAGCCATCATCCCGCCTGCAGCACAGCTGTTGTTTGGCACGAAGGTCAAATCCGAGCGTTTGAAGAACCTCTTCTATGTCGGGCTGGTTGTTGTCGGATTGAGTATTGCGATTTGGTATAGCGTGTTTGCTGGCCTGTTGCTGATTGGCTACAGCGTGCTTCAGTTGGCAAAGAAGCATGTCGCCATCCCAGAGTGGGTTACCGACAACCTAACTTTGGCAGCGAGTTTACTGGTAGCTGCGATTGTGGCCGTCTTTTTGGCGCAATCCTGGCTTCCACTTGGACCTGGTCGTGGGCTCTTTGTGAACCTGCTCTTTGTCGTGGTGTTAATCGGTGGGCTGCTTCTTGGCTTTCGCGCCTATCAGCGCGCCTACCCAAGAATTCTCAGCTGGTGCCTCGAGCACAAAGGAAAGTTTTTGGCAGCGCCGTTGATAGTCACGGCGTTGGGACTGACAACCTGGCTGGGGTTCGACAACGTCTTTAGCTTTGCGCCGGATGGGGTTCGGCAAAGCAGTGCTTGGCAAGCGGTGAACCGCACACTTCCTGGGTTTGGTAAGGAGTTTATGCCCAACCTGGATGAGGGCTCGTATCTCTACATGCCTACTACGATGCCTCATGCATCGATTGGAGAAGCACAGGATTCGCTGCAGATACTGGACCAGGCCATTGCCTCGATTCCAGAGGTAGAGTCGGCGGTCGGGAAACTTGGGCGAGCAGATACACCGTTAGACCCGGCGCCTATTTCCATGTTTGAAACCGTCATCAACTATCACTCGGAGTATCGAACGGACAGCGATGGTCGCACGATGCGCTTCGCTTACGACGATGAAAAAGAGGAGTTTCTTAAAGACGCAAACGATGAACTCATCCCCGACGAAGACGGCCAACCGTTTCGGCAGTGGCGAGACCATATTCGCTCAACGGATGATATCTGGCGCGAAATCGTCTCCGTAGCCAATCTACCCGGCACAACGTCTGCACCAAAACTGCAACCCATTGCGGCTCGAATTGTCATGCTACAAAGCGGGATGCGAGCCCCCATGGGCATAAAGGTGAAGGGGCCTGACCTGGATACGATTGAAGCTGTGGCGCTTCAGTTAGAAACGCTTCTAAAAGAAGTGCCGAGCATCGAAGGGTCCACCGTGACGGCTGACCGGTTGGTGGGTAAGCCGTATTTGGAGATAGACCTCGACCGAGCAGCGCTGGCGCGCTATGGGCTTCACATCAGTGATGCACAGCAAGTCATTGAAGTGGCTGTAGGCGGTAAGCCGGTGACGAGTACAATTGAAGGTAGAGAGCGCTATTCGGTTCGGGTGCGTTACTTCCGTGAACTTCGAGATACGCCCGAGGGGCTAGAAGGCATTCTTGTGCCAACGTCGAGCGGTGCGCAAATACCTCTTGGCCAGCTGGCAGAGATTCGCTACGTGCGGGGTCCACAGGCGATTAAGAGTGAAGACACCTTCCTCCTTGGCTACGTCGTATTTGACAAGGTCAGCGGGGCGGCCGAAGTGGACGTTGTTGAGCAAGCTCAGGCTTTTTTGCAGACGAAAATCGAGCGCGGCGAGTTCGTATTGCCAAACGGCGTGAGTTACTCCTTTGCTGGTAACTACGAGAATCAACTTCGAGCCCAGCAGACACTATCTGTAGTGCTGCCGCTTTCGCTGTTTGTGATTTTCCTCATTCTCTACCTGCAATTTTCGTCGGTCATGACCACGTTGATTGTCTTTAGCGGCATTGCTGTTGCTTGGTCGGGTGGGTTCTTGGTGATTTGGCTTTATAGCTTCCAGGGCTTCCTGGATTTCGATGTCCTCGGGGCAAACCTCAGAGAACTGTTCCAAGTGGGACCGGTGAACATGAGTGTGGCCATTTGGGTTGGGTTTTTAGCGCTGTTTGGCATAGCCACTGACAACGGTGTGGTGACAGCCACCTATTTGGACCAAACAATGGCCAAAAACAGTGCCTCCACGAATGCAGAGATTCGGCGTCTGGTGATTCAGGGAGCGAGCCGACGTATTCGACCGGCACTGATGACCACAGCAACAACTCTTCTGGCGCTAATACCCGTACTCACATCCACAGGAAGAGGCTCGGACATCATGGTGCCGATGGCGATTCCGTCATTTGGCGGCATGTTGGTGGCGATTATCACAACGCTTCTCGTCCCAGTGCTTTACAGCTTGGTTAAGGAACTCAGCGCTGCACAAGCAGAGAGACGACTGGCGGATGCGGTAGCGCAGTGAATGATCGAAGAAAACTGAAAGAGGGTTTGGATATGACTGAAACAACACATCATCAACATCACGGAAACCCGTTTGTGACCTCCGCACAGTCAACGCTACACTGTTTAACAGGGTGTGTGATTGGCGAGGTGGCGGGCTTACTGATTGGCGTGAGCCTAGGGCTTGGCGTATGGCCAACGATAATATTGGCGACAACGCTGGCCTACATTTCAGGCTTTACGTTGGGCCTGGTGCCTGTGGTTCGGCACCAGGGAAAAACGTTTATGGAAGCACTGAAGCTCATCTGGATTGGTGAGGTTATCTCCATTGGCGTGATGGAGATTGTTATGAACGCCGTGGATTACGCAGTGGGAGGCATGCAGGCGGGTTCTGTTCTGTCACCGATGTTTTGGCTAGGCATTGCCGTTGCCATCCCAGCAGGATTTCTTGCCGCGTGGCCGGTGAATTGGTGGCTTTTGAAGCGTGATTTGAAGGCCTGTCACTAGTCATGGCTGAAGAGAAGAGCTTCACGCCGGCGCTTGGAAACGCAAAGCTAACCGCTCTCTATGACCTAGCCATCGCTAGTCTAACCAGGGAGAAAACATGGCGGGAACAACTTGTGCAAGCCGTGGACCCGCAAGCAGGAGAGATAATTCTCGATGTCGGTTGTGGGACGGGCTCTCTGATTACTCGTCTAAAAGCTGCCTCGCCGCACAGTCGCCTCGTTGGCGTCGACCCGGACGAAGAGGTTCTGTCACGAGCGAGACGAAAGGCGTCGAAGCTCGACCAAGAGATCGAATGGCATCAGGGATTTCTAACTCCAGAGTTAGCGCAGAAGCTGGCACCGGTCGACAAAGTAGTTTCTAGCTTGGTGTTTCATCAAACCCCAGTCGCTGAGAAGAACCGTATTCTGAAGAAGATGAGAGCTGTCTTGAAAGTCGGCGGAAGCCTTCACATCGCAGACTATGGCCTGCAACGCACACAACTTATGCGGGCACTCTTTCGCCGAACAGTCCAGGCGATAGACGGAGTTGAAGACACAACGCCTAACGCCGAAGGAAAGCTACCCGAGTATATGAGCGCGGCAGGTTTCGAGGATGTCACCGAAGAGCAGGTCATTCGCACGGCGACGGGTTCCATCTCCATTTACCGTGCACTAAGAGCGGGATGATTGATTAATCGAATGACCTAGGGGAGAAGATATGACATTTGCAATCGTATTAGCGTTGATTCTGGTGGTATCAACGTTTGCGTTTCATCAGCGCATGATGTTGTGGCTGGGCCATAGAGTGCCGCCATTGGCGGTTGGCGCTGAGTTGAAGTTACTTTTGATAGTCGTTGCGCTCTACGCGGCTCATGTCGTTGAGATTTCCGCTTATGCATTGGTGTATGCCTGGGCAGGAGACCAGCTTGAGTTGGGGGTGTTTCAGGGACAGGAAGTCACTCACCCGATGAGCTATCTCTACTATTCAGGGGTTGTGTATACGTCACTTGGCTTTGGTGACATTTACCCTGAAGGTCACCTTCGATTCATTACCGCGATGGAGGCGCTGAATGGATTGATGCTCATTACCTGGTCGGCGTCTTTCACGTTCTTGGCCATGGGCCGCCTCTGGCCGACGTGGAGTTGCTCAGACGCCGCACAACGTGGGAAGGAATTGGGCTAAGACCGGTCGATGCATACAATCCGAATTTCTCAGTTAGGTTTCCCACAAGTGTGCCGCAACCAGTGCAGTGTCGTGCCGCCGCGACCTTCTCGGCGCTGGTTTCCATCTCCCATCAGGGGTACCATTTGGCTAGGTCTGCAGTCACCTTGGCGCTCCGGCTTTCCGTTGAAAGTACGCTAAACCTGCCTCGATAATTCTTGCCATAAATACTTTTTGTGTTTCAGCGCGGGAACAGAAGCGGAGCCACTGACGATCTACTCGATCGCTCTCGTGCATAGAATACCCACAAGGAGTACGCAATGAACCGTAATACGGTGTCGTTTGAGCACCCGGATATCTCCGGCCTCGCAAAATATCTACGTAAAGAACTGTTCCAAAACGTAGCGGAGTCGCCTCGTCATACCGAGGTGCTGAATGTTCTGTCCAGAAGTCGTGGACACAGAAACTTTCAATCGTACAAACAAGTCGGCTATCAAACCAACTCGCGAGATCAGTTGGCTGCCATTAATGTAGTGAACTCCTCTATCCAGGAGACTTTTCTTACCGATGGTGCTGGCGAGATCATTGATCGCCGTCACGCTGACTCGGTAGACCGAATACAATTCGCCATGAATGTGACGATTGAGTTGGGACACGTCAGAGCCGATGCTGTTCTGCGGGCGATAGGGAAGGGGCACGCGTGGACCTTCGACTCAGAGTATGTACCCGATGAAGACCGAGTGGCGGAATCGACGTTAGCTGCTTTAGGCGTTCAGCTGATGGATTCGCCGGCATCACTTTTTGGCATTCATTCGGTTGAAATTCCGCTCTCCAAAAGTGGAAATACGGGCCCTGAAAAATTCGGACAAGGATCCAAGGTTCTTCGATTGAATGGTGTCCAATTCGCGATGCTCGAACGACTCATCTGTGAAGTGAACGCGGCAACGACAGTCTGCGAAGCGGTGGTGGATTGGCTTCAAAGCGTTGCTCAAGCACCGGACTCTATTTTGGAGAAGGAGCGAAAGGTTCTTCGCGATGCAGCAAACTATCTGGATGCGGTTGTAGAGGTTAGTGGTGAGCCTGCGATGTATAGCTGGAACCGAGAGAAGATGGCTGGAATACGCCATGCGCTTGAAGCCTGGGCCGATGGTGAACGCTCAACGGAATACGATCGAAAGTACGTCTTCGATAATCTTTACGTGTTTAGTGCGCCTCGCGCTTGGACTGGCGAGGCTCCAATGTTGTCTGAACCGTTGGCGAATGTGGTTTATCAGAGCTAGCGTCTGCTGAGCCCGCCAGTGGCTCCACTGGCGGGTTTCTTTCTAGTGTTGCTCGATCGCAGCCCGACAGTACTTTTTAGGTTGCCACTAAGAAATCCTGTCTATGTAAAGCGTCGGCCAAAAAATAAAAGCGTGTCAAGTGCGTTGAATTTTACGTGGGTTTTTAGGTACCCGAATGCAATTGGCAGCACACGAACACCGTAAGAGAAGGGCTTTCGGTTAGTTTGGCTCTACTTTATGACAATAATATGGACAAAACCCGTGCTGGCACTTTGCGTGAAGCCATTGCCAGTCCAGCCGGCACAGATTGAACGTTTCGTTTATTTCGTTTAATATGTTTGCATCAGATGAAGGAAGTTGGTGCGATGAGTTCTCACAATGCGGTGTTACCTGACGGAGATGCAGCGGAACTGGCACGCGCTAGCGCGGAGTCATTGAGCCGTCTGATCAGTGATTTGCCGAAAGCGGATCGAGCCCATGTGAGTATGGATGGTCATGACGTAATACTCCCCAAACAGGCATTAGTGCTACTGCGAGATCTACTGGTCGAAATGGCCCAGGGTAATGCCGTCACGATCGTGCCGACCCATGCCGAACTCACGACGCAGGAAGCGGCGAATGTTCTGAATGTCTCTCGCCCGCATTTTGTGAAGCTGTTGGAGTCGGGTGAGATTCCTTTCTCCAAAACCGGAACGCACCGTAGGGTCCTATATCAGGACGTGCTGAGTTACCGGAAGGCACGCAAACAACATAGTGATGCGGCGCTTGATGAGCTCGTGGAACAAGCACAGACCAACGACATGGGCTATTAGTGGCGTTTACGGTCGTCTTTGACGCCTGCGTGCTCTATCCCGCGCCACTACGAGATTTCTTGCTTCATTTAGCAACCTCAGGACTCTTCGCCGCCAAATGGACTGAGCACATACATGACGAGTGGATGCGTAATCTCGCGAAAGATCGTCCGGAAATCGCGGACAAATTACCGAGAACGCGTGAACTCATGGATGCAGCCGTTGAAGATGCATTGGTCGTCGGCTATGAGCCGTTGATTTCCGCCCTTGAGTTGCCGGATCCAGACGATCGACACGTCCTGGCTGCCGCCATTCGCTGCAACGCGCAAGAAATCGTGACGTTTAACCTGAAGGACTTTCCGGCGGATGTGCTTGCCGCTTACGACGTGCTGGCGATACATCCGGACGAATTTGTGGAGAATCAGTTCGATCTTAAGCAAGGTCTCGTACTCAATGTCGCCAAGCGTCATCGTGCCGCTCTACGCAACCCGCCGAAATCAGCTGGCGATTACATTGAAACGCTGGCCGCTCAGGGCCTTCCGGTTAGTGCAGATCGTTTGCGAGACTTTATAGATGTGTTGTAGTGATGTGCACCAACTTCGTGTGTATTTTCGTTCTGGACGAACCCCTCTCGAGTGAGCCCTAGCACACTCATTACCTTGATCTCGCTCGTGCTAGCCGTTTATGCGTTGTTACCGCGTGATAGGAAGCTTGAGTTACAACTCAAATGGACGATGCTGGATCGGAGCGTAATTCTACTTGTCTTGGCGTTGCTCCACTATCTGGTGTTCTTTTCGGTTTTCCAGGCGCTGGGTTTGGCGCCAGATTTGGGACCTTACCGGTGGGGGTTCAACTCGGAGCTTACGGCCTACACCGCGTTGATGTTCTTAGGCATCTGGCTGGGAGTCCGGTCGGCGTTTGGTGGACTGAGCGCCGGCCGAATTGGGGTCTTCCGAAAGTTGGCGGTTGAGTGGCTAAATCAAGGCAGATATTCGGATCTGAACACGCTGTTATCTCGGCATTGGCCACAGCTAATGTCCATCTATCACGACAACTCACTCGTGGGCCGATGGCGTCGAGCCTGGTCTCCAACGCCTTTGCCCGTGTTCTTCGGTGATGAACCAATCGGAAAACCGTCATTCCCCGTTCGCTTTAAATCATGGGCAGGTTCATTCTTGCCAAACCACTCAGAGGAGAGACGAGAAGCCAGTGAAGCAGTTCAGTGGCTGCTGACTTCCAAGCCTTTCGTTCGAGCGATGGCGCAAGCGACGCCTGCCCTTGGTTTAACGCTACTCCAGACGAAATTCGTTGAGCGAAAAACATTTCAACGGATTTGGTTATGTGCCCTATTAGACGACACGGATAGCGTGTTGTACCGGGAAATCGAACACAATCAAATCGGTAGAGCGGATGGTAATGGCAGAGGCGTGCGCTATGAGTTTTCGCCTGCTCGTCCTGTCCTTTGGTTTTACTTCGAACGAGTTAAGCGATCAGAAGAGCTAGCGTTGTTCAAGACAGTCGGTGACTATACTAATCGGTTCTTTGATGATCGATTTCAACAGCGGTCGGATCGATTCAACGAGCCTTTGGAACGATATCCTGAGCTGGAACTCGATACTTGCCCGGTGAACGCGTCGTTAAGACTGTTTGATTTCATGATCTCTGAATCCCAATTCCAGGGAATTCATTGGCATATGTGGCTGATGTACTTCACGACATTTAGCCGGAAAATAGAACGGAACCTTGCGCCGACGGAATCAGTTGACCTTGATGCCCAAACACCGACTCCCTACCACTATCAGCTAAGAGAGATCCTCTCGCTGTTGTGTCAATGGATTGAGAACACGAGGGATCTAGCAGTAGATGCCTTCGTACACGAAGAACGCTCTATCTCTTTTCAAGCATCCCTTGCGCTCGCTCGGGTCCTGATCGATTTACTGATGAGTGATCACCTGGACGGTACGTTCAAGGTAAGTTTGCTGGATGGTGTTCTGGGTCGTGCCTCGGATTGGACGCACCATGAGCATAGTCTGCAGTGTCTAAACACGTTCGTTGAAGCGCTGGAGAACGGCCCGCGTGACGTACAAAACGGGGAGAATTGGATGCAGCGACTTGGTAACTACGCGCGGCGTGTGGACGACCATACGCAATACGAGTTACGAGAGGTATTGCTGGTGTTCAAGAACGCATAGAGAGGTGTGGATTCTGCAAACATAGGAACCATCCATCGACGCTCAGCCTGACTGGCCGGTCCGTAGTTAGGCGTTTGTACCTTTCAGATTTCCATCGGATCGCAGCAACTGGGCCGGGCGAATACGCAGGGCATCGTAGACCTCGTTGTATTCATAGATAAATCCCACCAGCTCCAATAAAACGATACCACCTGGCGAGGACCGTTCTTGGATCACTGGGCCGCCACTGAGACCGGCGACATCTATTCCTGCGGGTACTGAAAGCCCAGCGGCTTTCGCATGACCGATTTCTTCGTTTAGTCGGCAAATGATATTCCGTCCGGAAGAGTCGTGCACAAAAGCCGAGCCAGAGCTCATGGATTGGAACACAACTTTCTGCGGAGAGGTGACCCGAAGCGCTTTTGGGTAACCTCCGAACATCACAAACGCACCCATATCCGGAAGCGGCGTCGGCCAGTGCCTAACCTCCAAGAACTGAGACGGAATTTCACCTTCCAGTGCAAAATCCTGCGGTGAATACCCGTCCAGGTTGAATACCGCTAAGTCGAGATCGTCGTTTTCTGACACGAGTATTGAATCAGGCTCGACTACCATACGGCCAATGTGGAATTGGACACGCGGGTCCTCTTCACGGCGAGTTCGGAAATGCGCCAAGACATGGGCATTGGTTACGCAAAATTGTCGACCCTGCGTGCCAACGAGTGACCCTGTTGCATTGTTGATGACATCATCGTGGGCTTCTCGGGTTGGATCAGCTATATAAATGGGAATAGCAAACCCCATCGGCATCTTGGCCAAGGTGTGCCCACCACGCCGTATATTCAACCGCTGTAATTCCGATAATCGTCGGAAGTCCCAATAGTCTTTTTCAATCTTTAGCAGGTGGCGTGCGCGCCGAACCATTCCTAGATTGGATGCTGTGCAGGCGATGTCGACCGTTTGGTTGATACGCCTTAGTCCTAATCCTCGAACTGAAGCTTGTATGTCACTTTGCTCACCGATTAGGCTACGAACTTGTTTGATTCGTACGCGGTGCGCTTTCGATGGTGTGGCACTGATGTCTGGAAAGATGCTTCCTTTCATATTCTAAAACCCAATGCTGCAGCGTGAAGCCGGCTTCAAGCGGTACAGCCTCAAAGTCAGACTACTTGAGCCGTCAATACGCAACATTTTATATGTTAGCGTTGCCAAACTGCGCGGCAGTATCCCTGTCCGCCGTTGAGCTCATCCCGCGTTGCTACATGTAAAACCTAAAGCCACGTTGGAAGGTATCCGATTCTTTTGGCAAACACTTGAGAATATCGCCAACCTGTCGTGCTGCTCTAACGGTAATGGGCTCTCCGCCATCGAATTGGGTGTTATTCCAATTGAGTTTGGAGAGCGCTAAGATTTCGCTCGCAATTTGCAGCATCGTTGACTCTGCCCTCGCAATTCGGATCTCAAGTGCTCGTGGTACGTACATGCCGGGGTACATCTCAAAGAACCCAACGCTTCCCCGTAGATAGAGAATACTGCGATCTGTGGACAAGTTAAGGAGGGTTCCGCGTAGCGGAGGATTGATGCCCATCCGAAACAGCCTCGTGTTCGACGGTACCAACGTGATTAGGTCGACCAGTTCGATATCATGCTCACGAGCCGCTTTGGTGATTCCCTCCATTTCTCCCAACGCGTAGTTTGACGTCTTGTGGACGACCAGTCGTGCTGGTGTGTGGCGATGTTCTGTGCGGTAGGTGGCAATTGCCGTTTTAATCAGTGAATACGCGTCTTCTTCATTCAAGTGGGGTTGCCGATCGACGGCGGTTTTCTGAGCTTCCGCACCGCGAACGATAATCCCTTCGCCCCGTTCATTAAAAACCTGAGCGACACTGGTTAACATCCGTTCTCCATCCAAACTCTTGAAGAAGCTGATACCGGCAAAACAGGAAGCGAAGGACGATGGGTCGCGCACCAGCCGCCAAGGTATTCCTCCCGCTTTGTAGTACAAAGCGGTGAAGAAGTTCCAGACACGGGTTGCTTCATCCTGCAGCGAGGCTCTCGCTGGTGTATCACTGCCTTTTTTCGACCTGGCGCCGTACGTTGGTGGACGCACCATCTGCAATGGAACCCCGAGCGACATTCCCCGAGCCTTGAGTAGGTCGTGGAAAGGTGGGGGCAGGGGACCCTTGGCGCCATCTTCCTCGTCCGCGCTGTCGTCGATGGAATCACCCGAGACGGTTGCTTTTCTTGCAACCGCGGCGTCTAGCGCTTCAAGCAAATCCGCCGGTGGTGCGCAAATGACGACATCCAGTGAGTTATTGCCTAACTGTCGACGAATGATGTCGACAAACGAATCGACGGCGGACGACACAATGGATGTAGGCGGCTCTGCCAACAGCGCATCGATGTCGTTTTGGCTCAGAGCGCCGGTCCAACGTGCGTCCGTAACCAAACGTGCTCCGAAGCAGCTATCCTCTGTAAATCCAGGGAAGGCGGGATGAAAATTGACTCGCGGCGAGGTTTTACCAGCCACACCGTTTGCGGCTGTCTCCAACCAATGGGAGAGGGCTTCAATGCTTTCGCTTGTTCCTATCAACCCTATCCGGATTGCTGAGGGGGCTGTATCTTGATCCTTATCGAAAGGAAAATACTGAGCGATCCCGAACCGGACGTCGATGTGGGTATCTCTCCCGAACTCTAGCAATGGCTCCTGCAGATGCGAAATGTTCATGGACTTTCCCTGGTGTCGATCGCAGAGAAAAGATCGACAACTTCGTCGTCCTCGGGAGAAGCATCACCGGGCTCAATGGCCATCCAGCCGTCATCATCTATACCGACCGGTAGCTCAAACCGCGAAAGATCCCCAAACTGAAGTATCGGCTGTTTAAATAGATCGCCACTTTCCGCTTTTAGATGATCAGCCCACAGCAATAACGCAGATAGTACCGCACGGTTTTTCTCCAACTGTTTGATACCTTTCAACGCTTCTTCGTGGAATCGGTACAACCGAATGCCATCCCAAGTAAAAACGTAGGTCGGTGTGATTTCTAAGAACCACGCCCCATCAAAACGCTGAAATTGACCGCGAAAGGCCAAATGCCTTAACCAGGTATAGTCCTTGCCATCGGCTCCGCTGTTCTCATACTGGCTGACTACTGTCAGTGACACTTGATTGGCGAGCGATTGATACCGCACCTTGATCGGTGCGCTAGCAAGATCACCGTGGAAAGCGTAGCAGCGTTGATCATTTCTGTAGCGAACGGCCGGATACAACTGAGAGGTGAGTGATCGATTCAGCAATTCGACAAAGTGTCGCTGTCTCTCCGGGTCGCTGCTTTCCGACCATTCATCGATTGAAAAGTCTTCGCACGTGCCTTGATCACAGATGTTGCTCCATGGCCTTTCTTGGAGATTCTGGAAGGAGAGTATTGAACCACCTTTCAGTATCCAATCTCCCCCGATGTGATTCGCAGAGGCGTTGAGGATCGGATAGATCTGTTTCACATTCGAGAAACGGCTTTCTCCCACCCAGATTCTCTCCGGAAATCTCGTCACCGGTAGAAGATTGCTAACGAGTGTCTCTGGTTGCGGAATGGGTCCGAGGTAAAGACCATCCCCCTCATCGCGCCCGAGTCTTACAAGGTCTGAATAGGTGTTTGTGCTAAATCGATTTCGGACCTTGTCGAAATGCACTGTGTTGGTGGTGTGATCAGGGTCTGCGAAGTAGTCCTTAATTGAGACCCAGTACATTGAGTCAGAGTCTGGCTGGCTGACAATCAACAACACGGGCATGTTGCCCTGCTTCCAATACTGAAGATCCCTGGCATCACAGCTGTATGCGAAGGTACTGTCAGTCTCCTGTGGAAGCGTCGTGACCGCCTTGCTTTGAACTGCTAAGTGTTTTCCCAGCGCATCGCCCGTTTCCCGGTCAAATAGCTCAATAAACCCATCTATGCCCACATCAAGGGCGCCGGTAGGCGACCAGGCACAGTGCATCTGTAGGCAAACTCGCTCGATCATACTGACGGCTTCCTGGCCTAACCGCATCTGCGGCGTCAGTTTCTTTGGCTTAGGTTGTTTCCTTTGTATGGCCATCCAGTAACTCTGTCGGGTCTAATCCATCATATCGGTATTCGCTAGACATTTGGCCTCCTAATTCACTGGGCTATCCCTGTAGGCAGCTCGAATAGATCCATCCAAGACAATTCACTTCGAAGGGATCTTGCTTGGTCTAGAGTTCGATGCCCCGCTCATTGATGAGTCTGAATCCTGACTGATAGATGTACGCCTAGCCCCTGCCCGTGAGCGTAGAATCGATTCGCGAGATAAAATAGATCAGCTCAAAAACGGCGTCGCATATGCTTGAAATTCTTCGTGCGGCACCCGTTTCACCGTCCAGCGCCGTGGCTTTGATTGAGGTCGATCTCGGGTTTTACTTACGGTTGTGACCAATCGTCGTTTGGCACGCGAAACACCGACAAAAAAGGCAGAGCGTTCTTCCTCGGCTTTCCCCCAAAATGTCTCCTCTTCAACGCCAAGGATAATAACCGAATCGAATTCTAGACCTTTGCTCTTATGAATGGTCAGGATTCGAATGGCGTGGTCCTCCGAAAAGCGGTGGAGGGCCTTGACCAAATCGTGTTCTACCTTAAGCAATTCTTCGATTCGAGATTTGGTGTCCCTAATGACCTCATTCAGCCTCTTTCTCGATTCATAGTCAGGTGAGAGTGCAACGAGGGTTTTAATGGAGACCATTTTTAGAAAAGCCTTTAATAAAGGCCACCACCCCGAGTCGCGCTTTCCGGCGATAGCGGCAAGCGTTACGTCTTCCGCCTGTGCCTGAATAAAGCGTTGAAGGTCCACTCTGACAGCGGATTGTGTTTCGTCGTCCGCAAAAGGGATTAACTGGC